>CASERW010000033.1 GCA_949290445.1 Aeriscardovia aeriphila | reverse complement strand
CGAGCGATGATGCACATCAATGCTCACATGCTTCGTCTGCGACAGAAGGTCACCATCAACCTCCGCATACGCCGAATGGTTCAGCCAGATTTCCGCATGCGTCCCCTGCATATGGTCCACAGTGGAACCCACTGAACCCAGCCTCTTGCCCGAACGCCCCCAAATTGTCTGGTAGAAAAGGTCTTGGGCAAGGTTCGCCCAGCCAATAATTCCACCGTCCGTGTCGAGCAACTCAAAGTCGAGCAAACCGTCAGAATAATCGGCCTCTGGCATCAAGCTCACCATCGGGATAGCACCGCAGTTGCCCACATAGCACCGCAGTTGCCCACCAAGAAAGTGCGGAATTGCACGTCACGGAAGGTGTGAATATCGCCATCGCGGTCGGTAATGGCAATAGTGCCAATCTGTTTGCGGTCAAAAAGGTGCTTCATACCGGCGACGCCATACGCGAGCCAGCCCATCCTGCCTTTCAAACGCGGGTCAGTCGTGGCCATCATGGTGGCGTCAAAGCCAATGCCGGAAATCAGCAGGAAGCCATGCCCACGCCTGTCTTTGGCGCGGTGAGAATCTGGAAGCGTCATGCAACCCATGTCGACGCGACGAGAGCCATGGGAAAGCGCAACCCTCAAGGCATCGTCCAGTTTGAGCGGAATACCGAGGTTCCTGGCAAAAAGATTAGCAGTACCAATAGGGATGACAGCGAGGGGATGGTTCGTGCCTTCGACACCGGCTGCAACGGTTCGCACCGTTCCATCACCGCCCACAGCAACAATCACCTGCGCACCCCGAGCAATAGCCTCCTGAGCGCACGCCTCACCATCTTTGTCGAGCTGAGTTTCGATGATGAGCGGCTCAGGAACGCCTTGAGCGCGGCAAAACGCGAGAATATGCTCCGTAATTTGCTGAGCACCCGGCTTGGAGGGGTTCACAATGAAAGCATATTCAGCAGGGTCATTGCGCCTCGAGTTGATAGCCGAGATTTCTTCTTGACGATGGCGGGCATGGGCGAGGGCACGCAAAATGAGGCGCCACAGCACGATGAACGCGAGCACCAGCGCGATGATAGCCAGCCATTCCAGCCCGGAAATGCCATCGGAGAAGTTCATATACACAAGTATGGCGAAAGGCGTGAATTTACACAGCTTGCCGTGTTGTCCTGTCAGCTTTGAGCGTTACTCTAGAGCCATGCTTGACATTAACTTTATTCGTGAGAATCCGGATGTTGTCCGCGAATCTCAGCGTAAGCGTGGCGAGTCCGTTGAGCTCGTTGATGAGGTGTTGGCTCTCGATACTTTGCGCCGTGAGTCTTTGAAGAAGTTCGAAGACGCTCGCGCTGAGCAGAAGAGCATGGGCAAGAAGGTTGCTGCTGCCCCGAAGGACAAGAAGGCTGAAGTTCTGGCCGAAGTCAAGGCTTTCTCCGACAAGGTGGAGAAGCTTAAGGCTGATTCTGACAAGGCTTATGCAGATTACCACGCTGCAGCTTGGAAGCTCTCGAATATTGTTGAGCCAGAAGCTCCTGAAGGCGGCGAGGACGATTACGTCGTCGTGCAGAAGACGGGCACTATTCGTGACTTCAAGGCTGAAGGCTTCGAGCCAAAGGACCACTTGGAGCTGGGCGAGCTCGTCGACGGCATCGACGTGCAGCGTGGCGCCAAGGTAGGTGGTTCTCGCTTCTACTTCTTGAAGAATGACGTTGCCCGCATGGAGATCGCCATGCTCACCATGGCATTCGACCTCGCTCGCGAACATGGCTTCCAAAACGTCATCACTCCGACGCTGGTTCGTCCAGAAGTGATGGGAGGAACTGGCTTCTTGAATGCTCATGCGGACGAGATTTACCGCCTGCGCGAGCCTGATGACCAGTACCTGGTGGGCACCTCTGAGGTTGCTTTGGCTGGTATGCATGAGAACGAGATTCTCAACCTGGCTGACGGCCCAATCAAGTACTGTGGCTGGTCTTCCTGCTACCGTCGCGAGGCTGGTGCTGCTGGTAAGGATACCCACGGCATCATCCGCGTCCACCAGTTCAACAAGGTGGAGATGTTCGTCTACTGCAAGCCTGAAGAGGCTCGCGACATGCATCAGCAGCTGCTGCACATGGAATGGGACATGCTCAATAAGATGGAAGTTCCATTCCGCACCATCGATACTGCTGCTGGTGATTTGGGTGCTTCTGCTGCCCGTAAGTTCGATAACGAGGCTTGGGTTCCTACTCAGGGCCGTTACCGTGAGCTCACGTCGACTTCGAATTGCGCGGAGTACCAGGCTCGTCGTTTGAACATTCGTTACCGTACTGAGGATGGTAGCACTGCTTCGTGCGCTACTTTGAATGGCACTTTGGCTACGACTCGCTGGCTGGTCGCCATTTTGGAGAACCACCAGCAGGCTGATGGCTCCATCGTCATTCCTGAGGCGATGCGCCCGTACATGGGTGGGCAGGAGGTTATCAAGCCTTCTACTCGTAAGCTCACTGCCTGAGTTTGCGCTTGCTTAGGCGCCTTCAGTATTGCTTGAGATTATCACTGCGTGTTAATCGTGCATGCTTGTATACTGTTAGCGGTGCTTAAGCACTTGGGCAGGTGTCCGAGCGGTCGAAGGAGACAGTCTTGAAAACTGCTGACTTTCGGGTCCGCGGGTTCGAATCCCGCCCTGCCCGCAGAAGCTAGCTTTGCTAGCGAAGGCACAGCGTTCGCGCTGTGCCTTTTTTCGTTTCTGATAATCTTGGCGAGCTGAAATTGGGCTAAGTGTCTGCTTGAGCTGGTTCAATAGCATGTGGAAAGGACTGCCATGATCGAGATTAAGAGTGCTCAAGAAGTGAAGGAAATGCGACCAGCAGGAAAGCTCGTTGGCCAGATCCTCAAGCATTTGCGTGAAACAGTGAAGCCAGGAACCAACCTGCTCGACATTGATGAATATGTGCATCAGCAGGTGGAAAGCCGCGAAAATGCGGCCAGCCCCTACGTCAACTATGCTCCTGACTTCGGTACCGGCCCGTTCGGCCACTATATTTGCACCTCCGTCAACGACGCTGTTTTGCACGGAAAGCCTTACGATTACAAGCTCAAGGATGGCGATTTGCTCAGCCTTGACTTGGCTTTGAGTGTTGACGGCTGGGTGGGTGACTCCGCAATCAGCTTCGTGGTGGGTAAGGATGCTGACCCGGAGGACTTGCGCTTGATCAAGGCGACGGAGGAAGCTCTCCAAGCTGGTATTGCTCAAGCACATTCGGGCAACCACATTGGCGATATCTCTCACGCCATCGGTGAGGTTGCACACTCCTACGGCTATCTGGTGAATATGGAGTTTGGCGGTCACGGTGTGGGCCATGTGATGCATGGTGATCCATTTGTTGCTAACAACGGGCGTGAGGGCCGCGGTTTCCGCCTGCGCCCAGGCCTGGTGATCGCCATTGAGCCATGGCTGATGAAGGGTACGGACGAAATTTACCAGGATGAGAGCGACGGTTGGACGATCCGCTCGCTGGATGGTTCCAACGGTGCTCATAGCGAGCACACCATTGCCATTACGGAGGGCGAGCCAATTATTCTCACCGCACGCGACTGATTGCGCTTGCCTGCGCTGCGAGAAGTTGAGAAGTATAGAGACGAAGAATAGACGTTACTGACAATCTTGAGAAATTGTGAAGTGACACCAGCGAAAGGATGAGACGTGGCAGAATTCGATTTCGCCACCGAACTGGCAGCAGCACGCCAAACTTTCCAAACGATTTCTGACGCGCTGAACCCAGAAAAGCTTAAGGCTCGCGTAGCTGAGCTCTCCCAGCAGGCTGCAGCGCCTGACCTGTGGAACGATCAGGACCATGCGCAAGAGGTGACCTCTCAGCTTTCTGCCGCACAAGCTCAATTGCGCCGCGTCACCGAAATGGCCCAGCGCCTCGACGACGTGGAAACCCTCGACCAGCTTGGCCATGACTTGGACGACCCGGATTCGGTGAAGCAAGCCAGCGAAGATCTTGCACAAATTCGTCAAGATTTGGCAGAGATGGAGATTAACACCCTGCTCGATGGTGAATATGATGAGCGCCAAGCTGTGGTGACGATTCGCTCGGGTGCTGGCGGTGTGGATGCTACCGATTTCGCGCAAATGCTCGAGCGTATGTACCTGCGCTGGGCTGAGCGCCACGGTGTGAAGACGAAGGTTCTCGACACCTCCTACTCCGAAGAGGGCGGCATTAAGTCGTGCACCTTCCAAGTCAACGAGCCGTATGCTTACGGAAAGCTGTCGGTAGAAGGCGGAACGCATCGTTTGGTGCGCATCAGCCCGTTTGATAATCAGGGTCGCCGCCAAACCTCATTCGCAGCTGTTGAGGTGATCCCTCTAGTTGCAGCAACCGACCATATTGAGATTCCGGATAAGGATATTCGTGTCGACACCTTCCAGGCATCCGGCCCTGGTGGTCAGGGTGTGAACACGACCTATTCTGCAGTGCGCATCACCCACTTGCCAACCGGCATCGTGGTGAGCATGCAGGATGAGCGCTCTCAGATTCAGAACCGTGCTGCAGCAATGCAGATTCTGGAGTCGCGCCTTCTCGTGCTCAAGCGTGAAGAGGAGCGCAAGCAGCGTAAGGAGCTCGCTGGCGACATTAAGGCCAGCTGGGGTGACCAGATGCGCTCTTACGTTCTGCACCCTTACCAGATGGTGGGGGTGACCAGATGCGCTCTTACGTTCTGCACCCTTACCAGATGGTGAAGGACTTGCGCACCGGTTATGAAACTTCCAACACTGCTGCCGTTTTCGACGGAGATATCGATGCCTTTATTGACGCGGGCATCCGTTGGAGGCATCAAGAAAAGATGAAGGAAGAAGCACAAGAGCAGGAGTGAACTGCTCACGACGCACTCAATTCGCACGCCACTAGCTGAGAAACGGGATTTTACGGTCTCGTTTCCAGAAACGTGTGCTAGCACTGGTACGAGTAAGCCAAGAGGAATGAGAAGCAAATGGCGATGATTTCCTTGCACGACGTCACGAAAGTGTACCAAGCTGGTGCGCGTCCGGCGTTGAGCCATGTGAATTTGACAATCGAAAGAGGAGAGTTCGTCTTTCTGGTGGGAGCTTCCGGCTCCGGAAAGACGACTCTTCTCCAACTGTTGCTGCATGAACAAGAAGCGAATGAAGGCGAAATTCATGTGGCCGGTACTGACCTCAGGCGCATTCCGAACCGCCTAGTGCCTAAGTACCGACGTAACTTGGGCTTTGTTTTCCAAGATTACAAGCTTCTGGCAGGCAAGACGGTGTGGGAAAATGTCGCCTTCGCCCTCCAAGTTATTGGCGCTCGCCGCTCAGTAATCCGCTCTTTGGTGCCGCAGGCACTCGAAATGGTCGGATTAACAGGAATGGAAGATCGTCTTCCTCACGAGCTTTCCGGTGGTGAGGCGCAGCGTGTGGCTATCGCCCGCGCCTATGTGAACCACCCTCAGATTCTTCTGGCCGACGAGCCTACGGGTAACCTAGACCCGTCCACTTCGGTGGGAATTATGCAGGTTTTGGATACCATCAACCGTACGTCGAACACGACGATTGTGATGGCTACCCATAATGAGGAGATCGTCAACTCCATGCGCAAGCGCGTGGTGGAAGTTCATTTGGGCAAGATCGTGCGCGATGAGGAGCATGGCCGCTACGATTCCTCGCTGTACAACCCGGACCACCACAACGTGGGTGTGCGCCGAGGTGCTGGTGTGAGTCGCGGTGCGAGTGTCAGTGGCAGTGTAAGCGTGAGTCGCGGCGCTGATAATCTTGTGCGCAACGTGCAAGCTTCCCTCACCAAGCCTGCAGTTACCAGCGAGAGCGAGCCACCGAGCTTGTCTGAGGCTGACTCTCAGAACGCTCAAGGCTCTCAAGCCTCTCAAGTCTCTAACCCGACAGGGGAGCAGGCCGTGGTGCACGCTGCAGCTACGGGCGCTGAGACTCCAGCTACGGGCGAGCAAGATGTAGCCTCCGGCGAACAAGCTCAAGCTCAGGTTGAACAAGCTCAAGCTCAGGCCAAGACTGAACAAGCTTCTGAGGAGGCCTCTGAGCAAACTTCAAAGGCAACTTCTCAGGATGCCTCTCAGCAAGCCAATCAAGCTGAAGCATCGAAGCCACTCAACCCACCCGCAGCTCCCGACACTATCACTGAGCTTGCGCGCAACTTGAGGTCTGGCCACACCGGTCGCTATGGCGAAGTGTTCCAGTCTGCCGAGGACACCATGACCTGGGGAATGGGCTTGAACGATGGCGTGAACGATGGCTCGGACGATAAGGAGGACAAGTAATGCGATTCATCCTCTCGGAAACATTCACCTCCATCAAGCGAAACCTTTCGATGCTCATTTCGGTGACGTTGGTGACTTTCATTTCCTTCGTCTTCATCGGCGCCTCGGCCCTGCTGCAGGTGCAAGTCAACAAGGCTCAAGCCCAATGGTATGACCGCGTTGAGGTCGTCGTTTACCTCTGCCCAGACGGCACGTCGACGGCTCCTACCTGCTCCTCGGGTAAGGCTCCTACTCAAGAGGAAACCGCCCAGATTATCACCACGATTCACAACCAGCTGGCGAAGAGCGTTCAAAAGGTTACCTACGTCTCCCGCGAACAGTTCTTCAAGCAGACTTTCGTCAAGCAGTACCCTGGCGGCGTGTACCAAGGCCGTACACTGACTGCGAACGACATGCAGGATAGCTTGCGCATCAAGCTCAAGGATGCCTCGAAGTACCAAGAAGTTGCGCAGGTTCTCTCTGGCCGCGATGGCGTGGAAGAAGTTGTCGATCAGCGCCAGATTTTCGAGCCGGTCTTCGCTGTGCTCGACTCTGCCACGGTGGTTACCGTTGTTCTGGCTGTGGTGATGGTCGTCGTGGCAATCTTGCTGACCGGTACGACGATTCGCCTTTCGGCTGCCAACCGTCGTGAGCAAACTCAAATCGAGAGGCTGGTCGGTGCCAGCAACTCGACGATTCGCCTGCCATTCATCTTTGAGTCGGGCTTTGCTGCACTGTTGGGCTCGCTGTTGGCGTGTGCTGCTTTGGCGACGCTGGTCAAGGTGTTCGTCACCGACTGGCTTGCTCAGAATGTAATGTGGTTGAACTTCATTGATTTGAGGAACGTGGCTTTGATCTCTCCGGTGCTGATTATTTTGGCAGTGGCAATCTCGGCAAGTGCCTCGGCTATTTCCCTGCGCCGTTACCTCAAGGTTTAAGCCAGCTTTTTCTCACCAGTTTCTGAGAGTTTTCCCAGATTATCAGTGCTGGTGAGAGTTTTGAACGCATTATTAAAAAGAGGTAGGGGAAAATCTGCCAACTGCATAAATTTTCCCAGCAAAGCCCATTACAATGGGCTACACCGAAGAACGTATTCCACGGACAGTACGGAAAGAAGGACCGCAGTATGAGACGAACCTCACAGCAGGAACCTCAGAATTGCGATAACAGCCCTTATGAAGTGCGCTGGAATTCTCTCGATTCACGCTCCTATAAGAGTGCAACTGTGCTAGTTAAGCGCTCAGCAGTGAGCCGCAAGCTTCAGGCAGCTTTCGTTGCTGTCGTCGCCATGGCTTCGCTGGGCACTGCGCTGGTGGCTACGCAGAGCAATGTTCCGAACGCTCGTGCAGTGACCTACTCGCAGTTGCAATCTGCCCGCGCTCGAGCAGATGCAGCCCGCGCACGCAGCAATGAACTGCGCAACCAACTCGCTGGTGTGAGCGCTGCTTTGCGCGACAAGATCGTCGCCCTCGACGACTTGAACAACAACCAAATCCCTGCCGCACAGGATGCTTTGGACCAGGCAACCCAAGCTGCTCAAACAGCTCAAGCTGCCGCCGATGCAGCCAAGCAGAGAATGGAAGCTGCTCAGAAGGACGAGGCTGACCTCAAAGCCAAGATCGCTCAGACGGGTAAGAACTATGATGATGCTCGCGCAGCACTCGCCCAGTCTGCCCGCTCGGCCATGCATGGTTCCGCAGCTTCGACCACTGTTGCGGTGGTAACGCAGGCAAAGTCCACGAACCAGTTCGTCAGCTCCATGCAGTCGAAGGCCGCTGTTGACCGCGCAGAAGCTAACGCTGCTAACTCCTCTGCTGAGGATCTCTCCCTTTCGCAAAACCGCGAGGAGAGGCTGCAAGCTATCGCCGATCGTATTGCCCAATTGAAGGCAGAAGCTGATGCTGAGAATGCTCGCGCTCAGCAGGCACAGGCGGATGCTCAAAGCAAGAAGCAGGCTCTCGACGCTCTGGTGGCAAAGTCGACTCAAGAGCGCGCCGACCTAGAAGCTCAGCAGTCACAGTTGACTACCGCTTCGGCTCGCCAGGCGGCTCAAGCTGTTGCTCTCCAGTCGCAGTTGAACGCTACACAGAACCAATACCAGGCAGAGCGTGCGGCTGCTGCAGCACGAGCTGCCCAGCAGGCGTCGCAAAGCCAAGGTTCCTACCATGCTCCTGCAAATCCGCCAGTACAGTCCAACTCTGGTAATTCTGGTGGTTCGAGCTCGAGTAACCCTGGCTTCCGCTCTGGCGATTCCGGCAATGCTTACCCATGGGGCCAGTGCACATGGTGGGCTTATGTTCGTCGTCACCAGCTCGGCCTGCCAGTAGGCTCCTACTTTGGCAACGGTGCACAGTGGGCAAACTCCGCTCGCGCCTACGGTTACCGTGTGGATCAAAGTCCCTCTGTTGGTGCAGTGATCGTCTTCGCTCCTGGCCAGGATGGTGCCGATCCGGTGTACGGCCATGTTGCCATCGTCGAAGCAGTGTATGGCAACCGTATTCTCATCTCGGAATCTAACGCTCGTGGCTTGGGTGTGATCTCCAACCGCACCCTGTACGCTCCAGGGCACTGGTTCATCCACTGAGAGTAGCTATCACACAACTCTTGCGCAGAAGGCTAAGCTTGGGAAATAAGCTTAGCCTTTTTGCATGCGCTAGAATAGCAACAGTAGCGAGTAACAGAACTGATAATCTCAAGAAATACAAACTCCTCAGGAAAGATCGACCAGGGGAAATGAAGAAACAAGATAACCAGAAGACTATCGCCACCAACAAGCGTGCGCGACACGACTACGAAATCGAAGAGACGCTGGAAGCTGGCGTTGCACTGACCGGCACCGAGGTGAAAAGCCTGAGAGAAGGGCGAGCCTCTCTCGCACAAGCTTTCGTCTCCGTCGACAAGCGCGGGGAAATGTGGCTGGAAAACGCCAATATTCCCGAGTATTTGGACGGAACATGGACCAACCATGCGCCCAGGCGTAAAAGGAAGCTGTTGCTCCACAAGCGCCAAATGGTCAAGTGGGGACGCGCGGTGGAAGCCAAGGGCGAGGCTTTGGTGCCACTGAGCCTTTATTTCAACGAAGACGGGCGTGTCAAAGTGGAAGTGGCTCTGGCGCGCGGTAAGAAGGAATACGACAAGCGAGCCGCACTTAAGGAAGCGGAAGATAAGCGAGCCATGCAGAGGGCTTTGAGGCTGCGCAATATGCGAGACTGGTCGGGTAGAAGGTAAAACTGCGGCTTGGTGCGAACTTGGTGGAGTGCGGTTTGATGGAGTGCGACGCGCACTAGCCGCCAGTATGTCACGAGCTCAATTATCAGCTGAATTCACGCAAAAGCCATGACCTACCGATAGACTAGAGCCCATGTGTGGAATTATTGGTTTTTCTGGTCCACTGACCGCTTCAACCAAACCGCTGGAAGTCTGCCTTCAAGGCCTAGAAAGGCTCGAATATCGCGGTTATGACTCTGCTGGTGTCGCATTAGTTGCTCCTGGTATGCACCATGTCGCCTACGAGAAGAAGGCTGGCCGCCTCTCCAACTTGGAGAAGGAACTCGAACGCCACCCACTGCCAGAAGCAACTGTGGGCATTGGCCACACACGCTGGGCTACCAACGGTGAGCCAAGCGATGTGAACGCCCACCCTCATCTGAGCGCCGATAACCGTGTGGCAGTGATCCACAACGGCATCATCGAAAACGCCAACAAACTCAAGTTTGACCTGCAAGCAAAAGGCATGAACTTCGTCTCGGATACTGATACTGAGGTTGCTGCCAAGCTTCTGGGTGACATCGCCAACGAGGTGGAAAAGGAAACCGGCAAGCCCAATCTGATGGAGGCTATGCGCCGTACCGCCAAGATGTTGGAAGGTACTTTCACTCTTCTCGCTGTTGATGTGCGCGAACCTCAGGTTGTTGTTGGTGCTCGTCACGATTCCCCACTCGTCGTGGGTGAAGGCGATGGCGAAAGCTTCCTGGGCTCTGATGTGGCTGCTTTCGTGGCTTATACGAATAAGGCTATCGAGGTGGGTCAGGATGAAGTCGTGCGCATTGAAGGTGGCGACATTCAGATTACCGATTTTGACGGTAATAGCGTTGAGCCTCACCGTTTCACTATTGATTGGGATGCTTCTGCTGCTCAAAAGGGTGGCTGGCCAAGCTTCATGGATAAGGAAATCCATGAGGACCCTCAGGCTGTTGCCGAAACCCTGATGGGTCGCTTCGACCTGCAAGGCCACATCACTCTTGACGAGCTGCACGTTTCGGTGGAGGAGCTCAAGAGTGTCGACAAGATCATCGTCGTTGCCTGCGGTACTGCTTCCTATGCTGGTTTAGTGGCCAAGTACGCCATCGAGCATTGGGTGCGCATTCCTGTGGAAGTGGAGCTCGCTCACGAGTTCCGTTATCGCGACCCGATTTTGACGCCGCGCACGCTGGTAATTGCTATTTCCCAGTCGGGCGAAACCATGGATACGCTCATGGCTATTCGTCACGCTCGCGAGCAAGGCAGCAAGGTTCTCGCGCTGTGCAACACGCAGGGTTCGTCCATTCCTCGCGAGTCGGATGCTGTGCTGTATACGCATGCTGGCCCTGAGGTTGCTGTTGCTTCGACGAAGGCTTTCGTCGCCCAGATTACTGCCGCCTACCTGGTGGGCTTGTATTTGGCTCAGGTCAAGAACGTCATGTTTGCTGATGAAATCCAGGAGGTTCTGCGCTCTCTTCGCCAGATGCCGCAGAAGATCCAGTGGGTTCTCGACAACGACGTAGATGTGGTGAAGAAGACAGCTCACAAGCTCGTCGATTCGAAGGCTTTCCTCTTCCTTGGCCGGCATGTGGGCTACCCGGTGGCCTTGGAAGGTGCGCTGAAGCTCAAGGAGATTGCCTACACCTTTACGGAAGGTTTCGCAGCCGGCGAGCTCAAGCATGGCCCGATCGCTTTGGTGGATGAAGGCACCCCGGTGGTGGTGATTGTGCCGAGTGCTCGTAACCGCAATGTGCTGCATTCGAAGGTGATCAGCAATATTGAAGAGGTGAAGGCTCGTGGCGCGTACACGATTGCCGTTGCTGAGGAAGGCGATCCGGATGCTGAAAAGTATGCGGATACTGTTTTCTACAGGCCTGCGTGCCCGACTTTGATGAGCCCGCTGGTCGACGTTGTTCCGTTGCAGCTCTTCTCCATGTACATGGCTGAGGCAAAGGGTAACGACGTTGATAAGCCTCGTAACTTGGCAAAGTCGGTGACGGTGGAATGACCGTTTTCTCTGTTCGTGAGGCGTGTGTAAGCGTACCCTTGCGCACAGATTCGAAATATTCACGCGGGGTAGTGGCTCTCCTGACTGGTTCTGAGCGCTACCCTGGCGCAGGCGTTCTCTCAGCGTCAGCTGCGTGTTCGGCTGGCGCTGGTTACTGCCGTTTCTGGGGGCCAAGCTTGGCGAAAGCCTCCCTGTTGCTCGCTCATCCCGAACTTGTTTTTGACGATGAGGAGAGCCTCACTTCCGCGTTATCTCGCGTTTCTTGCTGGGTTGTAGGCTCAGGTTTCGCTGGCCTTGATGCTTCTGAGCCTCGCTTTCCCCTTATTTCCCAGCTTTTCGCTCAAGATTATCAGTCCGCTTCATCTAATCCTTATGTTGAGCTTGGCGCGCTTCGCGCCGCTAATTCTGGTTCTACGTCTGCGGCCGCAACTTCTCCTGCGTCTTCGTACGTTGTGGTTGATGCGGGTGCGCTGTTAGCTTTCGTTGGCGCGAGGAAGGTGGGAAAGACTGGCGCTTCTGCTGAAGATTCGGCTCCGCGCTGTGTTATTACTCCGCATACGGGGGAGATGGCGCGGGTGATGACAGCGCTCACCTCTAAGCGCTGGACTCATCAGCGGGTGGAAGAACAACCTCGACACTGCGCGAAGTATGTTGCTGATAATCTGGGGTGCGTCGTCGTACTAAAAGGCAATACGACGTATGTTGTTGCGCCTGAGGAACAGTACGAGCTGAGCTCGCCAACGACCTGGCTGGCCAGTGCGGGGACGGGTGACATTCTGGCCGGGATTCTGGGCGCTCTGATTGCGCAAAATAGTGCGAAATTGCGCGACAATAAGGTAAGCTTCGCCACCGTGTGCGCAACAGGAGTGCTGCTGCACAGTGTTGCCGGTGCTTTGGCCAGTAAGGTGATCACACCAGAGTCTGCGGTGCAGCTGCTGCGAGGTGACGTTGAGCTTGACGATGTCGCACAGCTGGGCCAACCGCTGACAGCAAGCACGGTGGTGGACCATATCGCGCAAGCCTACGGTGTTCTTTTGCAAGCGCACGAGAGTGTGAGCGGGCAAGAATGAAAATGGGCGGGAGAGTGACCGGGTTGAGTGAGTATGAGTGAGTGCGGGCGAGCTTCGACGAGTTTGAGTGAATATGAGCGATAAAACGATCGGCAATGGCACACTCAAACAGCATCGCTGGGTGGTCAATGAACCGCAGATTCCTTTTTCTTGCGAGCAGCTGTATTGCGATGACAATCTGATGGTCGTCGACAAGCCGCATTTTCTGGCCAGCATGCCGAGGGGAATGTGGTACCGCCAGACTGCGCTAATCCAGATGCGCGAGAAAACGGGAAATGAGGAGCTCAGCCTTGCCCATCGCCTCGATAGGGCGACTGCGGGAGTTCTCGTCATGACCACGCACAAGAGCGTGCGGGGAGCCTACCAGAAGCTGTTTGAAAGCCGGGCCGTGCACAAAATGTATGAGTGCGTGGCGTCTGATGAGTTGGCGTGCGCTCTTGCTGAACCTCGCCTGCGAGAGCAGTTAGTTCAGCGGTTGAGCGAAGACGGTGTGCATCGCGCCCAGCTGGTGGCGGTGAACGAGGGTGAGGGAGCCAGTCATGCCAGCAGATGGGGTTTACAGATCAGCTCGCATATTGAGAAAACAGTGGGAATCTTCCAAGCTGCGGAACTCGAGCTGGGGGATGAAGGCAATGCTGACGGTGCTGATGGTGCGGTGAATGCCGACGCTGTTGGTGGTTCTGATGTCGCTGACGGTGCCAATTCTGTGAGCGCGCACTCTGTCAATGCGACAACGTTGATCGCTGTCAAACCACAGGAACAGTTGAGTGAACACGAGAAGCAGACGCTCGCGAGTAATCCGCATATGGCGATTTACCAACTCTGGCCGCGCACGGGTAAAACTCATCAGTTGCGCGTGCACATGAATGCACTGAACTGCCCGATGCTCGGCGATGATCTGTACCCCACGGTGATTGACCGCGCCTACGACGATTTCTCTTCACCGCTCGCTCTTGTGGCCAGACGCATGCGTTTTACCGATCCGCTGACAGGGGAGGAGAGAGTGTTCCACAGCCAAATTGAGCTGTGAGCGAAAACTCGGGCTTGTGGAGGGTTACCTCTTGCGCGAGATCATCGAACTTCGTTAATCTGATCTGTTCTCTTCAGCGCGCAGGTGAGAATAACTATTTGCAACCGTTGATCGACGAGTACAGCTCAGTACACCAGCGGTAGCAACAGTTTTACGATCAGGACAACGTTTTGGTACGGGAAAGTAAACCGGAAGGTATGTAATGACTCGCAACGAATCGATGAAAGAAACGCTCAAGCAAGCAACTCACAACCGTGCGCGCGTGGTCGCGCTGCTCGCATTCGTTCTCGCCGCAGTGCTGAGCATGGTCGGCTGCTCAAGCCCGCTCGCACCCTCCTCGAGTGAGGGCAAGCTCTCCGTGGTGGTGAGCGTCAACCAGTGGTCCTCTGTGGTAAAAGCGATTGCAGGAGATAACGCTGACGTTCAAACTATTCTCTCCAGCCCCTCTGTTGACGCGCATGATTTTGAGCCTCAAGCCCAAGATGTTGCTCGCATCTCTTCGGCTCAACTCGTCGTTCTCAACGGTGCCGGTTACGACACGTGGGCGAGTAACGCCGCTCAAACTGGTAACGCCAAGCAGGTCTCCGCAGCGCAAGAAAACGGCACTCAAGACGGTGATAATCCTCATTTGTGGTTCTCTGCCCAAGCTCGCCGCGCCCTCGCCAAGGGTGTTTACGAGCAGCTGGTCAAGCTCGACGGCAAGCACAAGGCTGACTACTCCTCTCGCTACAACGCATGGTTGAAGAAGGAGAAGAAAGTCGAAGAGGAGATTACTGCTATTCGTGATAATCTCGAGAAAAACTCGACGACATCCGAGGGTTTAACGTATGTTAACGTATGCGGCCACCGAGTCAGTTGCCGACTATTTGGCGCACGACTTGGGCTTGACGGATCGCACGCCTCGAGGGTACGCGCAAGCCGTTCAAAATGAGTCCGAGCCGGCACCTTCAGATTTACACACCTTTGAAACGCTCCTGAACACCAAAAAGGCGGACGTTCTCGTCGTGAACAAGCAAGAGCTAGACTCGACAGCCAAGCAAGTGCTCGCAGCAGCGAAGAAGGCGGGCGTTCCTACTGTGGAATTGACCGAAACCAGGCCAGAAAAGTACGCCACGACCTTGGAGTGGATGAGCGCTCTGGTTAGTGATTTTCAGAGGGCGTTGAGCAGTACAGCCAAGTGAGTGTTGACACGCCGATAGTCTCGAGGCCCTGGTGAACCAGAGTTGAGGTGGTGGTGTCGAAAAGCTCAAAGTTCTCCACTCGATGGTGGTAGCCGCCGCAACCCACCACGAGTGGAGCCTTGGCCAGGACTTCTGAGTTGAGGGGCACTTCGGGGAATTGCTCCATAAAGGTGCGCGCAAACTCGGGGCTCGCCAGCTCGTCGCTAATGCGAGCAACCGTCTCGCGAATCGCACCAACAGCGCCAAAATAGACGCCAGAGCGCATGCAACTTTCCGTGTCATAACTGATAGCAGCAGAAGGCTCGTCCAAGGAAATCTGGGGGAGCTGCGCTGTGCCGGCAGTCAGCGAGTCGGCCATCATGCGCATGCCAGGAGCGATACTCGCACCGACGAAAACGCCGTCGACGAGCACCAAAAACTTCGTCGCTGTTCCCATGTCGACAATGATCACTGGCTGCTTCTTCGACTGCGGTACAGCAGCAACACAATCGGCGAGAAGGTCATGGCCGATTGGACGCGGGTCGACAGGAATGCTCAAGCCATATACGCGGGAAAGCTCAGGGTCCACAACGACGGGCGTGGCCAAATGAGCGGGAATATACTGGCTCGCGCGCAGAGCAGACAAGCTCAAGCGAGGAACGACCGAGGAAATCACCGTCGCATAAATCGGAGTACCGGCGACCACGTCTTTCATGAAGGCGCTCAACTCGCGAATTGACGTGTGATTCTCCTCGGCTGCCAGAAGGTCAGCAGTATCTAAGCGGTCGCGATAGAAAACATCGCCATCGCGCACCAGCGAGGCTTCCACTGTAGTGTTGCCAATGTCGAGGGTGAGGAATGCGCAATCTTGCTCATCTAGCGTGTAATCGGCGAAACCATCGGAATCAACACCCAACTCCAAGCGCGTGCGAATCGACTCTTGCACACGACGAGGAGGCAGAGTGACTTGAACGGCGAAACCGTTCTCTTGGGCTTCAAGGGGCTCGAGAGTGTCGTACTGAGAATCGAGAAGCTCAGCAGGCATGAAGTGACCGTGACGGCGAGACATGCGGTAAGCCACAACTTCGCGCGGGGCGGCAAGCTGGATGAAAACGACCTCGCCATCAAACATATTGTTTTCCAGGCGACGACGATAGGCCTTCTTCAGCGCCGAGCAGGAGATGACAGTTCCTACACCCTTCTCTGCGTTTTCTTGCATGATGTGGTTAATTGAGTCAAGCCACGGCCACCGGTCCTCGTCAGTGAGGGGAGTGCCAGACGCCATTTTCTCAATATTGGCTTGAGGGTGCAGCTCATCGCCTTCGACGAACTCAAAACCCAACTGTTCGGCCAAGTTGCGCGCAGTGTGAGATTTGCCTGAGCCAGAAACTCCCATGACGACGATTTGGAGAGGTTCATGTTCCCAAGCCCGCAGAATGCGGTGGGGTGCGCGCTTCATACGCGGGCGGCGGTGCGGACGAGAGGGAGAATAGTGCTCAGCGTAGCGCTCGGTGGCGTGGTGGGTGTTACGGTGACTGGAGTTAGTGTGCTCAGAGTTGTTGCGTTCTGAGCTGCGCTGTTCCGAGGCGGTGCGCTGTTCGGTGCGCGTGGTCATACTCAACCTCCCGAGGCTGCGATTCGTTATCTTCCTCGATCGTAGCCGAAAAACAGTGGTATGCGTATAACAGTGGTATGCGTATTAATGAGCGTTTGTGGTGGAAAACTGATAACGCTTGCCCAAAGCTGAATAAAATGTGAAGGCCAGCGCGGGCGAGTCTGCTGTTTCGCGTGGCACAACCTCACCTCGAGGCACAATAGAAGGCATGCGTACACAGCAAGCTCAGGACTCGGGCGACACGGATAGTTTCATGCACGAGGAAATGCACTCTGATAATCTTTCTCACACCTCCCATGGTGAGCGCGCACTCGATTTCATCCCTGTTGACAACTCTTACCCGCAGGCCACCACTCGCTACCCAGCTCAGATCATTGTTGACCTTGCTGCCATTCGCGACAACGTGCGCAGCCTGCGCGAGCGCAACAATAATGCGCAAGTTCTCACAGTGATCAAAGCCAACGGTTACGGCCACGGCTTCCTGCCTACCGCTCTTGCCGCTCTTGCCGGTGGCTCGACCTGGTTTGGAGCTGCTCAGCCGCATGATCTCCTTATTTTGCGTGAGGCTGGTATCGGCGCTGACCGCGCGCATATGATCACCTGGATGTGGACGGCTACGGAAGACCTCGCCACTATTGCCCGCGCCGACATTGATTTTTCGGTGAGTACGCTCTCTCAGATTCGCCAGCTTGCTGAGCTTGCTCATGAGATTGGCCAGCGCGTGCGCATTCACGTGGCATGCGACACCGGCTTTGGGCGCAATGGGTTCACCCCACAAGCCTTGCCTGAAGCGCTTGACCTGTTGAAAAAGCTCGCGTCCAACGACCCTGCTGATGAGGTTGCTGACAAGCCGTTGCTGCTGGTCGGCCAATTTAGCCACCTTGCCGTCGCCGATGTGCCAGATGACCCGCTCTCCGTCGCCTCGACTGATGAGCAGATTAACACTTACCAGTGGTTCAGCGAGCAGCTGGATCAAGCTGGCCTTACCCCTTCCGTGCGTCACTTGGCCAATACTGCGGCCAGTTTGACCCGCCCCGAAATCAGCTTGGACATGGTTCGCCCCGGCATTGGAATTTATGGTTACAGTGCCGACCCTGCAATGGGGTTGGGCTTGGCTTATGGCTTGAAGCCCGCTCTTCGCCTGCAAGCTCAGCTGGCGACGGTCCGCACTCTTCCGGCCAACCATGCGATTGGCTACGGGCGTACTTATATCACACAGCATGAGTCATTATTGGCCATCGTCCCGGTAGGCTACTCCGACGGCATTCCCCGTTCCGCCTCTGGCTTCAACGAGCAAGGCTGGCAGCACACCGAGCATCAAGGTGGCCCGGTTTTGCTGGGAACTGTACGCCTTGCTGATGGTAGTGCGGCCAGTGTCATCGCTCATGTTGCCGGTAGGGTGTGCATGGACCAATTTATGCTCGCCTTGTCTGCGGAAACGGTGGAAATTCGCGATCATTCTGGCAATCTAGTTGAATTAAGCGCTTCAGATTATCAGTCCCTCCTTTCCCAGATTCGCGAAGGCTCGACCGTCCTGCTCTTTGGCCCTGGCCGCGGCAGCGAGTATGGTGAACCCAACCTCGAGGAATGGGCAGCAAGTGCGAACACCATCACCTATGAGATTTTGACACGCTTGGGCTCCCGCTTCCCACGCATCTACGAGAATGCGCGTGAGGTGTTGAGCGAGGCTGATCTTATGATGCTCGAACACGCCGGTATCGCTCTGGGCAAATGACGAAACGCAGTAAACAGTAGGGTTTACTCTGCTTTTCCACAACGCAACAGAAAATCTGTTCGAATCGATTTTTTGCGAGAGAATAGAAGAGGGGCTCACTCGAGCATGACGTATATGCGCAACACGCGCCCGCCTCGTTTTTAGGTAGAGGGGAGGGGCAGGTGTTCAACCGCGCGAGCGCCCCACAGCGTGAAAGGAGGAGCTATGCCAACAGCAGCTGACCGAATCCGTTTAGAGGGGTACTCTGACGCGGACGAGCAGCGTTGGGCGCCCGAATCGGCGAAATCGCAAGAGCGAACCGAGTTCGAACGCGACCGCGCACGCCTCATCCACTCCTCCGCACTGCGCAGGCTCGGCGCGAAAACCCAGATTCAAACTGCCGGCACGGACGACTTCGTACGCACCCGCCTCACTCACTCGCTGGAAGTGGCACAAATCGGCCGTCAAATTGGCGAAGCCCTTGGCCTCGACCCGGACGTAGTGGACTGCGCCTGCTTAGCTCACGACCTGGGCCATCCACCGTTCGGCCACAACGGAGAGAAGGCCCTCGCCCAGATTGCCACCGCCATTGGTGGTTTCGAAGGCAATGCTCAAACCTTCCGCATCGTCACGCGCCTCGAGCCCAAAGTTTTCTTCCCTGACGGCAAGCCAGCCGGAGTGAACCTCACACGAGCAGCCCTCGACGCGACGGTGAAATACCCGTGGACGTATGCTCAAGCTCCTGAGTTTTCTACCGATGCTCGCTCGCTCAAATTCTGCATCTATCCTGATGACGAAGAAGCTTTCCGCTGGCTCAGGCGTGATGCGCCGGCAAGCATACCTGGGCATGTGATCAAGCCGATGGAAGGCCAAGTCATGGATCTGGCCGACGACATCGCCTACAGCGTGCATGACGTAGAGGATGCAGTGGTGATGAACTTGTGCTCGCTGGCAGACGTGGTCCAGGTTGATAATCTGGAGCGCATCATTGAGGACACTCAAAACTGGTACGGCAAAAAGTGGAAAGCCGAAAAGCTCACGCAGGCTTACCTGAGATTAGCACGCCTCGAAGCGTGGAAAGACGGGCTGGATTATCGGGCGACCAGGCGCTCTCTGGCCGCGCTCAAAAACTTGACCAGCAGCTTGATCGGCCGGTTCTGCTCGAGTGTGGAGCAGGCGACGCGCGACACCTACGGTAACGACCCCCTGACGCGCTATTCGGCGAGCCTTGTCATCCCTGAAGAGACGGAGTACGAGATTATTGCGATGAAAGGCATTGCCGTGCACTACGTCATGCAGCCGCGCGAAGAGCTCTACTACCATCGCTACCAGCTGCAAGTCATTCAAGACCTCGTCTCGCTTCTCATGGAAAAAGGGGAGAAGCCGTCGCCCTTCCTGGAGCCCGAGTTTGCGGCAGACTGGGCGCAGGCAAACAACGATGGGGAGCGGTTGCGCGTGGCAATCGATCAGGTGGCAAGTTTGACGGATAATTCAGCTTTGCGCTTGCATCATGATGTTTTTGAAACGTCGACGTTTATGGAACAGCAGTCAGCTCGGTATGTGGGTAAGGACGCACAGTAAATATGACAGGACGAATCAAGCAAGAAGATATCGAGCTGGTACGCCAGCGTGCTGACCTCAACGAGATCGTCAGTGAAACCGTGCAATTACGCCGATCTGGGGCGGGCGAATACATGGGCCTCTGTCCCTTCCATGACGAAAAAACACCATCCTTCGCTGTGCGCCCGAGTATGGGAACCTGGCACTGCTTCGGCTGCGGTAAAGGCGGTGACGTTTTCGGCTATATCGAAGAACGCGATTCTGTCGGTTTCGCCGATGCGGTGGAGATTCTCGCCGATAAATACGGCATCACTTTGCATTACGAAACCCCGCGCGGTAACTCTGCCAATCCGCAGAGGTTAGGCTCGCCACGTTCGCGCCTGTTGCAAGTGTGCGAGGAGACCCAAAAATTCTTTGCTGGTAATCTTTTCAGCGACGAAGCCCTGCCAGCCCGCCAGCTGCTCGCCGGACGCAACTTTACCAAGGCTCAAGGTGAGGAGTTTGGCTGCGGTTATGCGCCGCTCGGCTGGGACAATTTGGTGCGCTACTTGGCTTCCAAGGGCTTTACCTACAAGGAAATGGTGGATGCTGGTGTCGCTCGCCAAGGCAATAACGGCGTGTACGACTATTTCCGCGGACGTCTGACCTGGCCGATTCGCGATATTACTGGCAGGACGCTGGGTTTCGGTGCGCGCAAGCTGTACGACGAGGACAAGATTGAAGCCAAGTACATCAACACGCCGGACACGCAGCTGTACCACAAGGATCAAATTCTCTTTGGTATCGACAAGGCGAGGGAGAGCATTCTCAAAACGCGCCATGTGGTGGTGGTTGAGGGCTATACCGATGTGATGGCCATGTATTTCGCCGGTATTAAGACGGCGGTGGCGACCTGCGGTACGGCTTTTGGTATGAACCATCAAAAGATCATCCGCCGTTTGGTTCTCGACGATTCCCTCTCCGGATTAGCAGGAATGAGTGAGGATTCGCATGAAGGGGCGATCTCTCCTGCGGCGCGAATCTACTTTACCTTCGACGGTGATGCAGCCGGGCAGAAGGCGGCGTTGCGCACCTACCAGTTTGACTCGGAGCTGCTCACGCAAAGTTATGTGGTGGTTGCCCCCGATAACCTTGACCCGTGCGATCTGCGTTTGCAAAGGGGAGATGAGGCGGTGCGTGCTCTCTTCTCCACGCAGAATACGAGCAAGCCTGTGCCGTTGCATGAGTATGTGTTGCGCAAGCAGTTGACGGGTTACGATTTTTCCAATCAGCTGCAGCAGCGTGCTGCGGTGGATAGGGGAGTGCGCATTATTCTCTCGGTGCGTTCGAGCGTGGCGCGTGAGGGCATGCTTCTCACCATTTCGAAGATTACGGGTATGGACCGTGATTCGGTGATGCGCATTTACCATTCGATTGCGGGAACGTCAGCCAACTCGTCAAACTACCAGTGGCCGAGGCGTTCGAATGCGAGCTCGCGAGTGAGCCCGTGGCAGAAGGCGTTGGAGGATGCGTCGAATCCGGCGTATGTGTCGATGTCGAATAGGGAGTATTTCACTCGTCTACTTTCTTCGGTGCAGCAGGTGGCGATGCCATGGTCGAATGCGTCCGGCTTCTTGGTTCATGATGCGCTGGCGGAGAATGAGCAGTGGGTTCTGGCCGGTTTGCTGCAGATGCCTCAGGCAGTGAACGCTGATCTGTGGGAAAACTATATGGCGGCTGACCTTTTCCCTCACACGGTTTTCGCTGAACTTTTCACTCGCCTCAAGTCGTTGGGGGCTTTGCCTTCTGTTGGTATGCCGATTCCAGATTGGCAGCACGCAGTAAGGAAGGCTGTGGGCCCTGCTCTCGAACCGGTGGTGAATGCGCTGATTGTTCTGCGTTTGCCGCTTGATTTTGATTCTTCGTCCGAGCGCGGTGTGCTTCCCGGCGCTCGTGTTGGTGGTGGGCCTGGCGGGCGCGGTGGCGCTGGCGCGGCTGGTGGCCGCGGTGGTTCCGGCGTTGCTGGGCCGGGTGCGCCTGGGCCTGCTGTACCTGCCGGCGGGCCGGGCGCTTCTTCTGCTGGAGCTGCCGGTGCTTCTGCTCCTTCGCAAGAGCAGATTAGCAAGCTGCGCCATGAACAAACCTTCCCCGAGGTGAGCCCGGAACAACAGTTCTGGATTACCGAGCAGATTGTGGCTTTGATTGTCACGGGCTATGCTGGGCGCATTGCGCGTTTGAAGAATAGAATGCGAGCAGCAAGCTCCGAGGAACAGCTGCAATTGCTGCAAAAAGTGAACACGTTGGAGACGGCGCGTATTCAAATGAATGCTGCTTTGAAGCAGATGCATATTGAGCCGCAAAAGTTTGACCCCAAGCTCGGCTGGCTGCATCAGGTGGAAAGCAGCATTGCTTCCGTTCAGCAAAGCCAGGTTGTGCCTTCTGCTGTTTCAGCCGGTTCAGCTCCTCGTACTACTGCGGGCGCGGCACGCGTGGTCGAAGCCCCGCAGCTAGCTGCTCCTGTTCAGCAGAGCGAGAATTCCCCGGTTACTAGTGGCGTGGCTCAGCCAAGCGATGGCGGTCAACAAAGCGATAGCGTCCAGTCCAGCGAAGTGACTGTGCAGCCGATTGATCCGAATATGCTTCCGCCTACCTTCGACCAAGACGGGGATGAAGAGGATATCGCCGCATTCTAAGAAGTTTGTGTGGTGAAACAGCAGAGAACTGCCAGAACTGTCTTCACTTATTTTTCTTCTGCTGGTCATCGTGGGACGGCTCCGAATGTGTTGGCTTCGTCCTCATGTTATAACAGGCAGACCAGATGAGGGCGATGATCGCCGTCGGGACCGCCAAGGAACAAATACCATTACCGAGACCAACCAGCCAGTGAGGGCCGCCCCACTGGTCGGCCGTCATCATGAGATAAACCAAACCCCCGGCAGCAATCCAATAGCCCATAAAGATCACCCCTCATACACGTCATAATTGTGTGCTCTTTTGCTTATTACGGTTTTAACAGTTGCGAGATGTTTCTGCAACATGGTGCTCCACCAATGGCCGGGCACTATGCGACGAAAATCACAGGCAGCGTAGATCGTTTTGCGGGTATCGGTGCAGATAATCGTCCACCGTGTGCGAGTACTCCCAAGTATAGGCATTTACCCATGTGTGGGCTATCCGCGCTGGGAGTGCACAGGCTCCAGACGGCCCTTTCACATAGTCGTCTCTCGCTTTTTTGGACGAGAAAACCCGCACCCGGGGATCATCGCCGTCGAAAGTCACAGGAATGGGATTAATCAGATAGATGTTGAAACGGCAATCGTATGCAATCGTATGCGAAACAAGCCAAACAAGAATGATACAAGAACCGTAGATCGTTGTCATTCCAACGTTTTTACGTGCCCCGAGGGAGAATCGAACTCCCGACACGAGGATTAGAAGTCCACTGCTCTATCCACTGAGCTACCGGGGCGCACTCACTTAGTGTAGCGCAAATGAGGACGCGAGGAATGTGCGAGTTTCTCGCATCCTCATTCATCACTTCGCTAGCAGCAAGGAGAACAAACCATCTACTCTCCGGTCAGAAGCCCAGGACAGCCACTGAACAGAGCGCAGAACAGTTCCCTCTCCTCACAACTAGCAAGACTGATTACAACACGCGAAAACGTGCATCGAGCAGAGTCGAGAACGGAGCTGCCGGTGAGAGCTTCTCATCAAACAGAGGTGCTGGACCCCAGTTACGGAAACCGTAGCGAATAGCTACGGGCCGAGCACACAGAGCAGAACGCACGGCAACAGAAAGGTTGTGGTCGGCAGTGAAAATCTCAGCTTGTGCCGGGTAGAAAATGCCATCCTCACCAGCGACTTCAAAACCAGAAGCCGACGGTTTACGCGTCATCTCCGTGTTCGCGAGCTTCGGAGCATCCTCGAGCACAGACTGAGGTTTGAAAGCATTCTCGTCATAATAGTGGTCGAAATGAACCGGCTGCGAGAACACAACGATCAGCGAAGAGGCAAGGTCAGAGGTTTGCGAGCGTGCCATTGCCAACAACTCCGGGTTTGCACCAATCTGAGCGGATTGACCCGAGATAACACTCACCACGCGCGGACCGTACGAGGAGAATTGAGGCATGCCATACACGCGAGTGAGCGCAACACCAGCCATGCGCTCGCCCACAGGACGCTTGTCGAGAGGGTGCAAATTGTTGAACTCGCCCTGGTCGAGATTGACTGAGCAGTAAACGTTGCTCAGGTGAACAGCTGGCTTTTCCTCATGCTCCGAGTAAAGCGCGGCGAAGCGCGACTGCGGCTCATCGGAGAGGTTTCCCGACAGGTCGTTGGAAAGGTTACCGGTCAGTTCGCCGGATAGATTACTGGTCAGTTCGCCGGATAGATTACTTGTCAGTTCGCCGGATAGATTATTGGTCAGTTCGCCGGACAGGTCAGACTCGGTGAAGTCGAAATCCTGACCAATATTCATCTGGGCTGCGCGCAAGCGACTCCACGTGCTCGGGTTGCGAGGCTTACGCCATTCGTCAATGTCAACGAAGCGAGGAAGCTGGCCGATAATCCACGCCATATCATTGCTCTGCCACAGCTCGCGCCAGGAGGTGATGAGCTCGGTGAGTAGCCAACGGTAATCCTCAGAACGGTTCTCATCAGCAGAACCCTGGTACCACAACACGCCACGGGCAGAGTAGCCGGCGATACGCTCGAGCATGCTCTCCACCGTTCCGCCAGGTCGATACTTGGAGTATGGGCCAGCAGGAGGAGGCCACGGGCATGGGCCAAACTTCTCGGTGATGCGCTCCATGGACACGTCTGGCTCTTGCTCCTTGAGCTGGGCAACATCCGCATTCCACTGGTCGAAAACCTTCTGCCATTCGGCAGTCTTCTCGATCCAGCTTTCGCCGGTAACGCCGATCATCTGCTCAGCGTACTCGTCAATGTAGCGCTGACCGCGAGGGTCGTCCTTGAGCCGCGCTGTGCTAATCCAGCTGCTTGCCGACGAGCCGCCCACATAGCATTCCAGCAAACCGACCGCGATACCAAGCTTTTCGTGCAAAACGCGAGCCATATGGAAGCCGACTGCCGAAAGGTCGCCGCTGATACTCTCCTTGTTCACCGGCTGCCAGGCGTTATTCTTCTCCCGTTGAGCAAACTGCGGGTCGAACCATCCAATTTCTGGAGTTGCGAAGTAGCGAATATTCTCCCAGTCTGGCTCAGGATTATCACACAGTTCTTTTCCACCCGTACTGTCCTTGAGGCGGAACTCCATATTCGACTGGCCGGCTGCAACCCAGACTTCACCGACCCACACATCGTGAAACTCGTACTTTTCCTCGCACTGTTCGCTGCTGAGAGTGAGAGTAAGCGGTCCGCAGGCGTCGAGCGGGGGAAGGGTGACGGTGAACTTACCGCGCGGGTCGACGATGGCGTGAGCGGTAACATCGATGCCTTCACCTGAGAGGCTTGCTTCAACATCCCAGCCGTCATTGGCCCAGCCGAAGACGCGAATCTCTGTGTTTCGTTGCAACACCATGTGGTCGGAGAAGAGCGTTGCGGCAACGAGTTTGCGCGAGTAGTCGACTCGTTTACCGAGAGGGTAGGTAAAGCTCACAACCATGGTGTTCCCCTATCTGCTGGTTCTGATCAGATTTATTCTCATGTGATTCAGTTCTGATGCACTGTGGTTTACGTCTGATTCGTCGGTGAATGCGATTTTAGAATATACCCGAGAAGCGGGGTTCGTATGGTTTTCGCCGATATTATTCTGAAAATTCAGTAAAGTGGTGAAAACAGGCTATTCTTTGGGCGTTTCGCGCTTACGTTTGTCAATAACTCCAATAACTGTAGCGGTTCATGAAAAATCGCTGTTTTGATGTACCGGCTCCGATTTCTCATGGGCTCAGATTGCGTGTAAGAGGCATCTCGCGGGTACAGTGGAGGAGGAAAAGAGGAGAAAAACGAGAGTGTGATCGGGTGAAAACCATCGTTCTCGTGTGTGACGATGTGAACGACCATGGCAATGGAACCTCGAATTCTGCTCGCCAGTTTGCTGAAGAGTTGCAGCGACGCGGGTTTGAGGTTCGCCTCGTGGGTATTGGTGCGCCGGAATTTTCGGTGCGCGAGCAGCAAATATTTTCTAACGGTGCGAACCCTCGCTTCACTGAAGTTCAGGCTCCTGATAGAGCGAAAGGGAAGTCTGACTCTGAACTTTCTGCTGCATCTCAGTTCTCCCTGCATCAGCGTTTACTGTTTGCTGCGGGGAATGCACAGCAGCTTGCCCAGAAGATCGACTGGTAGTACGAGCACCCGAACGAGCGCGCTGAGTATTCTGCGCGCTCGTTCGGGTGGCACGAGAGAAGTATTCTCTGCATGCGAGTGTGGATGGGTTCCTCGCCATGGCCAAGCAGGCTACGCTCATGTAAGCGCAGAACTCAGTTGCGCGAACAGTGTGCCACAGTTCAGTTGAGCGCAGAGTACAGCAGAACTCAACTAAGCGTCCAGTACAGAAAACTCAGAAGTTAGCCAGATTATCCTGCGTACCAGCAGACTCACCTGCAGCGCGCTGAGATTCCTCCACTGCGGCCAACTGCTCAGCAACCTTTTGCAGCAAGGCCTGCGCATGCTGAGCCAAAGCGACACCATACTGCCACGCCTTGGTCGAGCTCTCCAAAGTTTGACCACCTTGGTCGAGGCTTTGCACGATTTGGGCGAGCTTGTCACGAGCCTCTTCATAGCTCATGTTCTCAATCTCAGCCTTCTGCTCCTCGCTCAAACCGTCGAGCATGCTGTTCTTCTTATTCTCATCTGCCATGGTGTTCTCCTTAATCACAACAATCTTTACAAATTCAACCGCAAACCAACTCGGTCACCGTGTTAATCTTGGATGTTTTCCACCCGCGCTGTTGCACTACCGTGACGCAAAAGCAGCGCGAGCAACTGACCAGAACTGAGCTGTGAAGCATCACTGAGCACATGGCCATCCTCATCACGAATGATGGAATAGCCACGGTCCAGCGTCTTCTGTGGAGACAGTGCAGTCAGCGTCGCCTGAGAGCGCGTAATAGCATTCGTCTCGCTATCGACATATTGATGCAGGGAGACATTCAACCGTTCTGTCAATCTTTCAAGCTGCTGAGAGTAAGGCTCCAACATGCTCATCGGATGCGTCAGATGCGGGTTCGTCAAATAACCATGCATCAACTGCAACTGGCTCGTTACCAAAGACTGCAAGTCAGACTGCAAAGTAAAACGCAACTGGTCAATTAACTCAAGCTGCTCATGAACATCAGGAACAACACGCTTCGCCGCATCAGTTGGGGTAGAAGCGCGTAAATCGGCAACGAGGTCGAGCAGCGTCCAATCATCCTCATGGCCAATAGCTGAGACCACAGGGGTAGAGCATTCGCTTACCGCGCGAACAACACCCTCATCGGAGAAACCAACGAGGTCAGCAAAAGCGCCGCCGCCACGGGCGATGATAATCACGTCAATATCGGGGTCAGCGTCGAGCTTCTTGACGGCTGCGATCACATCAGGAGGGCAGGATTCACCCTGAACATGAACATATTCTGAAGTAATCTGGATCGTCGGCCAGCGAAGCATCGCATTGCGCTTCACGTCACCCTCAGCGCGAGCTTGAGGAGCGCAAATCAGGCCAATATGGTGAGGAAACTCAGGCAAAGCAAGCTTACGCTCAGCGTCGAAAAGGCCTTCACCCTTGAGCTTTTTCCTCAACTCTTCGATCTGCTGCTTCAAGTCACCCTGACCAATACGGCGAATTTCCTGGGCGAGGAAGCTCAGCTTAGTGAAGCGCTGATAGAGGTTGGGCTTGCCGTGAATGAGCACGCGATCACCTTGATGGAACTGGGCTGCCTGAGCGGAGGTAGCACCAAAAGCCACGACTTCCAAAGTGGTGTTGGACACTTGGGAGTCGGCCAAAGTGATGTAGGTGGAGCCAGCACGACGGGCGTTGATCTCTTGAATCTGGCCTTCCAGCCAAAAACTTGGCCAAGTGCTGATTGCTTGAGAGAACGTCCAGGACGCCATGGTGACAGGCCATGGGTGCTCCGGGCTCGTCATTGCCGCGCGAGGCACGATTTGGCGAGCGACCGAGCTACTGGGGTCGGGCTGCAAAGGTGGCTCTTCAGAGGTCATGTTCATCATGTTTCCAGCTTGGCGGTGAGAGTCGACAGAATCAAGAGGCTCAGAAAAATTGTGGATAAGTTTCTTTTCGTTGCAATTACTGAGATTATCAGCCCCAAGAAAACCATGGAAAAAAAATAAAATTCCTACGCAATTTTGTGGGTCCTGATACAGTTACGCCATTTTTCGGTAGGCGAGAAACGCGGAGAAAATGCGCACGGCGCAAGCGGCCAGATTGTGCCAGAATCGAACTATGGGTAGCACTGAAATTCCACGGATTATTCCTCTTACGGAGGCTCAGGTACCTGACCGCCTCCCCCGTATTCGCTCTCTCATGGCGAGTATCGCTCACCATGACTGGACTCGCGTCACGCCTGGAGCGCAGCCTGGCCTCGAGCAGGGCGACGAGCCTGATAATCATGTGCCACTCAACGATGAGCTACCCAGCACGACCAGCATTCACACGGTGACTTACCTCGCCGAAGACTTCCAAACTCTTACCAAGCGAGCCGCAAAAGAGGGTGACGAAGCCGACCAGATTCGCCAGGCTCTTGGCGACCAGAAAGTGTGGCATGGTCCGGCTTGGGCAACGCTGGCCATTTCCCCAGGCTTTACCTCTTGCGCCGATAAATACCCTGAATTTGCGTGGTATATGCTCAGTGCCGGCATTGACGTGATCGTTGTTGAACACCGCGGCCACGGCTACTCGCTACGCGAAACAGAAAACCTGACCTCGGTGCATATGAAAGATTGGCACAACTACATTTCTGACTTTGCCCAAAGTTGCTTGCATGCGTATGAAATGCACCACCTGCGCGCGCCACTGTGCGTGTGGGGCCACTCGATGGGCGCGGCAATCGCTACGGGGGCAGTGGAGAAATACCCGGATATGTTTACTGCCGCAGTTTTCTCCTCGCCGATGTACCTGCCACGCACTGGAGTTCCTACGGCCTTTACGCATTGGCTTTCTCACCGTTATGTTCTGGCTGGTAAGGCTGAAGAGCCGGCACTGGGCAAGCGTGAGTTCGACTCTGCTATGGCTTCAGAGGAGAAGAATTCTGCGCAGGGTAAGGACAAGGGTTCGCGCTCTCCTGCTCGACAGCACAGTTTTCGCGAGGTGCGCAAGATCAAGCTGGCGGAGCATACCCTGAACCCAACATGGGGTTGGGTGGACCAAGCTCTCACCATGGACGCCCAGATTACCAGCACACAGGAGCTTGCCAAGGTGAAAATCCCTGTTCTGCTGATGACGGCAGGCAAGGATGCTTATGTGGATGTTCCCGCGCAGAAAAAGGTAGCGCAGAAAGCTCACGAGCTTGGCCTTGCGTTTAAAGCGTTCTTCTTCCCTGGTGCTCGCCACGAACTGTTCTACGATATTGACCCCATTGTGGAGAGATATATGAATCTCGTGGTGCAGTTCTACTGGCAAGCTACGCATGGCAACAAAGAGGTGCAAGAGGGGAAGAAAGAGAGAAGATAACAGGAGTAGACACCTGTTAAACTCTCTATTTCTAGCGTTACAGAATATCTGATAATCTCCTCATGAACCTTCGTCAGAACAATTGAGGGCAACGATGCACGTCGAGACAGTAGCATTGATGTCGCAGATCTGAGGGCCATGTGGGAAACGCCTTGATTTCAAGCCGTTTTTGGGATACCAGGTATTTTTTCTCTTTCGGCAAAAGCCATGATATGAATATGTATATGGAAAGCAAAGGAGGGGCGCCTCTCAAGTGGAAAAGCTAATAGACATAGGAAGCGATCCCGTGGCATCCCTTCTGGATCTGCTACTCGCCGATAAGTCGACGAAAAGGAACATTATATGGGCGACGGATACCTACGAGGAACTTGGCCGCGGTTTCGCGGACAAGGATCAGATCGACGAAAAGCTGCTCTTGCGGCACGCCGACATCATCAAGCCTAGAATCCAGAAATCGCAGGAGGAGCAAGCCGCCCGAACCCGTAAGAAAGCCGAGGTCTTCACTCCGGTATGGCTCTGCAATCTCATGAACAATTACTGTGATGAGGATTGGTTCGGCCGCAAGGATGTTTTCAACGTTATGACCGAGGACCACACATGGACCGTTAACGAGGATCCGATCGCGTTCCCGGAGCGGAAGACATGGAAGCGTTACGTGGACTCGCGGAGACTGGAGATCACTTGCGGTGAGGCACCGTACCTCGTATCCAGGTACGATGTCTCGACCGGTGAGCTGATCGTCCCGCCAAAACGTCGAATTGGTCAGTTGGATAGGAAACTCCGCGTCGTCAATGAGAACACGTCCGATTACGACGAATGGCTCAAGTGGACCATCCGGGCGTTTGAAGCAACATACGGATACGAGTATCAGGGGGATAATCTCTTGATAGCAAGGGTCAATCTTCTGTTAACCTTCATTGATTACTTTAGAGAGCGTTGGGAAGACGATCCGGACGTGAAATTGCTACGCGGGGTTGCAAACAGGATCGTATGGAATATCTGGCAGATGGATGGCCTTAAGGATACCGTTCCGCTTGGGAAACCTTATGAGGAATTTCACCAGATGTCCCTGTTTGACATGTTTCCGGGGATGTCAGAGGAGGAGCAGGAACCGGAATCGGTACCGTGCAGGATAAATAACTGGAGACGGGGTAACTCGCTTCTGTTCAGGAGTTTGAAGGAGAATTAATGATGAGCGAGAAGAAACTTTTTGATTATGTGATTGGAAACCCGCCGTACAACGAAGACTTTGAGAATTCCGGTGATAATGGGAATTTTGCCAAACCTGTATACAACCAATTCATGGACGCCGTTGATGGCGTAGGGGAAAGAGTGGAATTAATCCATCCAGCCCGTTTTCTTTTCAATGCTGGAAGCACTCCGAAAGCATGGAACGAGAAAATGTTAAATGACCCGCACTTTAAAATTCTTGCATATGAATCGGATAGCTCTAAAGTCTTTTCTAACACTGATATAAAAGGCGGAATAGCTGTTTCTTATCGTAATACGTCTGAAAACTATGGTCCTATCGGCACGTTTACGGCATTCCCGGAGCTTAATGAAATAGTTAGGAAAAGTAGAGCTTCTGATGAACAACATAGTATATCGTCAATAATTTACACACAGGTACGATTTGACTTGGAACAAGTGTATGCAGATCACCCTGAATATCGTGACATCATAGGCTCTAATGGGAAAGATCGTAGGTTTAGAAATAACGCCTTCGCAAAGATAGCGTTATTTTCTGAAAATTGTATTAACGATAATGACATAAAGGTGTTGGGAGTTCTGAAGAACCGCCGTACGTGGAGATATATCCCTGAAAAGTATGTGGATATGTCTCATGAAAATTTGGGCTCTTGGAAAACACTATGCCCAAGAGCAAACGGCGCCGGGACTTTCGGTGAAGCACTAAGCCCACTGGTAATAGCCGAACCGGGCATTGGATACACACAGACATTTATAGGAATAGGCTCGTTTAATACCAAATTTGAAGCAGAAGCTGTAATGAAATACGTGAAATCCAAGTTTGCTCGGGCTCTTCTAGATGTGTTAAAAGTGACACAAGATAATGATCGAGGCGTGTGGAGACTGATTCCTCTTCAAAATTTCGCGTCTTCTTCGGATATTGATTGGTCTAAATCTGTCCATGAAATCGATCTTCAGCTGTATCGCAAATACGGGCTGGATGAGAACGAGATTAATTTCATTGAGACGCATGTAAAGGAGATGGCATGATGGCAGGAATAAAGATCAATACAGCCACAAAAGTCACTCCACAATGCTATGCATACACGCTTCCGGGCTACCCGGATCTGGATGGGTGGACCAAGATCGGTTTTACAGAACGCGATGTGGAGACCCGCATCGCTGAGCAAACGCATACCGCCGGAGTGAAGCACAAGACCTGGTGGCATTTTCAGGCTTCCTATATGACGGAACCGTATGGAACGTTCACAGACAAGGACTTCCATGCTTATTTGAAGAAACTCGGTATCCCCCGCAAAGAAGGAAAAGAGTGGTTCCAGATAGATCCGAATACCGCCCGCGGCGATTTCATTGATTTCACACAGAACCACGGGATTGTCCAAGAGGACGATTCCGATGCCGTGATTCCGTATAAACTACGCGATGAGCAGAATCAAGCCGTGAGCAGTGCCTACGACTATTTCACGACTCATCAGAAGGGAGAATATCTCTGGAATTGCAAGCCGCGTTTTGGTAAGACGCTCTCGGCGTATGACCTGTGCATGCGGCTTGGCGCAAAGAACGTGCTGATTGTCACGAATCGTCCCGCCATCGCAAACTCGTGGTATCAGGATTATGAGACCTTCTTCGGGCCACAATCCGGTTATCTTTTCGTCAGCGGTGTGGATGGCATCAAGGACAGGAAATACGTCCTCAGTCGTCAGGATTTTCTGGACAAACTCGTAGGGGAGGATACGGGTCAGATCAAAGGATGCATTGAGTTCGTCAGCCTGCAGGATCTGAAAGGATCCATATACTTCGGCGGAAGATATGAAAAGCTGTCTGAAATCAGTGCGGAGAAGGGCCTGACCTGGGACATCCTCATTATCGACGAAGCGCACGAAGGCGTGGATACCTACAAGACCGATACGGCCTTTAACCATATCAATCGAAAGTACACACTGCATCTCTCCGGTACGCCGTTCAAGGCATTGGCCAACGACAAGTTCGCGGATGACGCCATCTATAACTGGACCTATGCCGACGAGCAGAAAAAGAAGCGCGACTGGGACAATTCCAGCGAGATCGAGAATCCTTACGAGAACCTTCCTCGCCTGTCTTTGTTCACCTACCAGATGTCCGATATCATCCGAGACAAAGTCAGGGAAGGCATCGAGCTCGCGGACAACGATGTCGAGGAGTATGCATTTGACCTGAATGAGTTCTTTAAGACGGACGAGTCCGGCAAGTTCGTCCATGACGCGGATGTGGACAAGTTCCTTGACGCACTGACAACGCAGGAGAGGTTCCCGTTCTCCACTCCCGAGCTCCGCGACGAGCTGAAGCATACGTTCTGGATTCTGAACCGCGTGGCGAGCGCCAGGGCGCTGGCAAAGAAGCTGGAGCTTCACCCTGTGTTCAAGGA
>CASERW010000032.1 GCA_949290445.1 Aeriscardovia aeriphila | reverse complement strand
CTTCGCCCTCATGGTACGGCAACCTTGGAGCTCGACGGTGTTGACTCCAGCACCATGTCCCCGCAGATGTGGCGAAGGCAGGTGGCTTATGTGCATCAAAAAGCTATTTTGACGGGCAACACCGTTCGTGAGGCACTGCTCATGCCCTGGTCGCTGCAAATCGCGCATCATAACGGCGCCACTCGCCCTACCGATCAACAGCTTCGCAAAGGCTTGGATGCCTTGCTCTTGCCCGATGTTGAGCTCGAGCGCGAAACCGCTTCCCTCTCCGGCGGTCAGCTGGCCCGTGTGAGCCTGCTGCGTACCCTTCTCACCCGCCCGCGCGTACTGCTGGCTGATGAGATCGACGCCGCTTTGGACGATGAGTCGGCGCACGCTGAAGGCGAGTTTGTTGCTCGTTTGGCCGCCGACTTTGGATTATCAGCACTGCGTGTTCGCCACCGTGCTCCTGATGGCTTCGCTTCGCGAACGCTGCTGCTCGACTCCACCGGATTACATGCAATGCCTGTACACGATTCGACTTCTGAGGAGTAAAGAGGATAAAAATGACCACACTTTCGCTTCTCACACCCCTTGCCGCACAGGCGACTCTTGCTGCACAGCCGACTCTCGCAGCCCATGCAACTCTTGCTACCCGGTCCAACGGACTGCAACCGGCAGGAACCTACATCGTTGACCAGTGGGGCTTGCTGGTCGCGCTTGCCATGATTCTCGTTGCCGCAGCAATCTCCTGGGCTCTCAGGCTCGAAGTAAGCAAATCCCTGCTCTTCTCCGCAGCCCGCGCCGCCCTCCAGCTGCTCGCCATGGCTCTCATCATCCAGTGGGTCATTCAGCAAAACAACGTGATCATCGTTTTCAGCTTGGTCGCACTCATGATCGTCGGCGGCGTGCAAATCACGATTTCTCGCGCTAAGGGCATCCCTCACGGCATGGCCCTGCCTGTTTTCCTCACCCTTCTCATCACAACCCTGCTCATCATGGGCATTTTGGTGGAGGCCGTTATTCGCCCGCGCCCCTGGTACTCGCCTCAGGTCGTCATCCCGATTACCGGCATGATTTTGGGCAATACGGTGTCGGCTACCGCTGTTGCTATGTCGCGCTTTTACGAGTCGATGCGCTCGCGCGCTGACGAGATTGACATGATGCTTGCTCTCGGCGCCACTCCATGGGAGGCCTCGCGAACCTCTGTCCTCTCCGCAATTCGCCTGGGAATGTTGCCGACGGTGGCCACTTTGGCAAGCTCTGGTTTGGTGTTGATCCCTGGCATGATGGCAGGTCAGGTTATCGCCGGTCTCGACCCTCGTGGAGCCGCCGCTTACCAGCTGGTCATCCTCTACGCTCTGGCTTCCTTGACCCTCACCTCGGCGTCACTGATCTTGCTGCTTATTTACAAGACGAGCTTTACCTCCCGAGACCAGTACATCCCTGTCACTTCGGACAGCCGAGTCAGCGTCTTTGGTAATCTCAAGCCTCGCTCCTAAAGCATTTCTCCAGATTGCCAGTACAGTAAAGGCCTCGCGACAAAACTAAAGCCTGTCGCCTGGCCTTTTTCTACAGCGTAATTTTGTAACTGATGCCTTCTTACCCATCTTTCTTCGTTAAGATGAAGAGTGGATCACTTACTGTCCGACTTCAAAGGAGAATCATGGGTCAGAAGGTCATCGTCATCGGTGCAAACCATGCCGGTATCTCTGCTACAACGCATGTGTTGGACCTCGATAAGGACGCACAGGTTCACGTTTTTGATGCCGATAAATATATGAGCTTCCTCGCCTGCGGTATGGCATTGTGGATTGGCAACCAGATTAGCACTGGTGACGGCTTATTCTACTCCAGCCGAGAGCAACTGGAAGCTGCTGGTGCCAAGGTGAGCACGGAAACCGAGATCACCGGCATCGACTATGAGAAGAAGACTATTGCTTACAAAACCAAGAGCGGTGAAGAAGGCTCGGAAAGCTACGACAAGCTGGTGCTGGCCACCGGCTCCTCGCCTATCATCCCTCGCCTTCCAGGAATTGACCTGCCTTATGTTCAGCGCGCAAAGCAGTATGAGGATGCTCAGAAGGCTGTCGAACAGTTGAAGAATGATGACAGCGTCAAGAAGGTCACCGTCGTCGGCGCAGGCTACATCGGTGCTGAGCTTGCTGAAGCTTACCAGCGTGCCGGCAAGAAGGTCATCCTCATCGATGCTCTCGACCGTATTTTGGGTACGCATTTCGACCGTGACTTCTCTGAGGTGATGGCTGATCGCATGCGCTCCCACGGTATTGAAATTCACTTGGGCGAGCTCGTTCAGCGTTTCGAGGGCGAGGATCGCGTCCGCTCTGTCGTGACCAACAAGGGCACGTATGACACCGACCTGGTGATTATGTGCATCGGCTTCCGTCCGAACACCTCTTTGGCTCGCGGCCACTTGCAGCTGTTCCGCAACGGCGCCATTCTCGTTGACAAGCATCAGCGCACGAGCGACCCAAATGTGTATGCTGTGGGCGATTGCGCTACCACTTTCGACAACTCCATTCAGGCCACGTCCTACATTGCTCTGGCAACGAATGCTGTTCGTTCAGGCATGATCGCTGGCATGAATATTGCCGGTCGCGATATTGAATCCTGCGGTGTTGAAGGCTCGTCCGGCTTGTGCTTGTTCGATTTGAAGATGGTGTGCACCGGCCAGACTGTGGAAACTGCTGCTCAGAGTGGTATTCAGGCTGAACAGGTGGACCTCACTGATACGCAGAAGCCAGCCTTCATGAACGAGGTGGGTGAGAACCCTGAGGTGAAGATTCGCATCGTCTATCGTCGCGATAATCATGAGGTGATCGGCGCTCAACTGATGAGTGAGTACGATATGTCGGCGACCATTCACATGTTCTCCCTGGCCATTCAGGAGCGCGTGACCATTGAGAGGATTGCTCTGAGCGACATCTTCTTCATGCCTCACTTCAACCAGCCTCACAGCTACATCAACGAAGCAGCTTTGCAAGCACTGCGCTGAGTGGCTGAACAGCTGCGCAGCTAATCTGCCGAGTGGCTGAGCGTGAGCTTGAGCGAGCGCAGAGCGTGAACTCAGTTCACCGACTGTGAGCCAAAAAATTTTGGGCCTATCTCCTGTGAGATAGGCCCTTTTCTATGCCCGAAACGAGTAATGTGCACAGCGAGCACATCATCAGATCGGCGCTACACAAAGCGGATGCAAACCAGACGGGCAACAGGAACACAGCGAACGTCCAGCAACAAAAAATGGCGCGTGATGAAGACCATCACACGCCATTCGTCAGTTAATGCTCAAGAACATTCGCATCCTGCAGTGAGACACTGCGCAGTGTTTACACTACAAAGCTTTAACACTGCGCAGTAATAACACCACAAAGCTCATGAAACTCGCGTATCAACCGACTGTACTGAGAGCCTCCCGAGGAAGCTTGTGAGCTACATGGCCAGCTACAATGAGACGCCGGCCAGAACTCGAAACTTGAACTTTGACTCACTCAGTGACGCCGAACTTCTCGAAGTAGTATGGCAGTGGCTTGAGTGCAGAGCCATCATAGGACTCGAAGAACTCTTCCACGCTCATCGGCTTATGGGTGTCCTGATATGCCTGGGACACGGTCTCCACAGCCTTGCCATCCTTCCACGAAATCTCCAGCTCCTCAACTGGCAGACCACGCTTCTTGGTGATCTTGCAATCGAGCAGGACTGGACGGCCAGACTTCGTGACTTCCACAGCCTTATCAAATGCTGGAACCAGTTCGTCCAAAGTACGAACGGTGATGCCAACAACACCCATTGCCTCAGCAACCTTGGCGTAGTCAGCGTCAAGCAGATCGATGCCGGAGAAGTTCATCTTCACATCCTCCTGCTCGGAGCGAATGAAGCCCAGAGTGGTGTTGGAAGTGACGATGTTGATGATTGGCAGGTGGTACTTCACCTCAGTCATCAGGTCCTGCATGACCATGGAGAAGGCGCCATCACCGGAGATGTTGAACACCTGACGGTCTGGGAAAGCGAGCTTACCAGCGATAGCAGCTGGAATGCCGTAACCCATGGTGGCGAAGAGTGCGGAAATCGTCCACTTCTTATCCTTGGTGAGGTTGAGGAAGCGGAAGGAGTTGATGATGTTATCACCAACGTCGATACCGTACACAGCGTTTGGATCGGAAACACGGTTGATCTCACGGTAGATCTGCTCGTACTCGAGTGGACCATCAGCCTTGTTCATCAGACCGGTGAGGTACTCCTTCCAACCCTTCATATCCTCGACTGCAGCCTGGTAGAAGCCACTTGGCTCAGCTGGGGTGCTCATGTCGAGAGCCTTCTGCAAGAAGGCACCCGAATCAGACCAAATACCCATATCCAGGAAGTGGTGACGGCCGAACTGTGCACGCTCGGCGTCGATCTGGACGAAGGTAAATGGATGAGTGCGGTAGACGAGGTTGGCGAATGGGAAGTCAGCACCCAGTGCGATCACGAGATCAGCAGAAGCGAACACCTCATCAGCAGCCTTGCTTGCAGCACGGTTCAAAGTGCCGAGGTTTGCTGGGAAGTCCTCTGGGACGAGGCCCTTGGCCAAACCAGTGATGGTGACTGGAATCTGCAGCTTCTCGGAAAGCTTCATGAGCAGATCGGCGTTGCCCTTGATACCAGAACCAACGTGGAAGACTGGACGCTTTGCCTTCTTGACGAGCTCGAGGAAGCGGCTCACCTCTTCATCGGTTGCCACTGGCAGTGGAGCTGGCTTGTCATCGACGGTAACGGAAGCGTATGGCTCGTCAGGAATCTGAACATAGCCGAAATCGTTTGGAATGATGACAACGGCGACACCACGGTTGCGGTAAGCCTCACGAATTGCCTTGTCAACGACATATGGAAGGCTCTCAGCAGTCATCACGGTGCGGTCATAGCAAGCCACATCGGAGAACATTGGCAGCTCAGAGAACTCCTGGAAGTAGTTGTAGTTCATGTTGGTGTGAGGAACCTGACCAACAAGTGCAAGAACAGGAGCATGATCCTCGCGAGCGTCATACAAGCCGTTGAGAAGGTTCACAGCGCCTGGGCCTGCAGAGCCGAAGCACACGCCGATTTCACCAGTCAGCTTGGCATGAGCGGCTGCTGCCAAAGCACCCACCTGCTCGTGACGAATTTGAACGTAGTTAATATTGTCCTTTTCTAGGTCCAGAGCGTTCATGGTGGAGTTGAAGGAACCACCTGGGTAACCATAAACGTTCTTGACACCCCATGCCTCAAGAACCTTGAGCATGGCGACAGATGCTGGAACTGTCTTCTTTTCTTCAGTCATAATTTCTCCTGTCAGCATTGACGGGGCTCTCTCAGTTGATACTGTAAGCGCAAGCGAAAGCCTGCACTTTTCAGTACCTTCGACTCATGTTATCGCGTGAAAAATCACCTTCACTCAAAAAATCGCTGGGCGCGTAACCCACAGAAATTTTCCTGTTTTTCTTGCGTTTCTCGCGCACACCTCTCCTCCCGCTCCCGTCCTTTCTATCGGCTAGGCTGTTGGGGCGAAACAAGTGCACGGAAATGAGGAAAAGTGGGAATCGAAGCGCAGAATTTGGAAATCCGTATCGGAGCACGTCAGCTGCTCGCTCCTATGAATTTCCATATTGCCAAGGGAGATCACGTGGGTTTGGTCGGCCGCAACGGTGCTGGCAAGACGACGCTGACCCGCGTCATCACTGGTGACATGCTGCCTGCTTCCGGTTCTGTTCATGTTTCGGGAAAGTTGGGCTACCTTCCACAGTCGACGCACGTAGGCGATGCGCAGCAGATGGCTTTGGATCGCATTATGGATGCACGCGATATTGGTAATCTCTTGAAGCGCCTTCGTAAGACGGAGAAGGAGATGACTTCTCCTGACCCTGCCGTGATGGAAAAGGCGATGAACCGCTACGACCGCACTCTGGCTGAATTTGACAATGCGGGTGGTTATGCCGCTCAGTCAGAGGCTATCAAGATGGGTATGGCTTTGGGCCTTGAGGAGAGCACTCTTCGCCAGCCTTTGGGGACACTTTCCGGCGGTCAGCGCAGGCGTATTGAGTTGGCGCGTATTCTCTTCTCGGATGCGGATACCTTGATTTTGGATGAGCCGACGAACCATTTGGATGCGGATTCTATTGAGTGGTTGAAGCGCTTCTTGCAAAACTACCCGGGTGGCTTCCTCGTCATCTCCCACTCCACTGAGCTACTCGACGAAACGGTGAACCGCGTGTGGCATTTGGATGCTCGCACGGCCACGATCACGGTGTACAACTTGGGTTGGTCGGCGTATTTGAAGCAGCGTGCCGCCGATGAGGAACGCATTCGCCGCGAGCGTGAGGTTGCTCAGAAGAAGGCGGAGCGTTTGATGAAGGAAGGCATCCGCCTGCACGCTAAGGCGACGAAGGCTGTGGCTGCTCAGCAGATGATTCGCCGTGCTGAAAAGCTGTTGGCCGAGACGCAGCCGGTGGAGAAGGCAGAGAAAGTGGCTGATTTACGCTTCCCTACCCCAGCTCCGGTTGGCCGTACACCGATTATGGCCAAGAATATTTCCAAGAGCTTCGGCTCCAACGAAGTGTTTACTGGAATTGATTTGGCGATCGACCGCGGTTCCAGGGTGGTAATCTTGGGCTATAACGGCGCCGGTAAGACGACGACTTTACGTATTTTGGCTGGCCAGGAGCAGACGGATTCCGGTGAAGTTATTTACGGGCACGGCTGCAAAATTGGCTATTTCGCTCAGGAACACGACACTTTGGATAACGACGCCACGGTGCTGGAGAATCTGCAGCATGTGGCTCCTGAGTTGGATAACACGCAGACGCGCACTATTCTGGGCTCTTTCCTCTTCTCGGGTGAAGACGCTGATAAGCCTACCTCGGTGCTTTCTGGTGGTGAGAAAACAAGATTAGCACTGGCCACTTTGGTGACGTCGAAGGCTAATGTTCTGCTGCTCGATGAGCCGACCAACAACTTGGATCCGCAGTCGCGCGATCAGATTCTCTCTGCTATTTCCAAGTATGAGGGTGCGATTGTTTTGGTGACCCATGATCAGGGTGCTGTGGAGGCTTTGCGCCCGGAGCGTGTGCTGTTGCTGCCTGATGGTGATGAGGATTTGTGGGATGATTCCTACCTTGAGCTGGTGACAATGGAGTAAGCCCCCCCGCAAGCACCCTCACGTCAGGGCTTATACGGCGAGTATTTGCGCGATGGAGTTACCCCCCCCCAGCAACCTAAGAACCTCAGGGGCTCGTACGGCGAGCGTACTCATACTGACAGGAATTTCGCCGAGTAATAACGTGTTCACAGGAATGCTGTAATCTATGGTGAAAAGTGTCTCGAGAGGGAGCAGGAATGACCCTTCTACAATTGCAGTACATCATCAAGATCGTCGAAGCCGGAAGCATGAACGAGGCGGCCAGGGATCTCTATATTTCCCAGCCAACCCTTTCTGCACAAGTTCGCGACCTCGAAGAAGAATTAGGGTTCTCCATTTTCCAACGCTCCCGCCAAGGAATCTCTCTGACCTCGGAAGGCGCGCACTTCTTGGTCTACGCTCGCCAGCTCGTCGAGCAAGCCAGCATGATTGAGGACCGCTTCCTTAAAAAGAGCGGACGCAACCAGTTGTGCACGATCTCCACTCAGCACTTCATGTTCGCTTTGGAGGCTTTGGCTGAGCAGTTGAGAACCGAGCGCACAGAATCGTATGAGGTGGCACTGCGCGAAACCACTACTCGCGACATCATCGAGCAAGTGGCACAGATGCGCTCGGACATCGGCATCCTGTACCTGAGCGAATACAACCGTGACATCATCACTCGCATGCTGCGCACCAAGCACTTGACCTTCTACCCTCTCTTCCGCGCGAATTTGCACGTGTTCCTTTCCTCGAACAATCCGCTGGCCGACCACGACCGCGTGAGTTTGGACGAGTTGCGCGACTACCCGTTCATCAAGTACGAGCAGGGCGATGACTCGTCTCTCTTCTTCGCTGAAGAGGCAATCTGGCCGAATAAGCCGAGCAAGGTCATCACGGTTTCTGACCGCGCTTCCATGCTCAACCTCATCCAGACGGTGAACGCTTACACTATTTCGACCGGTATTGATAATGAGGATTTGAATCCAGAGAAGGTGGCGACCGTGCGTTTGGACACGGATCGCACGATGATTATCGGTTGGATCAAGCCTCAGCGCACCCAGCTTTCTGAAGGTGCCGTGAGCTACCTCAAGCATTTGCAGCACATCATTGTTCGCAAGGGTTACAAGCTGATTGACCCGAAGACCTTGGTCGCTGAGTTCAAAGAGAAGAGTGCTGCGATGGTTCATAATTCGGCTACAGGAAGATTAACAGAAGCCGAAGTTGTCGACCACTTACTGGCACCGCGTTCGGGTTCACCTTCTCAGGCCAGCTCGGGCACGCAAATGCAGCCGGCGCGTGTACCGCAAGAGCCAGGCGATAACGCCACCTTGGGTTCTGTGGTGGGTACTGCTGCTGGTTCGAGTGCTCTGGGCGGGGTGAGTACAAAGTTTGGTGCTGACGAACGCGCTCGCGTTTCTGAGGATTCTGCTGAGAACCTCATGGACCTTGCTTCTAGCGAAGCTGGCTCCGTGTTCTTCCGTCCAGAAGACGATGAAATCGACCCGGTGGATGAGCAGAGCAGGAAGCGCCGCGACCAGCGTCACGCCCACCAAGGCTAAGCTGGCAGAAACTGCTGAAGACGAGAGAAGGGGAATGTCGAAAGACATTCCCCTTCGTGCATTCAGCACAGCTCGTCAGAGCGCAACGATAACAGCGCTCGACGAATGCAGGCTGATAATCTTAAGAAATACTAGATATTCCAGCGACCATGAGCTTCCTTGTTGCGAATGTGCTGAGCAACATCGTGTAAACGCGAGCCCATAATCGTGGCAATCGGCATGCCGTGAACCTTCCAGCCATTAAACGGCGAATTGTGGCCGTTGGAGAAGAAGCGGCGAGTATCGATGTTCCACTTTTGCTTCGGCGCGACCAAGCTCAAACGCACATGCTGATGACGGCCATCAGTGAGGTCAAGAACGCGGTGAGCCTTCTGGCCAGCAGACTGTGAAGAAGCGGCAATCTGGTCAAAATCGGAAGTCTCCGACGCCTCCGGGTTCACCGTAACGCGAGTAGCCAAAGCCTTCAAGCTCTCCTGAGCAGCAAGAGCCGGGTCCTCCGTAAGCATCATCGAAATGCGGTTGCGGTTCAAGCCCAAAATCTGAGCAGGACCCAAACTCATCAACTCCACCAAGCGACGGTCACCAATCACACCGGTCGTCACCAGCAGAGTGTGTGCCAGAGCGTACGAGGTTTCCAAACCAGAAATACCATCCAAAGCAGAGAGGGCGTGAACCTGACGGTCAGCCAAAGTCAGAGGCGTGTGGTCGGTAGCAATCGCGTCCACCGTGCCGTCAGCAATAGCCTCCAAAGTGGCCAGACGGTCAGCAGCCGAACGCAGAGGCGGATTCACCTTCGCATACGCGCCATAACGCTCGACATCCTTATCCGTCAAAGCGAAATAGTGCGGAGCAGTCTCACACGTCACCGGCAAGCCCTCCTGCTTGGCCTCACGAATGAGGTCAAAACCACCGGCAGTGGTGACATGCTGCAAATGCAGGCGCGCACCCGTGCGACGGCAGGATTCAATATCGCGACGAATCACATCAATCTCAGCAGAATCCGGAATACCCGGCACACCGAGACGACGGGAAAGCTCGCCTTCATTGATCATGCCGCTCGTGTGGTTTTCGCAATGGTCCATCACCACGAGATCATTGACATGAGCCAACTCCATCACGCGATCCAGCATGCGCTCGGAGATCGCGCGAGGGTCATCACTCAAAGCAACCACCGGGTGGCCATAACGCTTCACCGAATCAGAACCGCGCAGGAAACGCTCCCACATGCGCTCACGCGAGACGCGGCGGCCTTGACGGTCAACAGTAGCGGCAGCAACCATGCAATAGTCGATCGGCTGGTTGGGGTCAAAAGAGTCAGCATAACGCTGCCAGTAATCCAAAACTGAGCTGAAACCTTGGCCAATCAGCTCCTCGCGGCTGGCCTGGCCTTCCATAAACGGCTCGCCGTCCGCAGCAGGAAGCGTGTCGGGCATCATTGCCACATCCGTGAAACCGCCGGCAGAAGCAGCAGCAGAACCGGAACGAATATCCTCACGCTGAGTGTTGCCGGGGTCGAAGAAGTGCACGTGCATGTCAACCAAGCCTGGGGTGACGGTGACTCCGGTGCAGTCGATTGTTTCGCCAATGAGGTGCGAGTGGCGAGTTTGCGCGATGATATCAATAATCTCGCCGGTATCCCACACCTTGATGTTGGCAAGGCGGACGGAACCCATAAAAACAGATGACATGCTTCCTCCTTTAAGCCTTACTAGTTTAGCGACAGGCCTCGGCGGGGCAAACCGAGATTATCACTACGACGTAGCCCAGCCTCAGAATTGTGCGGCAGCTGAGCAATATTCGCAGCGATACTCCCCCAGGTTTTTATCTGCGAGCACAAAAACCTGATCCAAATACGGTTCCGTCTGCGTCACACAGCCCGGGTTCACGCACCGAATTGTGTTGACTACGCGAGCAGGCAACACCGGGTCAACAGTGCGCACCGGCTTGCCTTCTTCGACGCGGGCGATGATGGCATGGGGAGCGAAGAGGGCGAGCATATCGGTGTCAATCTCGTCAACGCGCACACCCAACAAGTCCTCATGGCCTGCTGCGCGCGATGCCACATTCGTCGCGATAACAACGGTTTCTTCGCTGGGGTCAATCTTCAAGTAATTGAGCAGGCTCAATGAACCGCCGGCAGGCACATGCTCGATGACGTAACCGCGGCCCAGCACGGCGGCCAGACGAGTGAGGGTGAGGTCATTCACCTCATCAGCTGCAACCGCGTGAGTTGCGGTGGCGGTGGCCTGAGTTTTGACCTCTGGGGTTGTTGCAGCACTCGCGTTGAGCTCACTCATCGACATCACTTCCCTGCTCGGCAAACACAACAGACTCATCAAACTGCTGAGGCAACTTTCCCAACAGCGTGGCAATCAACGCCATACGCACATCCACACCCAAACTGATCTGTGTGAAATAAGCGGCACGCGGGTCATCATCTACTGCCCTATCAATTTCCAAGCCTCGAGGAAGAGGGTGCAAGATTGCCAGATCAGGTTTCGCAGCCCGCAGCAACTCGGGGGTCACCCTATAGTCACGTGATAATCTTTTGCCATTTGTCGTCGAGTTACTGGCCTGACGAGCTTGACCGGCCGGCTCGACGTGCGTGGGGTAAAAACTCGTCATATACAGCACGTCCAAGCTGGAGATGACAGGCCTGAGCGAGTCCACCTCCTCGTAGCTAAAGCCCGGCGTGCGGTCCAAACGCGCCAAAACCCAATCGGGCATGCGGTTTTGCCGAGTGCTGACCAGCACGAAATGCAGGTTATGGCCCAAGCGGCACAAAGTCGTCACCAACGAGTGAGCGGTACGGGAAGCCGCCAGATTACCACACAGGCCAATAGTCAAGTTCCTTAACTTTCCACCCTTCAAGCGCAACAGAGTGGCAAGGTCAGCCAAGGTTTGCGTCGGGTGCAAATGCCCACCATCACCAGCGTTAATCACCGGGACGTCAGACGCGCGTGCGGCCACCAAAGCTGAACCTTCGCGAGGGTGACGAATGACGATAATGTCGTCAATTTGGGAGAGCGAACGGATGAGGTCGTGGATAGTCTCGCGGAAAACCAGATCATCGGTGTCGAGCGAGCGGCCCTCATACTCGGCCACATGCCCACCCAAGCGCAACATAGCGGTTTCAAAACTCAAACGAGTGCGGGTGGACGGCTGGTAGAACAGGGTTGCCATCACCGAGCCTGCTGCCAATTGGGAAGCGTCATCGCGGTGAGTGCGCATCCATTCGGCGAGGCGTAGCAGATGCAAAATCTGCTCGGCACTCCACTCGTCCAAGGAGACGAGATGCGAACCTTTCAGCTGCTCGAGTTGTTGAGCCATACGTCCTCACTCTCTGGGTTGATTGCGCTGCGCTCACGGCGCGGAACTGATTGCGCTGATTGCGCTGTGCTTCACGCTAACAGCGCGGCGGCAGTGTCACATCACGCACACGAGCACGCGCGCACCTTCCAAAGCCACCACATCATAAGGGTGCGCTGCCTGAACTTCACTCAACTCCTGCGCACTCAGACTCACCTTTTGCGATTCCAGCTCGCCGTGCGTAAAGCGAACCACCACCGGCCCGCCTTCCTCACTTTCCGCTTTCGCCTTGTTAAAACGCATATACGTTTCTACCAGCTCAGGCGGAAGTGCATGCACCGCAATGCCGCGGCGTTCCTTCTGAATGGTAATCTTCTCGCCCAAATGGTGAAGAACGGCTTCACGACGACGCTTGAGCGCCATGCCAGAATCGCGCAAACGCTCGTCATTCTTACCCAAAATAGTGATGGAATGCTCGCACTGCGCTTTCACATCCTGTGCGCTCGCCTTTTCAGAGTCCAGTTCCTTGAGGCGAGCTTGAGCGGCGGCTCTCTTTTGAGCGATAGTCGCGAGTTTCGCTGAATCGCTGGTCGCCTGCTGGCTGGTGGTCAACTGGTCAAGATGCTCGGCAAGCTTGCTTTCCTGCTGGGCGATGTCGTCGAGAGCGAGTTGAGCCTTCTGTGCGCGCGAGGAAAGTTGAGCTTGCTGCATGGCAAGCACTTTGCGCTGTTCGATGAGCATTTTGAGCTTGCGCGTTTCCTCAAGCTCCTCTGCTTCATTGCGGATATGGCGGATCTTCGTGTCGGTAACCTGAAGATCGAACAGAAGTTGTTGAATTCTCGCTGTAGCCTGCATAACTCCTAGCTTAGTATTAGTGCTGCTCAGAATAGAAGTTGCTGTCAAACACGTGGCGGGCGCGTCGCATGAGGGCCAGAATCTCGTTTTCGAACCACTCTCCCCTATGCGCACCCAAACCCATGCAGGCGGCCATCGCACCCAGCGAGTACTCGTCGTCTGGTAGCTGGTCGGCACGCTCGGCACGCCCTTGCCACAAATATGCGGCGTTTCTTGCGTCGGCAACCATACTCCACGCAGCTCGCAGTATCTGGGCATCCTCAGCCGATATGAGATTATCAGCTTGGGCTGCATCGAGCGCGTCCAGTGTTGAGGTGGTGCGCAGGTTTTCAAACTCACCAGCGTGTTGCAATTGCAGGGTTTGAACGAGCCATTCGACGTCGGACAAGCCTCCCCAGCCCAGTTTCAACGCCCGCTGCCTACTCATAGCTCTGGGCAGGCGTTCTGCCTCGACGCGAGCCTTCATCCGCTGGATTTCGCTCACCTGGCTGCTCGTCAGCCCTGATTGTGGGTAGCGTACGGGATTGATGATCATGCTGATAATCTTGGTGCCTAAGTCGGGCTCACCGGCGACGAAACGGGCGCGCAAAAGAGCCTGAAACTCCCAGGTTTGCGCCCACTTGGAGTAATAGGTGGCCACGGAGTCGAAGGAGCGGACCAAAGGCCCGGTTTTGCCTTCCGGGCGCAAGTCGAAGTCGAGGTCGATGCCGCGCTCGGAGCCCATCGGCGTGCTGATAATCTGGGTGAGGTCGTTGATGCGGGCGATCGTTACCGAGCGGGCGAGTTCAGGGTCAACACCTTCTTGTGCCTCGTAAACGCACATCAAATCAGCATCGGAACTGAAAGCAGTTTCCTG
>CASERW010000031.1 GCA_949290445.1 Aeriscardovia aeriphila | reverse complement strand
CCAGAAGCTGACTACCCAGAAGCTGACAAGTCCGCGCCTCGTTCTCCTCGCGTTATTTCCTCGAATGTCGCTTACCAGCCCGCTGACGATGAAGAAGAGCAAGAGGGCGGCCCGTACTCGCCGGAGGGCGACTACCCGCAGGCACAGCCGTACTCGCAGCCCGCACACTACCCACAACAGCCCGGCCCCTACTCGCAGCAGCCTGCGCAGTATCCGCAGCGGCTCCAGCAGCCTGAACCGTACACACAACCGCAAGAACCTCAGGAAGAGCCGAGCGGATTAGCGCTCAAACTGCTGCTCGCCATTCCATTTGCTTTCTTGGGTGCTGTTTCGCCGGCATGGGCACTGATCGTGGGCACTGTCATCCTCTGGCTGGTCACGATTCGCGGAAAAGCGGCGATTACGGCGATGAATTTGCGTCACGACCACGGTGGGATCAGCGTGCGTTCGGATGGCGTGCATATTGCGCTAGCTTTGCCGTGGTATGCCGTACAATCGTTCTTTTCTGTGCTTTCGCCGGCTGCTTTGTGGGCGATTATTCTCGCGGTGGTGAATTACATTGCCACGAAGTTGCTTGCAATTCCGGCGATCTGGCTGAGCCCGCAGATGAGTTCGGCGTTGCTCACTCGCCTGGCTCGCTTTTTCGCGCTGCCTCTCATTTCCGGCGAGGTTTTCTCGGTGGCGAGCCTCATTATGGCGCTCACTTCCGCTGGTTGTTGGCTGTTGGCTTGCACTCTGACGTCTCGTTGGAGCGCGCGATCGCGTGGTTTCCAGGCTTTATGGGCCTCCATGAGATTTGCAGTATCGCATTTAGCTCATAATTCGCTGTCAGATTCCCCGAAGAATGCTGAATCAGTAGACCCGCATTCGCGCGTGGCTGGCATTCTCGTGCTGGTTTTGTTGTTAGGCTTTGCGATTTCGAGCGTGGGTGTGGCGACGAATACGCAGATGATGGATTGGACTCCGGTGGCAATGAATGGCGCTGATAATCTTGAGCAATAGAAAAATACAAGCCAGCAGCCGAAAAGCTGGGGCGTGAACGTGAGATTCACACGCATCGCGTACCATACTGAACCATCAGGTGACGTGCAGTAAAGGAAAGAGAATTATGGCACGGATGACACGAGCCGAAAGAGAAGCTTTAGAAGCGCAGAAGCAAGCGCAACTGGCCAAGGACCAGCGTAACCAGACGTTGATTGGCGTTGCAGTGATCGTGGCCGTTGTTTTGGTCGTCGCACTCATTGCCTTCTTCATCGTGCGCTCGAACCAGGCTTCCAAGCCTAGCGCTGACAGTGTGAAAGAGGCGAAGGCTGCCATCAGCAAGGTGGAGGAAAAGCCAGCCAACGCCAACGCAGACAACGGCTTTACTATTTCGAAGAATGGCGTAAACAAGCCAGTCAGCGGCGTCCCAACCGTGTCGAACTACATGGACTTCATCTGCCCAGCATGCGCTGCTTTCGAGCAGAGCGCGGGAAATGACATCGCCAAGATGGTTCAGGCTGGCCAGATTAATCTCGACGTTCACCCGGAAGCCTTCCTGGACCGCTCCTCCACCGACGAGTACTCCACGCGTGCGGCTTCCGCAATTGTGTACGTGGCGGAGAATGATCCTGCTCACCTGTTGAGCGCTGTTCAGGCCATGTTTGACCCTGCTTACCAGCCTCAGGAAGCTTCTGCCTACAAGCCAACCAGCGACAAAATGATTGCCGCCCAGCTCAAGAAGGCTGGTGTGAAGGCGTCGGTGGCGGATGCTTCCGTCAAGGGCACGTATAAGAAGTGGGTGAAGGCTGTTTCGAGCTACGACCCTCTGCAGGAGAAATTGTGGCATCAGCATGGTGATTTCAAGGGCCAGATGACCACGCCAACCTTGCTGGTTAATGGCCATTATGTTGACCTCGTGCTCGCACCAACCCAGTTGAGCAACACGCAGATTGTCACTAAGTCTATTGGTCTGGATACTGCTGAAATTGGCAACTCTTCTGTTTTGCCGAGCGTCAAGACCGGCAAGCCTATCGACTTGGAGTAATTTGCTGGTATCATAGCGAGAGTTGCCTCCTTAGCTCAGTTGGCTAGAGCATCCGCCTTGTAAGCGGAAGGTCGTCAGTTCGAGCCTGACAGGAGGCTCTCTGAACCCGGCTTCGGCCGGGTTTTTGTGTATCAGCGCAAGCTTCGCCCACGTTTCAACACACGTTCGAGCGTGAACGTCCTGCGAGCGTTGTGCTTGCTACGACGAGGCCAGACCACGCTCACTGCGATCAGACATACGCTCCAAGGCGAGGCTTTCCCGCGTCTGGCCACGCTATGCCCGCAGTTCCCTGTCGTTTCCCTCACACCATGCTGGCCATGCTCCGAGCGAAACACCCGTGAAGTTTCCTGTAGAATAGAAATGTTGTGCAGATGCACCGAAGAACCTGCACACTGATAATCTCCCATGAAACTGAAACTTCTGACACTGAAAACAAAGGAAAACTTCAGTAACTGAAACTCAGACTCGTGGACACCCCTCGTACGGTTCTGCCAATCGTGCGCCAGAAAGGAAGGCCCAGTGAAACCAAACAAGAAGACTCTCCTGCAGCAGATCAACGCCGCCAAGCCCGTCAACGCGCTGACCAGCAAACTGACTAGCCGCACGCGCAAACGCTCCCACAAGGCCATCGAACGGCGAGCCCTCATCGTCGGCATTCTGATGAACACCATGCAAGTTCTCGGTGGCGTAGTCGTCGTGCTCATGACCGGCTTGCAAGCCATGTTCCTCGACACCGCATTCACCTTCATCTCGGTAGTGTCGGGAATCGTCGCCGTCTACCTCTCCTCGCGAAGCGTGCGCGCAACGAAACGCTTCCCGTACGGCATGTTTGCTTTGGAGCCGATTTACGCGATTTGCAAGGCGATTTTCACGATCTCGCTACTCGTCTTCTCACTGCTCGAGGCTGGTAGCGCGGCTTTCGAATACTTTGTGTACGGCCGTGGTGAGCGTATGAGTTTGGGCCCGGTGCTGGTGTACGAGCTGATAGTGGTTGTTCTCTGCTTTGCGCTGTGGGCCTACTATAAGGCGGAAAACCGTGAGATTAACAACGCCAGTTCCCTGCTGCAGGCTGAAGCCAGCAGCACGCTGGTGGACGCTCTCATTTCGGTCGGGATCGGTGGAATCGCGCTGTTCCTGCTCGTGCTTCCTTCGGGTACTCCGCTCGATTTTCTGCATTACACGGGCGACTTCTTCATCACGCTGATTATTGTGCTCTTCGCTGTGAAAGAGCCGTTCGAGGTGTTGCGCGATGCTTTCGTTGAGCTGGTCGGTGGTGTACATTCGGATGATTCGCTCAACGCTTATGTGATGAGCCAGGCTTTAGACCATAAGCCTGAGGAGACTGATTTGGAGAAGGTTCTCGTGTTCAAGCAGGGCATGAAGTACCGCGTGGATATGTATATTGCGGGAACGGGCGAGCAGATTACCGTGTCAAATATGGTGTCGTGCAAGCGAAAGTTGGAAAAGGCGTTGAAGAAGAGGCTTCCTGTAGTTGATGTGAACTTCGTCTTCGACTAAGTCATTTTTCCAGAAAAGTCCGGCTGATATCGCTAGGCTTAGAGGTGAAGCCGGTAAGGGCACGCGCGAAGGGGAGGATGACATGGCACAGCACACTGTGAACGCGGTGGATGAGCCCGACAGCCATCGGCTAACTCTTGGCCAGGAGGTTCAGCACCTTATAGAAAAGGCGATTTCTCGCCGTCCTTTCGTTTCGCGCATGCAGAATGCTTCCGCGCAGGGCGCAGCCACTTCGCTGACCGTGCGAAACCTTCCTGCTCGTGTGGTGTTGCCCCACTTGGAAAAGTGGCAGCGCGTGGTCACGGTGGGCGACTCGGTGAACGAAGGTTTGTGGGACCCTGTCGACACGAGCTTGGACATGACCACTTTCGAAAACCAGAGTGCGCATAATGAAACTCCGCTTTTCGGCTGGACTGACCGGCTTGCCGGTCACCTTTCCGCTCGTCGAGTTGAGCAGGGCCTGTCTCCTGTTCTGTATGCTAATCTGGCGATCCGCGGCAAGCTGATCCGCTACATCGTCGAGCAGGAGGTTCCTCAAGCGCTGGCACTCAAGCCCGACCTGGTAATCATGGACGGTGGTGGTAACGACATTTTGCGCCCTGGCCACTCGCTGGACCGCATTATGGCGTATATCGAGCATGGTGTTCGCCAGATTCGGGAAAGTGGCGCCGACGTGATTTACTGCCTGCCCAACCAGCCACCGAGCGAAGAGATGAACTATATTCGCGGCACCACCTCCGACTATGCCACGCGCTTGTACGAGCTGGCCAACAAGTTGGATATTTACCTGTGTGACACGTGGGCTTACCCCAACCTTGCAGACCCGCGCTTGTGGAGCCAGGACCTCATCCATCCATCTCCCGAATGCCATGAGAGGCTTGCTCAGATTGCTTTACGCGGCCTCGGTTTGGACCCGGACCCCGCCTGGCAAGAGCAGCTTGACCTTCCTCTCCCGCCGGCGCCTTTGAGTTTGACCGCTCGGGTGAAGCGCAATTCGAGTTGGATTAAGGAATATTCGATTCCGTGGATCGAAAGGCGTTTGAAAGGCGTGAGTTCGGGCGATGGTCGCCATGCGAAGAGGCCGTACCTCATGGAAATGCCTGCTAGCCAGCCGCATCCGGGCTCGCTTCTGATTGCCAGTGCAACAAATTCTTCTGCAAGTATTGACCCAACGAGTCCTGCTTATGGCCCATCGGCTGCCGGGTGGGTGGACCTTGCTGCGGGCGATACGGAAGTGACGCAAAAGTCGACGGAAGCTTTGCGCGCTGGTGAAGACGCTACCACTTTGTTGATGTAACTGAAGGAAAGTGACGATCATGTCAAAGCAATGGACTCCTCGCACTTTTGTGAAGCATAGGCGTTGGAGGGTTGCAATTGCAACCCTCGCTACCTTTGCCTCCTGCGCAACCGCCTTCGTGGGCACAACCCGCAAGGCGATCGCACTGGAAGTGAACGGCAAAACCCAGCAAGTAGTGACCTATGCTTCCAGCTTGCAAGAGTTCTTGAATGAACAGGGCATCGATCTCAAAACCCACGATCAAGCGATTTCTAGTTCTGGCGAATGGTTGAGCGACCATGCGGTGGTGAAGGTACGCGAAGCCTTCCAGGTCACACTCAACATTGACGGCCACCAGATTCCTTACTGGACGGTTGCCAAGTCGGCGAGCCAGCTGGCCAGTTACTTTGACAATGCACATAAAGACGCAGTGAAAATCACGGTCAATATTGCTAACGTGTACCAGCAACTGACCGGTGGAGTTGTTATTGACAAGCCAGGCCCAGTTACGGTGATCTGGGATGGTAAAGAGTCGGTGGCTCCCGATGGCCGCCTGCCCGTCGCCTCGATTTTGGATTCCAAGGGCATCACTTTGAACAAGGATGACCGCGTCAGCGTCGAAAATGGCACGGACTCGACTGGCAAGCAGGTCACGATTCTTCGCGTCCAGCGCATCACCTTTGGGGAGATTACCAGGACGATTGCCATTCCCTTCTCTACCGTGAAGGTGGAAGACCCGAATTTAGAGGAAGGTGTTCAGCAGGTTCGTCAGGCGGGTGCTGACGGTTCGAAGGCTGAGCTTTTGCGCGTGACCTATGTGGATGGTGTGGCTGACCAGTATCAGCTGCTCGATTCGACGGTGACCAGCCAGCCAACGGATGAGATTATTGCGGTGGGTACGAAGAAGCCGACCCCACCCGCTTCTGACTCGTCTGATTCTGGCAATGCGGGTAATGCCGCTGACTCTGGCTCGACGGGCTCGGATAGTTCGAAGGGCTCGTCTGATCAAGGTCAGAAGGGCAATTCGGGTAGCTCGGATAACTCGGGCGATAAGGGTAACTCCGGTTCGGGCAATGATTCGAACCAGGGCGGAAATAATGGTAGCAACTCAGGCAATTCTGGTAACTCCGGTAATAACGCGGGCAATGGCGGTAATGGGAACTCAGGCAACAATGGTTCCCAGCCTGATAAGCCGTCGAATCCACCGGATAACGGCGGTAACAATGGGGGCAACAATGGCGGTAACTCCGGCAATGTGTTGCATTTGAGCCCTGCCGAAGCCCAGTCGCTTGCTCGAGGTATGGCTCGCGATTTCTATGGGTGGGGTGACGACCAGTTCGCCTGCCTGCTCACCTTGTGGAACCATGAGTCGGGCTGGCGTTGGGATGCGGATAACCCGTACTCGGACGCCTATGGTATTCCACAAGCTTTGCCAGGCTGGAAGATGGGTGAAGGCTGGCATGATAACGCTCAAGTCCAGATTTCCTGGGGTTTGGGTTATATTCGTGGCCGCTATACCAACCCGTGTGGTGCGTGGGACTTCTGGCAGAGGAAGAAGTGGTACTGATCCGCACGCTTGATGCGTGCTTTCGGCACGTGCTTCGCGTACACCAGCCGCGCATTTCGCAGGCGTCTCGCACCCACCCCGCGGGTACGTGCACGCCGCTGAGTTTATTAAACCGTTGAACAAAGTCATGAGGGGACACAATGAGCGAAAACCTTCTCGCCACCGCTCGCCTACTCGGTGCTGATGATATTCACCAGCTCGCCGCCCAAGCTGGCATCCAGCCCACAAAAAAGCTGGGCCAAAACTTCATGTGCGACCCTCAAACCATTCGCCGCATCGTCACCATCGCAGGCGTCCAGCCTGGCGACCAGGTCGTCGAAGTAGGCCCTGGCTTGGGCTCACTCACTTTAGGCTTGCTCGGAGCCGGCGCACACGTCACCACCGTCGAAATCGACCCGAAACTCCACGCACAGCTGCCCCAGACGGTAGAGCGTTTCCAGCCTCAGAATGCTGACAATCTCACGACAGTGTTGAGTGACGCGCTGGCCATCGAAACTGCCGACCAGCTGCCTGGCATCGACCCTGATAAGCCTTTCGCCCTCGTGTCCAACCTGCCGTACAACGTGGCAACGCCGATCCTGCTCACTTTGCTCGCGCGCTTTTCCAACCTGAGCTCGGCGTGCGTGCTCGTGCAATCAGAAGTCGCCGACCGGTTAAGCGCAGGGCCTGGCTCCAAAATTTATGGCGTCCCCTCGGTGAAGTTGCGCTGGTATGGCGAGGCGAAAAACGCGGGAAAAGTGGCCCGTTCCGTATTCTGGCCAGTACCGAATGTCGACTCGTCGCTGGTCAGCTTCACCCGCTGGCCGCAAGGTAGCCCTCACGCTCTTCGCGCTCAAGATTATCAGCTCCAAAAACGCACCTTCGCCCTCATTGAAGCAGCCTTCCTTCAACGCAGGAAAACCCTGCGCGCAGCTTTGCGCGACCAACTCAGCGCAGAGCAGATCCAAGCTGCGGGAATCGAGCCGATGCTGCGCGGCGAAAAGCTCACCCTCGAGCAGTTCGCAGCCCTCGCCCAAGCCTAAGGCGCTGACCTCGCGTGCGCTCACCTAGCGCGCGCATACCAGGCCAGCGCCGCTCTCGACGCGCGCCACTACACGAAACCCGCGATACAGCGGCACTTGCGCACAACGCCACAAGCGCGATCACTTCTTCGCGCGAGCGCGACGAGTATTCCAGTAGAAACGCTTCATACGAATCGTCGAAGAATCAGACAGCCCGCGCAACACATAGGCTTGAAGCGGAACTGTCATGATAAACGTGACAATATCCGCCACAGGCTGGCTGATCATCACTCCTGTTAATCCTAAGAAATTCGGCAAAATGAGCAGCGCCGGAACGAGGAACACACCTTGGCGACCCAAGCCAACCAGCGACGAAATAAAAGTATGACCAATCGTCTGCTGCATCATGTTCGACGGCACCACAAAACCGGAGAGAGTGAACGTCAAGCACTGGAAACGCAAGGTCTGCGCACCAATACGAATCACCTCAGGATCATTACGAAACAGGGCCATCGCAGGCTCAGCAAAAACAGAAACCAGAATCGATGCCAAAGCAAGCCATACCAGCGAACAGCGCACCACAAACCAGTAGCCTTTGCGCACGCGCTGGAAGAAGTGAGCACCATAATTGAAGCCACACACCGGCTGGAAGCCTTGACCCAAGCCAATCTGAACCTGGTTGAAGAACGTCATAATCCGTCCATCAATGGCCATGGCAGCAATAGCAGCATCACCAAACGGGTTCGCAGCGACGTTGACAGCGATCACAGCAATAGAGAGCATGCCATTGCGGATGAGAGAGGGGATACCACCGCCTACCATCTCGCGAATCAGAGGCATATCCGGCTTGTAATTGCTCAGGTGAATGCGAACAATGCCATGATGCCTGTTCATCCACAATTGCAACGCCCACGACGTCGTCTGCGCAATAGCTGTGGCGATACCCGCACCGAGAAGGCCCATGTGAAACACGAAAATGAAGAGCGGTTCAAGAACCATGTTCAACAGTGCACCAGAAACAATGGCAATCATGGCGTACTTTGCCAAGCCTTGGAAGCGCAACTGCGGGTTCATCACAAAGGTGGTGCAGTACAGCGGCGAGACGATGAGCAGCGGGATAGCATACTCAATGGCCAGCGGCAGAATGGTGGGCGTCGCACCAAAGAAACGCATCAGAGGCGAGACGAGCGCCAAAGCGAGCACACCGATGACCGTGGAAATTCCGAGAGCGGTGAAGAAACCGACGGAAACTAAACGGCCCGCGCGGTCAACGTTTTTCTTACCCAACTCCACGGCAACTGTATTGCCAGAACCTTGGCCAAACAGAAGGCCGAGAGCTTGGAAAACGAGCATAATTGGCATCACGATGCCCACCGCGCCAGAAGCTGCCGTGCCCAAGTGGCCGACGTAGAAGGTGTCGGTGAGTGAGTACACAGTCGATACGACGTTCGCGAGGATTGCTGGGCCTGCCATGCGCAAAATCAGCGGTGCGAGGGCGGACTGCGTCATTTCCTTGTGCTTTGCGGAAATCCGCGCCATCTTCTCGCTTTTCACAGCCTCAGCCTTCGAAGCGTGAGAAGTGGTGGAAGCACTGGCGTTCTGGCCAGCGCTAGCGTCGGGGGTAGCCTCAGCCTTCACTGCAGCGGCGGCCTTCTGCTCAGTGATAATCTCGCTAGGTACGCTGTTTTCCTCGCTCACTCCTATCGCCTCTTTCACCACAATTTCGTTACAATCTCGTATGCTCTCGTCAATTCAGCTTTTCACTCGCTACACTGGAAAGTACGTGGACCCCTAGTTCGTAGTGCGTCACTGTGAATCTCTCGATCCGCAAGTCCTGCCCATCCAGTGCCGTATCGCACGCCATGCTGCGAAAGGAAAACTCATGTCTGAGTATCAGCAGAACACCACGCCTGAAACGCTTCACACCCGTCAGCGCTCGTATCGCTCCCGCGCTGAATATGACCTCTGCCTCACTCTGGCACAGCGCACAAACACGCATCCTGCAGAGTGGTTCCCTGTTTTTAAGTCACGCTATGGCCTCGAAGCAGTCTATACCGCCATTCATACACTCCACACCAACAGCCTGGTTCTCACCCAGACTTTCACAACCTGCACGGCCATCGACCCCATCCTCTCCGCACAACTCACGCCCGTCTACGGCGACATCAACCCGCACACACTCAACCTCGACTCCGACCGCCTGCTCACCGCCCTGCACGGCGCCCCCGCACAAGGCGCACCCGTCTCCCCGGCACTCAGCTCGGCAAACACCAAGATTGACACATCACGAGTTCAGGCCGTGGTCATGCAAAACACCTTCGGCATCATCGACCAACCCCACGCGCAAACACTCGCTGCTCGCGTGCGCGAGACCTTCCCCCAGGCTCTCTTCGTCGAAAATTCGATGTCAACCGTCACCCGCATGGCCCGCAATTCCCAAGGCGAGCCGCTGGCTGACGTGTCCGCTCATTCCTTTGGTTTCAACAATATTTTGGGCACCTCGTTTGGCGGCGCCATCTGGCTCAACCCCGCCCTCGCCCAGCGCAACGGCGAACTGTACGACGCCATCGTGGAACAATTCGCATCCCTGCGCCGCCCGACTCACCGCATCGAAAAGGCAGTGGAAAAGCACGACAAGCAGGATCGCTTCCTCGCCCGCCTGCCTCAAACATGGGCCAACCGTTTGCGCGCCCGCTGGATTCACACCGGCAAGTACGAGCCAGAGCTGAGCGCCGTCGAACGCCAAGGCAGCCTCGAATACTCCATGCTTGGCTCCACCGACTGGATCGACACTCAAGCCCGCCTCGCCCTCGACTCATTGGAGGCGAACTTCCAGCGCCGCGAAATGACAGTCTCGCTCTACTCTCACGCCCTCACAGCTCCAGATTATCAGGGCAAGCTCAGCATCCCGCGAGCAGCTCTGGACTGTGCGAATGGTTCGGGTGTTGATAGCGCGAATGCTGATAGTGCGAGCGTTGACAGCGTGACTGGTGATAGTGCGAATGCCCAGCCGCTGTTGTATTTCCCGGTATTGCTCAAGGATGCTGCTCAGGCGCAGGCTGCTTTGGATGCGGTGCGTGCTGCCGGTGTGGCTGCTCAGCATTGGTATCGTCCGCAGCTTTTCCCTGGTGTGATGGATCCGGCTGTGTATAACTTGCCGAGCGATTCGCGCAATTTGACGACGACGAAGGATGTGAGCGATCGCATTGTGGTGTTGCCAACCAACATCAGTGATGAGGAAGCGAATAAGGCGATCGCCGCACTGCGCGCGCTCGTCTGAGCGGGACGCATGCGAGCTGCGGCGCTCATTGAGCGAGTTGGAGACGAGCGTGCTATCTATGCGCGCTCATGCACTCGCGTAAGCGCCGCGCGCAAGTGAGCGCGCGCGGCGAAGCCGCGGAGTAATCCGTGCTGATAATCTTGAACAGTACATTACTGGCCGCGCTTAAGCACGACCTTCGCCATGCGCAACAGCGAGTAGAAGCCTTTCTTTACCGGGACATCGCGTTCAGGAGCCTCATGAGTAATATCCTTGACGAACTTCGTCTTGAACTCATTGAGGCCCTTGAGGGTGGGGGCGAAATCAGAGCCGATACCCATCAGGTCGTAATCTTTCAGACCTTGCTCGCTTAACATGCAGCACTCGGCATACAACAGCTTGTCCGTCACATGCGAGCGGCGAGCATCAGAACGCATGGCTGCGTAGAAGCGCACCGCACGAGAATCATACGTGGTGACAATGCTCCAACCGGTGAGCACACCCTCAGCATTGCGCGCAGCGAACACACGGCAGTGCTCAGCGCCGAGAGCTTGGATCATATCCACGTAATCCTTTTTCGGAGCGGGAGCAAAACCATCGCGCGCACCCGTCTCCACCATCACCGCGTAATATTCGCTGAAATCGGCAAGAGCCTTCTGCGTTTCATCAGTGCACACGTCGTCATTTTCACGTAACGCCTTGCGCACATCGCGGCGGCCACGGCTCTTCATGCGCTTCAAAATTTCATCGTCACCGCCGGAAAGGTCAATAATCACCGTCGAATCGTAAGGGCGTGTGGAGAGTACCGGCTTGCTGGACGGAATTTCAGCGTCGATGGAATAGCGCAGGAACACAACCTGGCTATCCGTACGGTGAATGAAGCTTGCCAGCGCGCGAGCCACTTCCTCTTCCGTCTGTGCATCCACGTCGTGAAGCCAAACGGGGCCGTGGGCAGAACGCAGGAAGTGGTAGCCGTGAGTCAGCATATCGATGAAAGTGATGTAGCCCAGTGTTTCACCGTCACTGACAATCTTGATATGGCTTAATTCTTGGCCAGCGGCGTTCGTACCAAAAGGCCTCCACGGGGTGCGGTCCGTCACAGTTGCCTGGTAGCGAGCCCAAATTGAGGTTTGCTCCAACGCGATGACCACTCCAGCTTGGTGAGCAGCGTCGATGAACTCCTGTTCAGTTGCTGGAACAAAAGAAATAGCCATGAAACTGTACTTCCTTCTCAATAATGACGGGCGGGCGGCGGCTCGACGGGGCTTGCGGCTCGGACGAGCTCTACGGAGGTCTGCGGCTCGGACGAGCTCGAGGCGGGCGGCGGCCAGCGGGACCAGTGGCAAGCGGCGAGCGCGCGACCCCAGCGGGCCCCAAGCTTAGGCGGCGAAAAGCTCGCGAATCACGCGATCATCACCCGCATACGCAACATGCTTGTTATGCACCTTGAGCCACTGCTCGTTGCCTTTGCCGATAACCAAGATCACGTTGAAACGATCACTGTTGTCGCGCGCATCCGCCACAGCCTGGCGAATAGCCTGCTCGCGGTCCAGAATAATCTGTGTCTTCACAGCAGGGTTCGTCACATGCGAGAGCATATCGCGGCACACGTTCTCCACCGGCTCACTATCGGTATCATCAGCGGTAAAAATGAACTCGGCAATGCGATCCTGCGCAGCTTTCACAATGCCTTCTCGCCTGTCGAAAGCCTTATTACCCGACGAACCGGAAATCAGCGTGATGCGCGGGTTCTTCTCCCCGTAGCGCGTGTACACAAAGTCGATGAGAACCTTCGTGCTCACATAATTGTGTGCAAAGTCAACAATGGCAACCATTCCAGCCGAACCCGGGGTACCAGCATGGTCCTCGAAATGCTCCATCCTGCCAGAAACCGCCACCGTGTTAACCGAAGGCAGAATCGCACGCGTTGCCGTCTCGCTCAAGCTGAAACCTGCTGCTTCCACAATGGCGTAGGCAGCGGCAACATTTTCGTCGTTAAAGTCGCCTTCCATGGTCAAACTGACGCTGGCCAGAAGCTCGCCCTCATGCAGGATGGCAAATTTTTCGTGGCGCTCGTCTTCCGCAATTGCCACGAAATCGGCGGCATTCTTAACGTTTGCCGGCGTATCCGCAGTGAAAATCTGGGACGACCGTAAAGCAAAAGTTGTCACCGGCGTACCCATAGCGCGAGCATCAGAGAGCAAAAGATTAGCATGCTTCGTATCCGCACCCAGAACCACGCGGCGAGAGTGCGAAATCAGCTGGCGCTTGCACGAGAAGTAATCCTCAAAAGTGGGGTGTTCGATCGGGCTGATGTGGTCCGGCGAAATGTTGAGGAATGCGCCCACGTCGAAAGTGAGGCCGAACACGCGGTTGACCTTGTACGACTGGCTAGAAACCTCCATCACCATATGCGTCATGCCGTTGTCAACAGCCTCGCGCAAAAGGTGGAAAAGGTCGAGGCTTTCCGGCGTCGTCAGCTGCGACTCCACATAGGTTTTGCCATCCACGCAGTTATCTACCGAGCTGAGCAGGGCCGTCTTATTGCCGGTCAGCTGGGCAAGAAGGTGATGCACGTAGTAGGCGGTGGTCGTCTTGCCCTTCGTGCCGGTGATGCCGATCATCGTCAGCTGCTTCTCGGGGTGGCCGTAGAACTCGGCGCTGAGCAAAGCCATGGCCTTATGCACGTCGGAAACCACAATTCCCAAGGCTTTGGTGTGCTCGCTCATGTCGGTTTGCGCCACATAGCAGCTCAAAGCGTCCAGCCCATCGAGGTACTCGGCTTTAAAGTTTCCCTTGCAAAAAAGCAGCGTATCCTTGCCCACTTTTCGCGTGTCGTAACTGATGGCTTCAAAGCTCATGTCGGCGAGCGGCCCCAGATTGTCACAATCGGTGGTCCATAGATCGCCAGCAATAAGTTCGTGAAGCAAATTGTTGCTTTTCAGCACTTCAACGACTGTGCGCAAACTGAGCGCCATGGCTACCTCCCCGTTGTTCTCGTGCTCATCTTAGCTGTTCTCCTTAACAGTGAGCTTTGTAAAAAGTGAGAAAGACGTGAGTATCCCGCAATTCGACTCTGTACGCGGTAAAGTCAGAGGAAGGAGGAATACACATGGCCACTGCAGGAAATATCAAGGCAGAGCGTCAAGCTCGCCGCGAGTATGTTCACGACCGTCAGAAGATGGTTTTGCGTGCAACATTCGTGTTTTTAACCGTGTGCCTCATCCTCGCTATACTCGGTGTCACCGGCGTTTTCCGCCGTTCAGGCGCTGACTCCGTGGCTGATTTGTCGAATAACTTCCGCACCACAGCTCCGTGTGCACCGGAGAAGTCGGTGTACCCCAGCGCTTCCCAGGTGACTGTGCGCGTGCTCAACGGAACGGACAAAACGGGAATCGCCACTGCGGTTGCTTCCGCTCTCACCAACCGTGGTCTCACTGTTCAAGGCGCATCTGATTCCCAACTCGTGCTCAAACGCACCGAGATTCGCGCTGG
>CASERW010000030.1 GCA_949290445.1 Aeriscardovia aeriphila | reverse complement strand
CATGATGGCCGAGCTTGCCCCACGAATGAAGTTCCACAAGCGCTTGGCAACGGAAACCACCATCAGCTTGGCACGAGGAATGTGGTAGTGCGGTAAAGCGATGACAAAAGGCTGATTTTTCAAGTCAGAGAACTGCGTGCGGCGCAAAATCAAACCGATCAGAACAATGACCACCAGCGAGATCACGTACATCGTAAAGATGGCAATTCCAGCGTTCTTGCGGAAGAAAGCGAAGGCGAGCACTACGTACACCGACAAACGCGCCGAACAGGAGGTAAACGGGATGAGAAGGCCCGTCATGATGCGTTGACGCTCGTCAGGAAGCGTGCGCGTTGCAGCCAGAGCGGGCAGATTGCAGCCAAAGCCCACCACAAGCGGGAGGAAGGCGCGACCATCGAGGCCAATCAGGCGCATCGTGCGGTTCATCACGAAGGCCGCGCGCGACAGGTAGCCCGTGTCTTCCAACAGGTAGAGCATCACGAAGACCATCGCCATCGGCGGGACGTACGTCAAAACGGTGATAATGCCATCGATCAGGCCGTCGACCACCAGAGAATGGACCCAAGAATTGAGGCCTTGCTGGCCAGCGATCTGCCAGGTGAGCCAGTCGGCGCCGCTATTGAGCACGCCTCGCACTTGATTATCAGTAAAGTCAACGATCGGCTGTGCGACCGCAGTCGTCGCTTCGAAAACCAGGTACATGACGGCGAGGAAGATGAGGATTCCCCAGATAGGGTGCAGCAGCATGGCGTCAATGCGGTCGGAAAGCGTGAGATGCGTCGCGAGGGTGGGGCCGGCAGTTTTGACTTTGCTGGTGTTAATCGCTTGACCCGTTGCGGCAGTCTCATCGGCTTCGCTTGTGTGGGCGCCCTCGCTGGATTCGCTTTCCTCTCCCGCTTCACCGTAGCCAATTGCGGTGAGCAGCCAGGAAGCCCACTGGAAACGGCGGTCAGCATTGCGTCGCAACCAGGTGCGCACGCCATCCCAGCCTGAAGTGGCAAAAGCCTCTTCTCCTGGCAGCGGGTCAACGGCAGGAGCGCTCGTCAACACTGGGTTGTGAATCTGGCGGTGAATGTGAGCGAGCAGCTGCTCAACACCCTTGCCAGTTCGCCCGTCAACGCTCACCACAGGAATATTCTCTAGAGCCGCAGAAATGCGTTGTTCTATGCCTTCAGGCTGGTGAGCAAGGTCTGTCATCGTCAGTGCCACCACAGGAGCGACGCCTGAATCGATGGCTTGGCTGAGCAGGTAGAAGCCTCGCGAAGGTGCGGTGGCGTCAATGATAATCACGAGAACCTGAGGGTCGGGGTGGCTGCCCCAGCCCAGGGCTGTTTGCGCGGCGACTTCCTCATCGGGGCTCATTGATGCGAAAGATGCGGTTCCTGGCGTGTCGACAAGCTCCCAGTTCTCTTTCCTGTTCGTAGAGGGATCAGTGTAGGTGAGCTCGCCGGACTCGATCATCACCGTCGTTCCTGGCGCGTTCATCACCGCTGCGTCCGCACCCAAGATCGCGTTAAAGAGTGTCGACTTACCAACGTTGGGGTTGCCGACGAAGACGACGCGAGGGATGCGCGTAGTAGGGTGCTCTGCAGCGTATGCCGAGTGGTTGTGTGCGTCGTGGTTGGATCCTGCAGCGTGACCAGCGTGCTGGGAGTGGTTCGCGTGGTTGTGCTCCGCGGTGTAGTCGTGCTCCGCGGTGTAGTCGTGCTCCGCATGAGCTTGCGAGTGACCCGGCTTATGGCCATGGCCTTCATCGCGGCCAATCAGGCGCCACAACAGCGAGAAACCGCGAGAGTGATGATGTCCCGAGTGCATCATCCCCTCTTCGGGCACGCTGTGGTCAAGCTCACTGTGTGGTGCAGGTTCTCTGTGCGTAGGTTCCTTCTGCGCTGTGGATTCGCTGAGCACTGTGTGTTTGCTGTGAAGCGGTGCGCCAGCGGAATTGTCGTGCTGATAATCTGGGGAAATCATAGTGTTTCAAGGGTTGGGCTGAGCACGCTGACCACAATGGAGCGCGCTGTTTTTCTGTCGATGGCCAGACGTTCGCTTCCGTGAGCAATGACTTGGCCGAAAAGGTGTGATGACAGCAGAATTTCAACAGTATCGCCGGGGCGTAAGCCCATCTCCCCGATGCGGATTGCCTGCTCTTCGTTGAGATTGCAGGCTTGAATGCGTGCGCGCACTCCCCTGCGGCAATCACTTAACTGTATCTGCTTCATTGTGACATCATAAAACATGCGGGGCACGGAACACGCTTACGAGGTGAAAAACAAAAAAGGCCAGAGCGAACTCTGACCTGTTGGCTCCCGATGCTGGACTCGAACCGGCGACATTTCGATTAACAGTCGAACGCTCTACCAACTGAGCTAATCGGGAATGTGTTGCGTTGGCAACAGAAAGAAACTATACGCAGATGAAAGCCAGTTCGCAAACCTCGGCGTGTCGATCAGCGTAAACCGTTGTAATGACTTGGTTTTTCAAAAGTTATCCACATTTTGCGAGAAAACCTGTTCGCGCGTGTCTCCTCGGCTTGGATGGAGCTAACGAAAGGAGTATGCGATGAAATGGTTCACTCGCTTGAAAGGATTGACTGACTGCCCTACCTCGACGATGAAAAGAGCAGGCCGTCAGCAATCTCATGTTTATGGCCCGACTCGTTTGAACTTGGGATCTGCTGCTCGTCACGCTTCGGGTTTGGTACGGGCACGATTTGTGATTATCAGTGTGGTTGCTTTGCTGATGCTGTGCTGTGTGCCGCGTGCTGATGCTTTGACGTATTGGTATAACTTGCCGGGTTTGTCGATGAAGAATTCTCAGGGCCGGGTTTTGGTTGGTCTGGGAATTATGGGTTATAAGGATGCTTTGCCGTTTTACTGTGTGGAGGCGGGTATTGATTTTCTCTCTGGTTCGGGTGATGACGGGTGGAAGCCTGCTACGGGTGAGAAGTATCGTATTGCGGCTGAATTGGTGACGGAGCATAAGGATAATCATGATGATTTGATTCAGGCTGCGGTGGCGTGGGCTATTCATGATCATTTGGAAGAGAATTCTTTGTGGTCGTCGATTAAGAAAGAGACCATGATGGGTGGTTATACCACTCAGCAGGTGGAGGATACTGCGCGCAAGTTGTGGGATGAGGCGGCGAAGCATACGGTGAGTTCAGCAGCGGTGAGGCTGGTGGATTCGAATGTGCTGCACGGCACAATTGTGGTTGAGTTGCGTAGCGCGGATGGGCCGGTTGAAGGGGTGAATTGGCATCTGGAATATGATGATTCGCTCATTGACGTGCAAGGGCCGACTCATGGGACAACGGGTAAGGAGACGATTCGTATTCCGTGGACAGCGCGTTCTGCGGGCAAGGCGGATGTGAAGGTCGTCTATGACGTGGTTGAGGGCCAGAGGAAAGAGAATGTTGCGGGTAAGCAGAATCTCTTTATGCCCACGGGCTACCAGCATAAGAGTCAGGGTATTCAGTTTGATGTGGATAATCGTTTCCAACCGCTGATTACCTCGGATGCTGCGGATCATCGTATTGAACCAGGTCAGCTGCCCCATGATCGTATTGCGTGGTCGGTTGACCCTCGTGCGCCTCGCCCGTCTTGGCCAGACAATGCTCCCGTACGTGCGCAAGCTCAGGTCTGGTTCAGTAAGACCGAGCCCAAGGAGGGTAAGAGGCCTGAGGATGCGAGGTTGCTTGCCCAAGTGGAGAGTATTTCTGACCGCGCGCAAACCCAAACGGTAGAGCTCAGTAAACTCTCCTCGCAGTGGCTTGCTGACCATCCGGGTGCAACCCCAAGGAATGTTGGTGATTCTGGTTGGCTGGTGTGGCAGTGGTCCATCACTCGCAAACAACAGGTTCCTGAGGTGGCTAAACAGTTGCGCGATGAGTATTGGACAGATGGTATTCAACCAGGAGAAACCGTGGACGCGCGCTTACGTGCAATGAAGCCAGTGATCCACTCTTCCGTGCGTCAAGCTCAGCAGCTTGCTAGCGACGTTGAAGAGAACGGTGTTGAAGAGAACGGTGTTGAAGAGAACGGTGTTAAGGAGAACAGTGTTGAGGAAGATCCTGTTCTGGATGCCATCATGCGTGATCGGGAGGAGCCTATCCGCGATACGGTAACCCTGGACGTGGAGGATATCAACGGCGACGGTGTTGTGGATACTCACGACTGGCTACACACCCGCACGGGCTGGGGTGAGAATGCAGAAACCGAGGAAAACCAGATCAGCCTCGTGGTGAAAGGTGAGCTGCTCGGCGGTCTCGCGACTGATCAGATGGCAAGCCTACTCGAAAACCCGAGTGCGAAGCTTCCTGAGGGAGTCACTCGTCTAGCAACGACGGAGTTTTCGACTAACCATGCGGGCACTTTCTTGATCAGTTCTTCGGATGAGGATGAGAAGCGTGTGGCTTCCTGGCATCCCGAGCCCGGTGTGGTGTTGGATGAGTTGGAATCGGGCTATCAGTTCTTCCGCTTCTGGGTGGACACGCAGGCCAGTGGTATCGCCCAGCAGACCGGCTTGGAGCCTACGGCTGTGTACCCGTTTGTTCAGGGTGATGTTGCTGAAGATTATGGTGCCGCTGATGAGACGGTGCATACCCGCTCAAACGTGGTATTGCTCACGAAGGCGGATCGAGACACGCTGGTAATCCCGGCAAGCGAAAATGTCGAGCAGCAGGTGGGTACTTTTACAGTTACTGACCGTTTGGAGCTCAAAGGCGCTGGTGAGGCGGATACATGGCCGATTGACGCTTCGGGTAAACCGGTGGCAGTGAGCTTGCAGGGCACGCTGTACAAGGTGGATGGTGAGCTTCCCAGCGTCAGCGATGAGGTTCCCAATTCCGCCCAGATTGTCAGTGTGCGTGATGTCACTGTCTCGGGTTTCTCTTCGAAGGATGCTGAGCTTGAGGTGAGCTTGGTACCAGGCAATTACACCTGGCTGTGGAAAGTGAAAGAGCTGCCGAGCGCGTTTGCTAAGAATTCTTTTGCTCATCAGTTTGCCCAGCCTGCGGAATCCTTCCAGGTAACGCGCGAGAAATTGCCTCAGACGGGTGCAACATCCTGGTCGCTGCTCGTTCTTGTTGCAGCAGCGGTGAGTTTGATGCTGGTTGCTGCCTTGTTGCTGCTCATCTCGCACCATTCGTGTTATTCGATGCGTCGTGCTCAGCCCTTGCACCGCAAGTGAGGTAGAAGATGAGTTTGTGGACAATCTTGGTGCGCATTTCCCTCGCTCTAGTGATGATTCTCGTAATGTTGATTACGCCTCCTCGCTGGCAGGGCAGTTCGCCGTCTCGCTGGATGATCTCCCCATTTGAACGCCAGACGAGTGAGCACGCAGCTTCACAGGGTGGTGTGAAAGGGGCGAGTAAGCAGGGTTGTGAACGCCTGTACTGGCCGGTAAGGCTCAGCAGCGGAAAAGATGCTTCTGAAGTGCTCTCCCCTGCCGTCATTCCTGAAGAAAACTGGAAGAAAGGCCATCGCGGTATCGATGTTGCCATTGATGAAGGCTCGCAGATTATCGCACCTGGGAAGGCCATGGTGGTGATGTCTGGCAAAGTTGGTGGCAAAGATGTGCTCTCCCTGGCTTTAGACAATGGCCTCACCGTCAGTATTGAACCTGCCATCAGTAGCGCGAAAAAGGGAGCAACCGTTCAGGCAGGCGAGATTATCGGCGAGGTGGAAGGAATATCTGACCATTGTGAGAACACCTGTGCGCATATCGGTGTGCGGCGAGGAAACACCTACCTCAACCCTACTGCTGCGTTGAACCCCGTGAGAGTCGTGCTCTTAGAGTCCCGCATCAGCAGCTGAAATATAGCCTTCCTTGATCAAATTCTTCACCTGGGAAGAACTGATCGGGACAAGGTCAACACTGATCAGCGTGCGAGAAGCACGGGAGGAGAGCGTCATGCCCTCCAGTTCACTGACTTTGGTTGCAAGCTTCTTGTGTAAAGCAGCATTGCGTGCCAACAGTGCAAACAGGGAGGCAACGCTCTCCTCATTGCTGATGCCAGTCACCCACTCTTTGCCCGAAACAATGGAAGGCACATCAATAGCACCATAACCGCTGATCACCGGCCACATACTGTTGAATTCGGCAGAAGGAAGAGTGTTAGCCGGGTAAGGAACCTTGTGTTTATTCAACACTTTCTTACCCGAAAGAGAGTTGACTATACCGCTTAAGCTCACGTCTGGGTTGATGTTAGCAGCAGAACCCTGATACCCCTTGCTGGTGAGAACGGACACCAGCTGGGTGGAAATATAATCCGTACCTGCAATCACTGCATCGAGGGCAATAGTGGAAGACCTCACAAACGGCAACGCCTTCATCAAGCCATTGGATGCGGTCGTACCACCCTGCTGTTCAATCAGGTCATCCAATAAGCTCGTCAGACGCCGAGAAATATCCGCCGAATACAAGTCAGAGCCGAAGTAGAAATCCCGTGCAGCTGACGAGTCGAGGAAGGAGGACAAGGACTTCACTTCAGGCAAGCCCACCAGTTGAATCACTCCCTGCTGTAACGGAGTTTCCAACACGGAGAACACGCCAGAGAGAAAATCTTTACTCGCCTCATTCTGCGGGTTGCCCGGAACCAGCAGCAACACCTGGGCAGGGTTCGAAGCAGAAAGCGTATTCGCACGAATCTTACTCAACGCTTCCCTGGCCTGAAGAACACCAATACTTTCCGGTGTTGCCATATCCACATACGCATCCATATGAGCAGACACGAGGTCCGAGCAGCCGACCACGCGTACCCCGCGAGCAGAAAGGGTGCGTACCAGTTCTGCACTGCGGCTACGAGCAGCATCGAGCTCTTCGTCGTCTTCCAAAGCGGTGTCGTCGGCCGCAGAATCGTTCGAACCCTCCGAATGAGCCGAGTCGCTCGATTTACTCGAACCGGCAGAATCGCTCAAACCGCTCGAACTGCTCAAGCTGCTTGAGCTGCGGGAGGTGTCCCAATGCTGCGAAGAGGAAGTGTGCTTGTCCGACTCAGAATTTTCAGACTGATAATCTGAAGAAGAACTGGAGACATCCTGCGGAGTGTCGCCCTCGCTGGTTTCGGGAGTGGAATGGAAGCCAGAGGAATTGAGGCTTACGCTCGGCGAAGTCAACCCTCCCCACAACGAGGTAACCGGTTCAACGCGAGGTGCGCACAAAAACAGCGTATTGCCTTTCAAATCCGTCGAACTTGCAGAATTCTCAGAAGCCTCGCTACTCCACTGTTGCTCGAGCTTTTCCAACTGTTGAGCTTGTTGGACGGCGTCGTGAGCGTACTGGGCGGTAATCGAAGAGGAAGAGAAACCGGATTTTTGCAAGGCTTGTTGCGTGCGTTTTGCCAAGCTTGACCACGAGTTGAGCGACATACTCGACTGTAAAGCGGAAGGGTCGGCCGGAAGCAGGAGCCCGACGCGCGAGTGTGCGGGAACTCCCGTGTTGGAGCTGGGTTGTGACGAGCAGGCGGCAAGGCTCGTCAGAAGGGCGAGCGTGATGGCGGTGGCCGCACTCTTTCTCATCATATGACCCATGTGTTGCACGTTTCCTAGTCTAGCCGTTTGTGAAACTGAGGTGTGACTAGTCAAGTGTGCTAGCTCTCAGGTAGTCTAGAGCCATGGCTCAAGATATTGAAATTGGCCTTGGCAAGACCGGCCGTATTGCATACTCTCTCGATGATATTGCTATTGTTCCTTCTCGCAGGACTCGCGACCCTCGTGATGTGTCGGTGGCATGGCAATTGGACGCTTTCTACTTTGACATTCCGATCATGGGTGCGCCGATGGATTCGGTGATGAGCCCAGAAACTGCTATCAAGCTCGGTCAGCTCGGCGGCGTGGGAGTGCTCGACCTGGAAGGTTTGTGGACGCGCTACGAGGACCCTACTCCTCTGCTGCATGAGATTGCGCATTTGCCAGCTGAGGAAGCGACGAAGCGCATGCAGGCCATTTATGCTGAGCCAGTCAAGCGTGAGCTGATTGCCGAAAGGTTGAAGCAGATTCGCGACGCGGGAGTGCCTGTTGCGGGTGCTTTGACCCCAGGGCGTACAAAAGAGTTTTATAAGACGGTTATTGACGCCGGTGTTGACCTCTTCGTCATTCGTGGCACGACTGTTTCGGCAGAGCATGTGTCGAGCAATGATGAACCGTTGAATCTGCGCCGTTTCATCTACGAGCTGGACGTGCCGGTGATTGTGGGCGGTGCGGCAACCTACCAGGCTGCTCTGCATTTGATGCGTACGGGTGCTGCTGGCGTTCTGGTCGGCTTCGGCGGTGGTGCTACTTCCACGACGAGGGCAACCTGCGGTATTGAAGCTCCGATGGCTACTGCTCTAGCGGATGCTGCCGCTGCTCGCCGCGATTATATGGATGAGTCAGGCGGGCGTTACGTCCACCTGATTGCTGACGGTGGCCTGGGTGATACCGGTTCGATTGTGAAGGCTTTCGCGATGGGTGCTGACGGTGTGATGTTGGGCACTGTTCTGGCTCGTGCTGATGAGGCTCCTGGCCAGGGCATGCACTGGGGTAATGAGTCGCATCATCCGATTCTTCCGCGCGGTCAGCGTGTGAGCGTGGGTACGGTGGCTCCTTTGGATCAGATCATTAACGGCCCGAGCCATTTCGCTGATGGTAAGACGAATGTGGTGGGTGCTTTGCGTCGCACGTTGGCATCGACGGGTTATGTGGATTTGAAGAGTTTCCAAAAGTGCCCGGTTATTGTTGATCACAATCGTTAAGGCTCCTATCGCTTAAGATTGTCACCGCGTTTCATCAGCCGCGCTGGGGTGGGTTTGCAGTGTTCGCTGCGCTCACCCGGCGCGGTTTTTAGTAGCCTTGCGTCTCGACAATTGACTCTGATCGCAATTGTGCTGTGGATTGCATGCTTACGCACAGGTTTATCGTTGTAATGACGCGGTTTTTGCCTAATTTTCCACGAAATTGCACAAAAGCTTACCAGCGTGTTGTAAAACTCCTATTCTCATGTGTAAATGATGAGAAGGAGAAAGATATGGCTCTTGCACCATTCTGCGGACTCCCCGACAGCTACCACGGAAGCCACCGGATCTTCAAAGCCCGCGTCCAATTCCTCACTTACGGTCAACCCACCAATGTGACGGTGTGCTACACCGACCATGCTCACCCTGATGAGGAGAGCATCGCCATGGCTCAAAAGGTCATCTTGGTGACCATGCGCGCTATGGACATTGTCAGGAAGAAGATGCCCGAAAAGGTTCTCGACGACAAAGCCTCTCCTGTTGTTATTCAACGCTTGGTTAATATGCGCGAGATTATGACCTATTTCAACATCGTGTTTGGAAAGCCTCAGGCTCTCGCCAATAAGCTTCCGGTGACGATGAGTGGCATTCATATCACGTTTACGAATGATTCCACGGTGGAAGCAAGCCTCGCTATGTGGATCGGTCAGGAAACACACCAAGGCTGTGTGGTGATGAGGAAAGATGGGCAGCGCTGGCTGTCCGTGTTCCTTGACATCGGCTAAAAGCTTGGCGCTCGCCCGCGCTGCGGATTGCGCGCAGTGGTAATCTTGAGCCATTTTTTCTGAGAAAACGCTGAGAAGAAAAGGCAGATTACGGATAATCGTCAGGAAACTGGGGCAAGTTTCCCCATTCGTTATCTCCTCGCGGTAGTGTAAATCTCATGTTGAGGTATTACACCACCGCCATTGAGGCACCACAGGTCGAGCAAAGCGACACCTTCTACACTCTTCTTGCAGCTCGCGCGTCCCTGCATCCCGAGGACACCGTGGCACAATACCGCGATCCACACGCCGACACCAGTGACTGGGTCACCGTTTCCGCACACGAGATGCTCTCCACCGTGCGCGCCGCAGCTAAAGGCTTGCTCGCCGCTGAAGTCAAGAAGGGCGATCGTGTCGTCATCTACTCAGCCACAATGTACGAATGGGGTGTGCTCGACTTCGCCTGCGCAGCTATCGGCGCAGTCCTCGTGCCCATCTACGAAACCGACTCCTCCCGCCAAGCAGAAGGCATCTGCCAAGCAGTCAACCCCACCCTCGCCTTCGCAGACACCGGCGAACACGCCATGATGCTCGAAGACGTTCTTGAGCGCGTCGACAGCTTGCAAAAAGTCTACTGCTTCGCCACCGACGGCCTGCCCGCACTCCAAGAGCGCGGCAGAGCAGTCAGCGACGAGCAGCTCGACGAGGCAATCTCCAAGGTTCATACGGATGACATTGCCACCATCGTCTACACCTCCGGTTCGACGGGTAAGCCGAAGGGTGCGCAGCTGACTTATCGCAACTTCCTGTGCGTGGTCAAGGATGGATGGAAGGTTCTTCCGGGCATGCTCAACGATTACAATCGTCTGCTGCTCTTCCTTCCTCTCGCCCACTGCTTCGCCCGCTATATTCAGTACTGCTCGATCTGCAACAATGGTGTTGTAGCGTACGTGTCCTCGGCAAAGCACTTGCTCGCTGACCTCAGAAGTTTCAAGCCAACCTACCTGCTCGGTGTTCCTCGCGTGTTTGAGAAGGTGTATAACGCTGCTTCTCAAAAGGCAGGCCCTGGCATCAAGGGTTCTATTTTCCAAAAGGCCTATGAGCATTTCGTCCAGTGGAGCAAGGATGAGCAGGCGGGTAAAGCCCACCCAGCATCGGAGCGCATTTCCCACGCCTTCTACATGAAGACTGTCGGTGATACCGTCAAGGACGCACTCGGCCCGAATATGGCCTGGCTGGCCTGCGGTGGTGCACCTTTGAACCCTGACCTTGCGCACTTCTTCCAAGGCATTGACGGCATCACCTTCATCCAGGGCTATGGCATGACGGAATGCGCTGCTCCGTGCATTGTGAATTTTGAAGATGCCAACCGTATTGGCGCTGTGGGCAAACCAGGCCCTGGTATCGAATTGCGCATCAGCGATGAAGGCGAGCTGCAAATCAAGGGTGACAACGTCTTCCACGGCTATCTCGACGATCCTGAGCGCACAGCAGAAGCCATGACCGAAGACGGCTGGCTGCGCTCCGGCGACTTGGCCAAGATTGACGATGACGGTTTCGTCTGGATCACTGGCCGCAAGAAGGATTTGATTATCACTGCCGGTGGTAAGAACGTGTCCCCGGGCCCGCTCGAGGAAGTGATTGGCAAGTGCCCGATCGTCTCGCATGCCGTCGTGTTGGGTGATTTGAAGCCATTCATCTCTGCACTCATCACTTTGGATGAAGGAATGGTGAAGACGTGGCTCAAGAAGCAGCATATGGACCCTGAAATGAGCATGGAGCAGGCGGCGAATAACCCTGCGGTGCGCGCGTATGTTCAGCAGTTTATTGACCGCGCCAATATGAGTGTTTCGCGTGCTGAATCGGTGCGTAAATTTGTCATTCTTCCTGCTGATTTCAGCCAGGAAGAGGGCACGATGACCCCGTCGATGAAGGTTATTCGCCCGAAGGTTCTCACGCACTATTCTGACGTCATTGAAAAGCAGATTTACACTCCGGCTCCTGGAACCCAGCCTCGCCCCAGCGATGTGGACCAGCTTTTCGACAGGATGTCGGATGCGGCACGCAACGCTTCGAACCAGATTGGTCAGGCAGTGAATCAGGCTTCTGCTCGCGTGGCGGAAGGTAGGGATTCAGTGGTTGCAGCGTGGAAGCACCGCGATAAGGCGGATAATTCCACCGCCGATACCAACGCTGACGCTGATGCTGAGGGTGCACAGAATACTGAATCAGCACAGAGCGCTGAGGAGAACACTCCAACAGCTCCAGCAGATGACCATACCGCTGCCAGCACTAGATCCGACTAAGCTCACAGCTCAGCCAACTGAAACAGCTCAGCCTGCTGAGATAGCCCAGCCGATTCAGCCAGCCCAGACAAAACACATTAAGCGCAGAACAACAAGGAAGGCCATGAAAAAGCAGTACACCACACCCAGCGAGGACGTCGACGTCGATCGCAGCATTTACACCATCCTGCAAGACCGCGTCGAACGCATGCCTGAGCAAACCCTGGTCGAATACCGCGATAAGAACAACCAATGGCATGCAATGAGCGCCACCGAGTTCACCACTCTCGTGCGCGAGCTTGCCAAAGGCCTCCTCGCCTCGGGCGTAGGTGCAGGAACCCCAGTGGCAATCTTGTCGCATACTCGTTACGAGTGGACCGCGCTGGACACCGCCATTATGGCAATCGGCGCAATCACTGTGCCAATCTATGAAACCAACTCCCCCGCGCAGGTAAAAAATATCCTGCTCGACGCCGCCGTACAATACGCCTTTGCCGAGGACGACGAGCAGCTGGCGAAGTTTGACGCAGTGAAGCCCGAAACTCCCCTGCTCAAAACCGTTTACGTGATTGAAAACCATGCGCTCGACTCGCTCAAAGAGCTCGGCCGCGAGGTCAGCGACGAAACTCTTGACCAGGCGATCAGCTCGGTGACGGGCTCAACTCTGGCCACCATCGTCTATACTTCTGGCTCCACAGGGACGCCGAAGGGTGTGGAAATCGAACATCGCAACTTCGTTTCGATTTGCGAAGCGTCCAAGCAGTCGATGCCGGGCATTGTGCGCCGCCCGAACGGCTCCTACCTGTGCTTCCTGCCGTTCGCTCACGTTTTCGCCCGCTTCATGCAATTCCTCGTGTTCGAGTCAGAGATGAAGCTGTCGATCGGCGGTTCGATGAAGACGATCCTTCAAGATTTCCGCCACGTCAAGCCAACCCTCGTGCTGGGCGTTCCACGCGTGTTTGAGAAGGTGTATAACGCGGCGACGCAGAAGGCTGGCCGTGGTGCTGCCGGTTACCTGTTTGCTCGCGCCGCTCGAATTGCTCGCGCCTGGTCTCGCGCTCAGCAAGACGTGGTGTTCGGCCGCAGCGAGCGCATCCCTGCATGGCTTAACTTGCAGCGCAACGTCTATTCGGCACTCGTCTACTCCAAGATCCGCGAAGTGCTGGGCGGTAACGTCGACTACATCGTGTGCGGCGGCGCCCCTCTCGATCAGGACATCGCGCACTTCTTCAACGGCTGTGGCCTGCCTCTGCTGGAAGGCTATGGCTTGACGGAAACCTGCGCGCCGGCAACCGTCAACCCGGAGAAGGGCTACCGCATTGGCACGGTGGGTGTTCCGATGGCTGGCATGAGCATCGGTGTTGCTGACGATGATGAGATTGTCATTGCTGGTGGTTCGATTGCTCGCGGCTATCACAACGCCCCTGAAGCCACTGCTGACACCTTTGACGCGGATGGCTGGTTCCACACGGGCGACTTGGGTGACATCGACGAGCAAGGTTTCGTCACCATCACCGGCCGCAAGAAGGATCTGATTATCACTGCTGGTGGTAAGAATGTGTCGCCTGCTGGTTTGGAAGCTTCGGTGATGACGAGCCCTGTGGTCGCTCAGTGCGTGGTGATTGGCGATAGGAAGCCGTTTATCGCTGCTCTGGTCACTCTCGACCTGGCTGATACGAATTCCTGGCTCGCTTCTCAAGGTGCTGCCGAGGTGGAAAGCTTGCAGGAGGCTCGCGAGAACCCTCTGGTTCGCGCTGAGGTGTCCCGCGCCGTGTCCGTGGCGAACAAGCAGGTGTCGCGCGCTGAGTCGATCCGTAAGTTTGAAATTCTCGACAGTCAGTTCACTGAGGCGAACGGCATGCTCACCCCGTCGTTGAAGACAAAGCGTGCGGTTATCGTGCGTAATTTGCAGCAGGTGATCGACGAGAAGATTTACACTGCCCCTCAGCAGCACTGAATTTCTCAAGATTATCAGCGCGCCTCATCGGGCGCATACAAATAATGGCGAGGCCAAATAGCCTCGCCATTTTCATATTATTCGACTGTGCGGTGCTTCTGCACTCACTTGCGGTGAGGCAGAACCTCATCTACGATGCCGTAATCCTTGGCCTCTTGTGCTGTCAGAATAGTGTCAATCTCAATGTCCTTGCGAATGCGCTCAGGAGACTGACCAGTATGCTTGGCCATCGTGTTCTCCAACCATTCACGCATACGCAACAGCTCACGAGCTTGCACTTCAATTTCGGAAGCCTTGCCGAAACCCTGGCCAATTGCTGGCTGGTGGATCAGCACGCGAGCATTCGGCAGCATGAGACGCTTGCCCTTGGTGCCAGCAGCCAAAATCACGGATGCAGCAGAAGCAGCCTGACCCAAGCACACCGTTTGAATTTCTGGCTTGATGTACTGCATGGTGTCGTAAATGGCCGTCATAGCAGTCATCGAGCCACCAGGGGAATTGATGTACATCATGATGTCACGGTTCGGATCCTGGCTTTCAAGAACCAGAAGCTGAGCCATGAGGTCATCGGCAGAAGTGTCGTCAACCTGCGCACCCAAGAAGATGATGCGGTTTTCGAAGAGACGAGAGTATGGGTTCGTCGTCTTCACGCCGTAGGGAGTGCGCTCGGTGTACTCGGGCAGCACATAGCGCATCTGTGGAGAGGTGAATGTGTTGCCTGCCAGGCGCTCAGCGCGAGCGACGAAACGAGCTTCTTCACTAGCCATGTCACTCTCCCTTCTGTGATTGCACGGCCTTGTTCAGCGAGTTACGGTCGGTGATGATGTGATCGACGAAACCGTAATCGAGAGCCTGCTGTGCGGTGTACCAGTGGTCGTAAGCGTTGTCCTCATAGATCTGCTCAATGGTGTGGCCGGTCTGCTGAGCAGTGAGCTCACCCAAAGTCTTCTTCATATCCATGATGAGTTCCGCGTTGACGCGCACATCCGTCTCGGTACCGCCGATGCCGCCAGATGGCTGGTGCATCAGAACGCGGGCGTGAGAGGTGATGAAGCGCTTGCCAGGGGTGCCTGAGGAGAGCAGGAATTGACCCATCGATGCGGCCATACCCACGGCAACGGTTGCCACGTCTGGCTCGATGAGCTGCATGGTGTCGTAGATTGCCATGCCGGCGGTGATGGAACCGCCTGGGGAATTGATGTACAGCCAGATGTCCTTTTCAGGGTCTTCAGCGGCGAGCATCAGCATTTGAGCGCAGATGACGTTGGCGTTCTCATCTTTCACTTCGTCGCCGAGCCAAATAATGCGGTTCTTCAGCAAACGGTTGAAGATCGGGTTTGCACCAGCGAGTGCTGCACCGTCGCCGTCATCCATTACTGGAGTAAACGGAGAAGTCACGGTAACTCCTTGTCTTTTAAACTATCCGTCCTCTACCTTACAGCATTGTGCGGGCTGCTGGGTAAGTTTCGCAACC
>CASERW010000029.1 GCA_949290445.1 Aeriscardovia aeriphila | reverse complement strand
GCAACATCCTTGATGATGGCGGTGAGCTTATCCTTCTTGGACAGGAAGATCAGATCATCCTTATCCTGGCGAATCATTGGTTTGTTCGTCGGGATCGGGATCACACCCAGCTTGTAGGTGTTGTTGAACTCGGCTGCCTCAGTTTCTGCGGTACCGGTCATGCCCGACAGCTTGTCGTACATGCGGAAGTAGTTCTGCAAGGTGATGGTGGCGTAAGTCTGGTTCTCAGCCTTAATCTCCACGTTTTCCTTGGCTTCCAGCGCCTGGTGTAAGCCCTCGTTGTAGCGACGGCCTGGCAGCACACGGCCGGTATGCTCGTCGACGATGAGCACCTCTCCGCCGGTTACCACGTAGTCGCGGTCACGCAGGAAGAGTTCCTTGGCCTTGATGGCGTTGTTGAGGTAGCCGATGAGAGCCGTATTGTTTGGCTCATAAAGATTATCAATGCCCAGCCAATCCTCCACCTTGGCAATGCCAGGGTCGAGAATGCCGATGGTCTTCTTCTTCTCATCGACGGTGTAATCCACGTCGCGAGTCAGGTTGGGCACGAAGGTAGCGAACTGGCGGTACCAGCGAGTAACACCGCCCTCTGCTGGACCAGAGATGATCAGTGGGGTTCGAGCCTCATCGATCAAGATGGAATCGACCTCATCGACGATGGCGTAGTGATGGCCGCGCTGAACCAGCTCAGACTTATCCCATGCCATGTTGTCACGCAGATAATCGAAGCCAAACTCATTGTTGGTGCCATAGGTGATGTCGGCAGCGTACTGCTTGCGACGCTCGGCTGGCTTCTGGCTGGTGAGAATGCAGCCAACGCTCAAACCGAGGAAGCGGTGCACACGGCCCATGAGTTCGGACTGGTAGCTTGCCAGGTAGTCGTTGACTGTGACGACGTGCACGCCCTCACCAGTGAGAGCGTTGAGGTAGCTTGGCATGGTTGCCACCAAGGTCTTACCTTCGCCGGTCTTCATTTCGGCGATATTACCCCAGTGCAGTGCAGCAGCACCCATAATTTGAACGTCGTATGGACGCTGACCAATAACGCGCTTAGCAGCCTCACGTACTGTTGCGAAAGCTTCCGGCATGATGTCGTCCAGAGTTTCGCCCTTCTTCAGGCGTTCCTTGAACTTGCTGGTCTGTGCCTTCAGCTCCTCGTCCGTGAGAGCGGAGATCTTCGGCTCAAAGCCGTTCGTCTTGTCCACCACAGACTGGAGTTTCTTGAGCTGTCGGCCTTCGCCAACACGCAGGGCTTTATCAAGAAGAGATGCCACTGTTCACTCCCGTCGTATGCTCGCCATGCGAGCTTCGATAACAAACATTCCCAATCTTAAAGGCTGGCGCGGATACATGCCAATAAAAACGGGGATTTTTCTGTACTTTTCCTCACAGATTATCAGCTTTAACACATATATACCCGCGCTTGCGTAATCTCAGACAAAATGAGCCTCTCCCCCAACCGAACAACGTCAGGTGAGGAAGAGGCTCCTTATTCTCTATCCTTTATTCTCTATCTGTTTCCTTCGCTGCCGTATTCCTTACACCAAGCAGCTTCGGGGAAAGCAAGTATCAGGCCTTCTTTGCAGCCTTACGTGCTGCTTCGCGTGCCTTGCGCAGGTTATCCGCGGTGTCAATCTCAAACACACCGTAGGAGTAACCGTGGCGACGGTACACAACCGAGGCGCGACCATTGGCCGAGTTGGTGAACAGGAAGAAGTCGTGGCCGATCAGCTCCATCTGGTACAGAGCATCATCGATAGTCATTGGCTCTGCGATGTGCAGCTTACGGCGGATGACGACTGGGGTGTCGCCCACCTGAACCTCGATCGACTCGCCTGGGTCCAGTTCCTTCGCCAGAGCGTCAGCACCGTTCGGAGCTTGCTCTTCGTTCTCAGCGCGCTCCACAGCCTTCTGCAGTTCGAACTCTGCTGCGAGGTCTGGCGCTGGCACGTTCTCCAAACCACGACGATGGTTCTTACGGCGATCGCGCGTACGACGCAGGCGCAGGGTCAGCTTATCCAGTGCGAGGTCGAGAGCGGAGTACTCATCAGTGCTCGAGGCTTCTGCACGCACCACGTCGCGGCCTGCGATGATGGTCAGCTCGACGCGCTTTGCAGTGTCGGCTTGGCTTGGGTTTCCTTCACGAGTCACCACAACCTGAATGCGAGAAACGTCTGGTGCGATCGTTTCTACTCTTTGCATCTTGGTGTCAACAACGTCGTGGAACTTGTCGCTCACAGTGGTATGACGACCGGTAACAACGATGTCCATGGTGACCTCCTTTGGTCGGACGATGAAAAATTCATCGGATGGGTCCTGAGCTCTTCCCTGTCTCAGGTTGCTTCTATTCTACCGCTTCTTCACTGAAAAATCACTGAGAGGCACCTCTCTCTTAGGTAAGAAAACGCTGATTTCTTGAGATTATCAGCCAGTTTTCTCACGAAGATTTCTTTCTTTCCGCCCTTTCCGTAATCGACTTCCCTCCTGCTTCTTTCCGTGAGATTATGGAAATACTGTGTGCATTGGCTTTACGAGCGTGCATGCAGTTCTGCTCATTGAGCAGATTCAAGTCGCAATGCAAAGGAGCAGTATGCGCGCATTACTTATCGGCGGAACGGGAACTATTAGTTCTGCTATCACTCGCCTGTTGGTAAAGAAGGGCTGGGAGGTTACTCTCCTTAACCGTGGCCATCGCAATGATGAACTTCCCCAGGGCGTGGAATCACTCGTCGCTGACATGAATAATGAGGACGAAGTTCGCGAACTGTTGGAAGGCCGTCATTTTGACACGGTTGCCGAGTTTATTGCCTTCGTGCCTGAACAGGTGGAGCGTGATATCCGTTTGTTCACTGGTATGACGGATCAGTATATTTTCATCAGCTCGGCATCGGCTTATGCCAAGCCCAACCGTGATTATCGCATTACCGAAGGCACTACCTTAGCGAACCCATATTGGCAGTATTCGCGCAATAAGATTGCCTGCGAACGTATTTTGATGGATGCTTACCGCAATGACGGTTTCCCTGTCACTATTGTTCGACCCAGCCACACGTATGATGAGCGTAATGTTCCTATCGGCGTGGACGGCAGCCAAGGAAGTTGGCAAGTTTTGCAGCGCATGAAGCAGGGCAAGCCGGTTATTGTTCAGGGTGATGGTACCTCGTTGTGGACTGTCACCTTCAACAAGGATTTTGCTGTTGGTTTTGTCGGCTTGATGGGTAATATTCATGCTCTTGGTGAGGCAGTGCATATTACTTCTGATGAAAGTTTGAGCTGGAACCAGATTTATGAAGCGGTGGGTCGTGCTTTGGGTGTGAAGCCTGTTCTCTACCATGTTTCCGCGGATTTCCTCGCCTCTGTTGCACCTTATGATTATCAGGGCAGCCTTTTGGGTGATAAGTCCGTTTCTGTCGTCTTTGACAATTCGAAGATCAAGCGGTTGGTTCCTGAATTTAACTGCACAACTCGTTTTGACGAAGGCGCTCGCATCTGCGTGGACTACATGATGTCGCATCCGCAATGCCAGAAGGAAGACCCCGAGTTCGATGCGTGGTGTGACCAGGTTATTGAAACACTGGAGAGAGCAAAGAAGGCTTTGAAGGAAAACTAACAACTGAACTTGCCGATAAAATCTGCTCATCCAGCAGTGATCTCGAATGTTCTTGATGAGTTGTGAGCCCGTGGTTTTAACCACGGGAATGGCAAGGACAGTACTGAGCTGTCTCTTCAGAAGTAACTTCTCTTGAGAAGTAATCAATGAAAAGCGCATGCCCTGGCTTGTGGTTGTTAGCTTCTCAGTGAATAGGATTCTGAAGAGGCAGCTTTACTTTTCAACTACTATTATGACTTTCTCCCACTGTTATTTTGTAAGCGAGTGTGGAAGAAGCTCGATGTGACGCTCACATGCTTGAGCTACATGATCATCATGGGTCACAATGATCAGTGTTTTTCCCTTCTCTTTTTGCAAAGTAAGCATTTCCTGGGTGACAATCTGGGCAAGCTCAGGGTCCAAAGCCCCTGTTGGCTCATCAGCGAGAATGATATTTCCCGGTTTGAGAATACTGCGGATCAAAGCAACTCGTTGCTGCTCACCTCCGGAAAGAGTGTTGACCTTTTCCTTAAGAACATGGTCGACATGGAGTCGTTGCGCAAGTCTGTCAATATCCTCTTCTTTCTCGTGCTTATTCTTCTTGACGTAATGCAACGCTAGAGAAATATTTTGCAATACTGTTAGTTCAGGAATGAGAGCATAGCTTTGGAATATGTAGTTTAAGTCATTCCTTCGCATTTGTGTTGCTGCGGGACTGTTGACGGGTGGGACTGGCTTGTTGTTAATCAGAAGTGTTCCACTTGTGGGTGATTCAAGAAGGCCGAGAATGTTCAACAGCGTACTTTTCCCTGAACCGGAAGGACCTGTAATAGCGATGGATTCGCCTTCTGCGACCTGGAAAGAAAAGTTGTGAAGAACCGTTCTTGTGCCAAATTGTTTCGTGAGGTTATCTGTTATGATCGCGTATTTCATAGTATCTGCCTTATTCTGAGGTGATAATCGTATTGACTTGCTCATGTGCTGATCGGTTTGCTTGCACGAGGCAAATCAATAGTTGAATGAGGGAAAGTACTGAAGTCATGAAGATCGCGCTTGTGCTGCGCACAATGATACTGGCAATCAAGCACAGCAAACAGGTGATGACGACACACGCCAATGGCATGAGGTAGATTGACACGAGAGAATAGCCCAGCAAGCGTTTCACTGCAATCTGTCGAGTTCTCAATTGAACGAAGAGACGCATGATGGAGAAAAGCATAATGACTTCAATGGCGAAGATGAATGCAATGAGAGAGCCAAAGAGGATGAGAGTTTCCCTCATGCTTTTTTGAATTCCTGCGATGAAGTTAGCAACGGTGAGGAATTCTGGTTTATTATCATCAAGATGATACTGAGCAAGGTATTGTTTTGTAGCGAATTGCTTTTGAGCACTTTCCTCTAGCTTGACGTAGCTATTTTCTAGTCCAGCAGCTGACAGACTTTCATCTTCAAAGCTTGTCATATTCTCAGAAGTAGTCAAGTTGATAACTACGTCATTACTCGTGCCTTTCACGCCCTTTTGCGTATTCCATACAAATATTGGATCCTGGGAGGAATATTCTCTGAAACGAATTCGAGGGTGACGAGAGTATGCATTAGTGATGACAGTTTTTCCCTCTTGTTGGTCTTCTTCGCGTAGCATGTTTTCTGTTGTGGTTTTGCGAAGTTTACTCCATGCGCGAGGGATGAGATACACTCGTTCCCCTGAATTCGCATTGTCAATCTCTTGGGCAGAAACATTGATGTCACTGCGCTTGAGGTAATTCTCGGAAGCCTTCATCAACCAGAAGGCTTCGTCAGGAACGTGTGAATACGTTTGATCGTGTTTATATTGCTGTAAGAGTGTTGAAGAGTAATACACCGTATTAACCAGAAACACACCAGCTTTGCCCTCCACTGATCGGTACCAGTTATACCAATCTTTCTCATTTTCTTCACTGTGCCCGGATATTGGTAGAAAATCGTTTCCGTTTTGCTGAGATCGTAAAACGTAAAAGTTATCAACGTTTTTCCATTGGCGTTGAATCTCAGCTGTCGATTGCAGTTCGAAGTATGGTCCATCGAGTGAGCGCAGAGCAAGAACTGAACCGGCATTGGCAAGAATATAACCAATAATGATGAGAACAGCTAAGAGCTTGTGGTTGAAGCGTTGCCGTATTGCATCGATAGGTAGTGTTGTAAAAATGCTTATGGATGAGATTGCACAAGCAATGGTAATTGCAGCTACACTAGTTGCACAAGAACGAGCAATGAGAATGAGCAGTTGAGAAGAAAGAGTAAAGCGAGTCAGGAACAGATGAATGAGCAATATACCCAGAGGAATGCTACATACACTAGCGAGAAAGATAGGAAACATCAGTACTAATGCATATTCTTTCCTTGACCATCCTAATAGTGAAACCACTCCCAAGTGTGGAAGCTTTTGGAAAAATCCAATGCTGAGCATGAAAACGAGAAGAAGCCAGACAACAGCTATGAACACAGTGACATACTTCGTCAAGAGCATGGGCTCAAACTCAATTCCAGCGAGGCGCGTCTGTAACTTTTCTTGAGAAATGCCCGTTTTTTGTGAAAGGAGCGATAAAAATTGAGAGGGATTATCACTCATAATGCCGTAAGTACCGTTGATAGTGTGTGAACTCTCAACCATATCAGAAAGTTTGACAGCAGAAAAACGTGCCATTCCATAGATCTCTGGAATATCACGTAACACATCTGCTTGCGCTCGATCGAGGCCAAGTGAAGCATTTGTCTGAGCCTGGAAGAGTTTTTTCATGTCTGTTGCAGAAAGCAATGTATTGCCAAGGAATGTGAGAGGCTTTATTGTGTGGTCTGTATTTCCATAAATTCCGAGACGGAGGCCTGCTGAGTTAGTGGAGTTGAGAGGATCATATCGAATGATGAGTGAGTGGGTCTCATCAGCTGTACTTTCGATAGCTCTGAGAAGCTCAGAATTCTTTTCTGGATCTTGTCCATGAATGAAAAGGGGGGAATTACCCTCTGCATAAGTCTTAATCGTCTGAATGTATTCGTGTGACAGCTGCGCAACTGTCTGAATGCTGAACAGCGAGGTTAAGACAATGCAGAGGATAATCCCGATATATCGCGATATTTTAGTCATCTTGTTATCTGCTAACTCTTATTTATCCGCGGCAATCCCAATAAGCAGTGGCTGGCCCAAAACCGACATTTTGGGATGCTTTAGCTACGACTCCTTTGTTCTTCCAACCTGACCAGGTGGAATTTGCTGTTGAACTGTGCTCAAAACGATGTGATTGGACGTCGGAGTAACTCCAGATTCCATATGCGCGACCGTGATCCCAGTTAACGGCATAGCCCTTGTAGAATACTGTCTCGGCATTAGCGACACCGATTCCGCATGTACCGAGCGTGATAGCTAGCAGGACTCCAGCTGTGATGTTTTTTTAACCTACTCATATTATTCTCCTTTGAACTATGAGCGCTGAGCTATACGGCTCAGTACTTACAGTATACGCCGAAAAAAGTAATATATAAGAAATCTCCACATTTGAATTGTCGAGATGAGATGGAACAGTTAGTTCGTTGAGATCCTTCGATGATCGCGGAGGCTGTGTATCAGCCTATGAGGAACTTCCGGGCTCCGCAGAGCACGACGGCAGGTAACGCCTGCCCAGGGAAACCTGAGAGATAGCGCAGCAGAGAATAGACCGCCTCGCAAGAGGTAAGGGTGAAACGGCGGTGTAAGAGACCACCGGGTTGTTGGTAACAATAACCGCATGGCAAGCCTCGTCGGGAGAAAGACCAAACAGAAGGCAATGGGGCTGCTCGTCCGGCTTTCGGGTAGGTCGATGGAGCTTATTCGTGAGAGTAGGCCTAGATGGATGATCATCCGCGCGTCAGCGTGACAGAACCCGGGGTATGAGGGATCTCAACAGCTTTCTTCTACTGTGAACTACCGCGAACTACTGAGAATCGTCAGTGAGAAATTCGTCCATCCACGGTTGTAATGCGCTCAAACTATGCCCGTGCGAGCGTGCGGACGAGGATAGTTTCCTCATCTTTTTGTCATAGTCCATTCCCCGTGTCGTTCGAATGAGGGTTTGCATAAAGCTCTGGGCGGCGCGTTCAAAATCTCCCTCTTCAAGAGCGTGAGTGATGGCGCGGTCGCGAACATCTTGTGGGACGCCTTTTGCTGTTAAGTTTCGCGATACCCACGCTGGCCCATAACCATGTGCCACTCCTCGGCGTACCAGTGACTCGGCGAAGGTCTGCTCGTCGAGGAGATTATCACGCTGGAGCGTAGCGATAGTCCAATCGATTGCTTCTGCGTTGAAGCCTTTGCGGCTGAGCCTTTGCCTCATCCCCCATTCGTTGCTTCCTGCTGCATCGAGGGATTTCACTGCGCTGTCGAGGCAAGCATTTTTATCGGATGCAAGTTCTGGGCGTACCTGTCGTATCCTCCCCTTGTGTGTGCGCGCAGAAGTGCGGCGGCGCGTCTGTCTCTTTCCCCAGGTGTTGGAGAAGCTATGGCCTGATGTGCCAAAAGAGCCAGTGAAGGGGCTAGAAACCACAGGAGTATCAGCATCGTGCACAGTGGATACAGTTTCGTTCTCAGCAGCTTCAGTAACGGGCAGAGCTGCTGCAGTTTCGTGCTCAGCAGTTTCAATTTCGTGCTCAGCAGCTGGGTCAGTGCTTGGCTGAGGGTTTTGGATGGGATGGTGTCGAAGGAACTCTTCGGGGTCGATCATCGATCTCCTTCTTCCCTCTGCTGTACTTGGTTTGGAAATGTGTTTGTGCAAAGACGACTGTGGCGCACAGTCACTGTGCGCCACAAAGCATGCCCTGTGCTCATCGGCAGACGAGCTGGAGTGGTCAATCACTCGCCATCAGAAGAGTCGGTAGCCTGTGCTGGAGCATCGCCAGACTCCTGGTTCTCCGAAGACTCTGCAGCATCATCTTGCGGAATGACGTGGTAGGCTTGCTTGATCTTCGTCTCAATTTCAGCTGCCAAAGCTGGGTCGTCAGCCAGCGTCTTACGAGCGTTTTCACGGCCCTGGCCCAGCTGCTGATCAGCATATGTGAACCACGATCCGGACTTCTTGACGATGCCGCTTTCCACGCCCAAGTCGAGAATCGAGCCTTCGCGCGAAACACCTTCGCCATACATGATGTCGAATTCGGCAGTCTTAAATGGCGGGGCCATCTTGTTCTTAACAACCTTGACGCGAGTGCGGTTACCCACTGGGTTATCGCCTTGCTTCAGCATCTGAATGCGGCGAATATCCAAGCGAACAGAAGCGTAGAACTTCAGTGCCTTACCACCAGTGGTGGTTTCTGGGTTGCCGAACATCACGCCGATCTTCTCACGCAACTGGTTAATGAAGATTGCGGTGGTATTCGTCTGTGCCAGAGCGCCAGTCATCTTACGCAGTGCCTGGCTCATCAGTCGAGCTTGCAAGCCGACGTGGGAATCGCCAATATCACCTTCGATTTCAGCCTGTGGCACGAGTGCAGCCACAGAATCGATGACGATGATGGACAGCGCTCCTGAGCGGATCAGCTGATCAGCAATGCCCAGTGCTTGTTCACCAGAATCAGGCTGGGAAAGGATCAAACTGTCAATATCCACGCCCAGGGCTTTTGCATAGCCAGGGTCCAACGCATGCTCAACGTCAATGTAAGCTGCATTTCCCCCGGCCTTTTGCGCGTTGGCCACAGCTTCGAGTGCGAGAGTGGTTTTACCAGATGATTCTGGACCGTAGATCTCAATGATTCGCCCGCGCGGGTAACCGCCAATTCCCAGTGCCAAGTCAAGGGCAAGAGAACCCGTAGGAATGACCTCCACATTTTGCTGGGGCTGGTCACCCATGCGCATGATGGAGCCTTTGCCATACGTCTTTTCCACCTGCTTAAGCGCAGTTTCCAAAGACGCTTGCCTTTGTTGGCGCAGACGGTCCTCTTCAGACTCAGTCGCTTTTTTCTGTGCCATATTTCCTCCTTGGAAGCAGTAACGCTCCCAACTTATCGGGTTCTCGCCGATCGAACAGGAATTTTCCCATAATGTGGAAAACTTCTCGAACTGCCTTCAGTATAGCATCTTATCCGAACAGATGTTCGACTGGAGTGTGAACTTGTACTTTCCTTCATCAATCAGAATACAAGTCTTGCTCAGGAACAGGCATAGGCGGAGCAACTGTTTGTGAACCCCAGCGTTTCGAATCAGGAACATCCATCTGGTCACACAACACATTCCACACAACACGCGGGCGAATTCCCGCAGCAAGCGCCTCATTCGCGGTCATATTATCCAATTTGGTGAGGTGCTCATCTTGAGCGAGGCTTTTACCATAAGCTCTGCCAAAAACTTCTTCGAGCAGAATCCAAAATTCTCTTTCGTGCACGCTTCCAGTTCAGCACAGATTCCCGACGCATTACGCTGCACACGAAGCTATTGGCCAGAACACAAAAACCGTGCTGATAATCTTGCTGAGCTCATGCTCAATAGCGAAAGATTACCAACACGGTTGAAGAAACTCTGATTGTCACTCAGGCAGCAGCGACTTCTTCGTTTGCCTTTTCCATCTTTTCGATGCGGTCTGCCACCAAGCGCAACGTCTGGGACAGCTTCAAGCCCAGTGCTGCGGAGATCGAACCCAAGAGTTCCGAGCTTGCTTCCTTCTGGCCGCGCTCCACTTCGGAAAGGTAGCCTAGGGAAACGCCGGCCTTATCCGAAACTTCACGCAAAGTCTTGTGATCATTACGGCGAACGTCACGCAGAACCTCACCCAGAACAATGCGGAAGGAGATAGTACCTGTGTTTTCCTCTTCTTCCTGAGCGACGGCAGAACGATTCATCGTCTGGCTGTACTCACGCTCGTCATCCTCACGCATACGGCGCAGTTGCTCTTCACGAGCTCGCTTCTCCTGGCGTGCCTTCTGAGCTCGCATGAACTGCTCGCGAGCGAAGGCGATGGCGCGGCGCTGAGCTGGAGTCAGTTCGCGTTTCATTGCAGTTTGAGGGCGATCCATATGCTGCAGGTAGGCTGCCTGCGCAGTGGAACCCTCGACGGTCTTCGCATTGAGTGTCGTTACCATTTTCCACCCTCTCTCTTGTTCTCCCATACATTTGTGTCAACAATCGAATGATATTTTTATTCCCACAGACGAAACGCCGACCGAAATGTTGACGAAACAATAAATTTGAGGGTATGAGCTTTCTTCAGCTCATTCCAACGAGAGAATTTCACGTAAACCCGCGTGCAAAGCGGCCGTTACTGTGAGGCGGCGAATCTGGGAACGGTCGCCGTGCAGATGCAGCTCCTCGACGCTGATCGAACCGCCTGCTAAGCCTGCACCGATGAACACAGTGCCGACTGGCTGGAAGCCATCACTACTCGGGCCCGCAACTCCTGTCGTACTGAGAGCCAGGAGGCCATGCCAGGAGGATGAGGACCGCTGCTGCACAGTGGTAATCTCAAGCCCATCGAAATGAAGAGCCGGAGCGTAAAGCTTAAGCGTACCGGCAACCATATCAGTCGCAACTTGCGCATTGACGGCGCCTAAAGAATGCAAAAGATCACCTGGAACGCCCAAAATATGCTGCTTCGCACCCAGGTGATACGTCACCGCAGAGCCAAGGAAAACGGCAGAAGCCCCCGGAACAGAAACGAGCGTTGAAGCCAGCTCACCACCGGTCAGCGATTCCGAACAGGCGAGGTATACTCCCCTCTTCTTGCACTCGTCCAACAGAGTATGAGCAAGTTGAACGGGATCTTCCGAATCAAGTGATGGCATGAGACGCTCCCCATGAGTTAACGCAACGGGTACGCAGCAAGCAGTGACCAGCGCTGTGACCAGCGGCAGTTACCGGCAGCGGCGTACCAGCGACCAGCAGCAGTTACTTCTGAGCTTGAGCGGCCTTCTGAGCCTTATGGAAACCAATGAGGTAGTTAGCGCCAGAGTACAGGCAGAGCACCAGAGCAATACCGGTCACCACATAGGTGAACAAGAGGTACCACACTGACCAGGAGCTGAACACCAGCGAAGTACCGCCATGAGTGAAGGGGAACTTCGAATCAAACTGCCACAGAGGAACCAGCAGCATCGAGGTAGAAATGCACTCGAACACCGTCTTGAGCTTGCCAGCCCAGTTAGCGGCGACAACCACATTGGCCTCGCTCACCGCGAAGAAACGCCAAATCGTGATGCCGAGCTCGCGCACCAGGAACAAGATGGTGACCCACCACCACAACTGGCCGTTAATCGAGAAGAGGATGAGAACCGAGCAGATGAGAAGCTTATCGGCAATCGGGTCGAGAAGCTTACCCAAGTCGGTAACCTCATGGCGAGAGCGGGCGAGGTAGCCGTCGACCTTATCCGTGCTTGCAGCAATGATGAAGAGCACGGCGGCAACCCACTCCAGCGCGTAGTTCTTCGCACCCCACGGGCCAGCAAGGCCTGCGAGAACGAGGGTGATAATCACCATGAAAATGCGAATAGTCGTGGTGATGTTAGCGGGAGTCTTCCATTGCGAAAGAATCTGGGCAGCGCGAGAATCACCGTGTGCTTCAGGTGCATTTTGCGACTGATCAGCCTGCGGATTAACTTGCGACATGAAAGACTCCTTTGTGACGAAATAATCTTTCTCTAGTTTAATCGCCACCGCCGATGAACAGCATCACTGAGGGTCGCCAGGCTGAACAGGTGGCTGTGCAGGTGCTGCACCAATGCTGGAGGACTCGCCACGAATGAAGGCCAAAGCCTGCTGCAATTGGGCTGGCTGAACCAGAACCTCACGTGCCTTCGATCCTTCCGACGGCCCAACGATACCGCGCGATTCCAAAATATCCATCAGTCGGCCTGCTCGAGCAAAGCCCACGCGCAGCTTGCGCTGCAACATGGACGTCGAGCCAAACTGCGAGGTGATAATCAGCTCAGCAGCCTGAAGAACATCATCCATATCGTTACCGATATCCTCAATCGCTTCAGCCTGCTCTTCCTTCTTATCAGAAGCATTCATGAGCTCTTGAATATCCTGACGGTAGCGAGGCTTGCGCTGCTGGCGGACGAAATCAGCAATCTGGTGGATTTCCGACTCTGTAACCCACGCACCTTGAACGCGCGTCGGCTTCGACTTACCCATCGGCAAGAACAAGCCATCGCCCTGGCCAATCAGCGACTCAGCACCCACCGAGTCGAGAATGACGCGAGAATCGGTGGCCGAAGAGGTAGCGAAAGCCAAACGCGACGGAATATTCGCCTTAATCAGGCCAGTGATCACGTCGACAGATGGACGCTGCGTAGCCAACACGAGGTGAATACCGGCAGCACGGGCGAGCTGAGTGATGCGCTGGATCGAATCCTCCACATCATTCTTGGCGACCATCATCAAGTCAGCCATCTCGTCGATCACCACGAGGATGTACGGGTACGGCGCAACCATGCGGTCGGAACCCAGTGGCGCGTGGACCTTGCCCTGGCGGACGGCACGGTTGAAGTCCTTCATATTGTTGAAACCGAAGTACTGCAAATCGTCATAGCGGGCGTCCATCTCCTTGACCACCCACTGCAAAGTTTGAGCGGCCTTCTTCGGGTCGGTGATGATAGGCGTGAGCAGATGCGGGATTCCGGCATATGCTGTCAGTTCCACGCGCTTAGGGTCAACGAGGACGAGGCGAACCTCTTCCGGTGTGGCGCGCGAAATAATCGAGACGAGCATCGAGTTGACGAAGCTCGACTTACCCGAGCCAGTAGCGCCGGCGACGAGGAGGTGCGGCATCTTGGACAGGTCGGCGACAACGGTATTACCCTCGACGTCCTTGCCCACAGCGGTCAGCATCGGGTTGTGCGACTTTTGCGCCACTTCGGAGCGCAGAATGTCACCCAGGTGCACGATTTCGCGGTCTTGGTTAGGAATTTCGATGCCGATGGCCGATTTTCCTGGGATTGGCGCCAAAATACGCACGTCGGAGCTCGCCACCGCATAGGCGATGTTGTTGCGCAGGTTGGTGACCTTCTCCACCTTGGTGCCTGGCCCCAATTCCACCTCGTATTGCGTAACAGTCGGTCCGCGCATGAAACCGACGACATTGGCGTCAATGTTGAACTGTTGGAAAGTAGAGCGCAGGGCTTGAATGACACGCTCGTTTTCCTTGGTTTTGACGGCATGCGCTTGGCCTGAGGAGAGCACGGAGATGTCTGGCAGCTGGTAGGACTGGATTTCCTGCAAGGTCACCCCGGCATTAGGGTTCATATCCTCGCCGGTTTTCGCTGCTGGTGCGCCGACGGTTTGCACGCTTCCCCCGCCTTGTGATGCGCTCAAGCCGATCGGTACTTGGGCTTGGCTTGCTGCTTCGTCTGCTGGCAAGGCTTGCAAGGTTGGCATCACCGGTGTGGCGCCAGGGTTCGGCTTGAGATTACCAGGCTGCGCTCCCGCTTGCTGTGCACCGGTCATCGTCTGTGCCTGCTGCGAGAAGGCCGGCTGTGCGCCAGCCGGTTGTGGTGCACCTTGTTGTGAGGTAGCTTGCTGGGCTGCTTGCGCAAGTGGTGCTGAGGACACGCTTGCTGGAAGCGAGGCATTGGGCGTCGGAGGAACAGGAACGGCGAGTGTGGCTGCAGCATGCGCGTTCAAACCGTTATTGGCCAGCTCGCGTACATCCTGTGCGGACAGCGACTGCGCCCACGGATTGGCTACAGAATTTGCTGCAGGGTTTAGGCCTGGATTTACACCGTTGTTTGCATTCGCACTTTGGTCGAATACACGAGGCTGTGATGGAACAGGCTGCGCTGGGCTGGGCTGCGAAAAAGCTTGTTGTGCCTGAGCTGGCTGTACGGGAACAGACTGTGCTGCAACCGGCATAGCGGCAGGGTTCACCGGCGCGGTTTGCACCGGGTGGTGAGGCATCGCCAGATTTACAGCATTATCACGGCCAGAAGTATCTGCACTGTCAGCATGGTCGAAAGCTGTGTCATTCTCGTAATAATCCAGAGGCTCTTCCTGCTTCTTATGGAAGAGACCGCGGGAGAAGAAGCCTTTCACCTTATCCATGAACCCAGCGCGGGTAGGGCGAGGCTGCGCTGCTGAGGCTTCGTCGCCGGCTACTGGCGGCTCATCATCCAAGATTTCTCCGGTATTCGGGTCAACGCGGATGGAATGAGAATCTGCACGAACGGGATGAGCAACGTGGGCGATATCTGCATCATCCTCGTAGTCGGAGGAGGCGTCATCGGCTGATTCATGCGCACTGACAATCTGGGTGCGTTGAGAGGAAAGCCAAGCAGCCAGGTCGCGCACATGCATACCAGAGACGAGGAAAACCGAGAGCAGGATGAGCAGGATAAAGACGACGATGGCGGTCGGCTTGTTGAGACCCATCGACACGGGTGCGCCGAGCAGATAACCCATCAGGCCGCCAGCCTCCAAAATGTGACCGGTCACTTTCGTGGTGTCCGGGTTCATCGTCACCTGCAGCAAGGAGCACAAGGACCATGCCAAAATGGCGAGGCCGGCCCAGACGCGCGCAGCAATTTTCGGACGATGGCGCTTGACCACGAGAACAGCCGCTACCAACAAGACGGGTGGGAGAAGCACCGAGAGAATGCCGAAGAGGCCGGCAGACACCCAATGCAGTGCCACGGCGAAAATGCCGCCGACATGGAACCATTCGGAAGCGATGAAGAGGGCAGCAAGCAGGAGCAACACGAAGAAGACGATGTCACGAGTGAGCTCTGTACTGGAATTACCTGTACTTGAGGAGCTGTCGGCGTAGCCATCGTCGTCGTAGTTTGCCCGCGAGGAGCGAGACGAACGGGAAGAACGAGTAGAACTACCCGAGCCTCGAGAAGAACGTGAGGAGCCGGAAGTGGTGCGAGAGGAGCCGCGTGTGGAACGCACACTGCCGCCACGCGATGAGCGACGCGACGATTCCTCTGGCGAATCAACAATCTGCGTCTCGTCTTGTGCCCGTGATGGCATAGTCTCCTCCATCGTTTCCTCGTACAACCGTTTCTATGGTACTCACCCAATCTCGCCTAAATGGTGACGAATCGGCTGAACCTCATCATAATCAGCCGTGAACTCTCCCCTATCGGCGGCTTCAACAAGAGAAATAATCTGCTCAGAAGCGTCAGAAGAGAGCGAATCAACCCAGTGGACGCGCGGATCGCGGCCAAACCAGCCCATCTGTTTACGCGCCAAACGCTGCGTTTTCTGCGTAATCTCAGCGAAAGCCTCATCTTCGCTGATCTCACCGCGCAGATAGGCCTCGATTTGCGGGTAGCCGATCGCCTTGTGAGCGGTCACACCCAGGCGGCCTTGCAGG
>CASERW010000028.1 GCA_949290445.1 Aeriscardovia aeriphila | reverse complement strand
TTAATTTCACTTCTTCCCACTCTGGGAACGCAGAACCATCATCAGCTCTAAATCGCACGGCAGGAACAGCGTGCGAAGCCTGACGCTGCTCCCGAGCGTGAGAAAGTAGCTAGAAACGATAGCGTGAATGCTCAAGCCTGAGATTGATTGTGTGGGAGAGATTGTAAAGGTATGTCAATATGCAAAAAAGGGCGGCCGAAGCCGCCCTTTCCTGTACTAGCAAGCCTTTTAGCGTGCTGACAATCTTAAAGGTTATGCAACGCTGAAGCGAGTGGAGATGAGGTCCTTGTCAAGGCTGGAGTGACCAACCAAAACGTCAAATTCACCAGGCTCCACCACGCGCTGATCCTCGGCGTTGACCAGCGAGCAGGAGGAGACAGGAAGGTCAATGGTGACGTTCTTCGTCTCACCAGGCGCAAGATGGACGCGAGCAAAGCCCTTCAACTCACGATCAGCCCAGGTCACCGAGGTTACAACATCAGAGATATAGAGCTGAACAACCTCAGTACCAGCCCTCTTACCTGTATTCGTCACATCCACATGGACATGAACAGTGTCAGAGGTGCTAAATGGCGTGTCATTATCCTCGATGGTGAGGTTCGAATAGCTGAAAGTAGTGTAAGAGAGGCCTTCACCAAAGGCAAAGGCCGGCTCCTGTGTCAGATCAGCGTAACGGTAACCATGCTGGCCGCGAACCATGTTGTAGAACACAGGAAGCTGACCGACGTGACGCGGGAAGGTGATCGTCAAACGTCCCGATGGGTCATTCATACCCAACAGGGTTTCTACAATCGCCTGACCGCCCTTCATACCAGGCTTTGGAGCCCACAACAGGGCATCAGCATTCATCGCAGCCTCATGCAAGATCAGAGGCTTGCCCGACATGAGAACGACTACCAGCGGCTTACCAGTGGCTGCAAGAGCATCCAACAGTGCATTCTGGCCGCCGAGCATTTCCAAAGTTGCCGTGGAACGGCCCTCACCCGTGAGCTCAATGGTGTCACCCACAACAGCGACGACAATATCCGACTTTTCTGCAGCTTCCACCGCTTCCTCAATCTGGCGAGGGTCAACTGGGCAGGAAACAGCAACCTGTGGGCGAGGCTGGCCATCAGGGAAGGTGTCACCTGCCGGGTCCTTCTCCATGCGCACAATGTCAGCACCGCGAGCGGTACGAAGAGTCCAATCGGCAGGCAACAGCGCTTCGAAAGCGTCCTTGATAGTAGTCGTGCATTCGCGAGGCTCTGGGTGCTCCTTCGTCAGCCAATTGACCTGACCAGAAGCGCCAGCCCAATCGCCTAACTGCTCTTGAGCGTCGTCAATGAGAGGGCCTACCAATGCGATGCTCTTCTTCAACGGCTTGTCGCTGGCGGATGGGTGAGCGGCTGGAGCTTCGGCGCCCTTAGCCTCAGCATTCTTGCCCTCAGCACCCTTACCTTCAACAGGAGCGGTGAATGGCAGCAGGCCATTGTTGTGCAGCAGCACGAGTGACTCACGGGCAAGCTTCAGGTTAAGCTCACCATGTTCTGGCTTGCCAATCTCAGCCTTAATGCGTTCCTCATCAGCGAGGCGAGGGTTCTCAAACAAGCCCAAGCGGAACTTCAAGGTGAGGATGCGGCGAACTGCCTCGTCGATTTCCTCTTCGCTAATCAGTCCTTCCTTCAAAGCTTCGAGAGCGCCCTCGAAGAACTTTGGAGTGGTCATGATCATGTCATTACCAGCCTTCACTGCTGCAGCTGCAGCATGCTTGTAATCAGGCTGGAGCTTTTGAGTGTGAACGAGCTGGCCAACATTATCCCAATCGGTGACCAAAGTGCCCTGATAATCCCAAGCCTTACGAAGAACATCGTGAAGAAGCCAGTGATTAACAGTAACAGGAGTGCCATCAATAGAGGAGTAACCCAACATGAAGGAGCCGACGCCTTCCCGAGCCACGCGCTCAAACGGAGGCAGGAACCAGGAGAGCATCTGACGCCTGGTGTGAGAGGCCTCGGAAGCGTCACGGCCACCCCAGGTTTCCGAATAACCGGCGAAATGCTTAGCCGTTGCGAGCAAAGCGTCAGAGTCAAGAGGCTCACCAGCCTTCGCACCCTTCTGCAAGCCGCGAACCTGAGCGGAAGCCATCTCACCGATGAGGTACGGGTCCTCACCGAAGGTTTCGTCGACGCGACCCCAACGGGTGTCGCGAGCAATGCACAGAACAGGGGAGAAGGCCCAATGCTCACCAGCGGCAGAACCTTCAATAGCTGTGACGCGAGCAGCCTTTTCCACGAGCTCAGGGTCCCAGGAAGCGGCCTGGCCGAGCGACTCAGGGAAGATGGTGGCGCCTGGCCAGAAGCTGAAGCCGCGAATCAGGTCGTCGCCGACGAGCAGAGGGATGCGCAGGCGAGTCTTTTCGTTCATTTCGTAGGCTTCGCGCTGGCGAGCTGGGGAGGTGTGCAGAATGGAGCCTACGTGCTTGGTGAAGATGAGGTCGTTGAGGTCTTGCTGAGCGTCGAGCTGCATCATTTGGCCGACCTTTTCCTCAACGTTCATGCGGGAGAGGAGGTCTTCGACGCGCTCAGAGATCGGAAGGTTAGGGTCTCTAAATGGGAAGTCTGTCATAGTCTTTCCAATCTGTGCTTTCTGTACTTATAGGTGTACTTCTGTATTGCACCTGCGGGCTACTTTGCCTGGCAGTGCTTTCTATCTTATCGATAAGGCGATAGATAAAAAGACGGCATGTTGAAATGGGGAGAAGGAGCGTTGGACGAGGGCCAGAGACTGCGCTGGGAATTGAGCGGGTGGCGTTGAGCGAGGGTGCGGCAAGTCGCACTCAGCCGAGGGAGAAATAGGGAAAACAAAGAAAGAGAAATGAAAAGTAGCCCCGGAGAGAGTCGAACTCTCGTTGTCAGAGTGAAAGTCTGATGTCCTAACCGTTAGACGACGGGGCCAAGCCAAGATTCGATATTACAGGGAGCTTTCTGACTTGGCAAGAGTTTGTGGCAAGAAATATTTTTCCGCGTGTTGCAGGTGGAGCGACGGGAGGGTGACAGGAAGGTGACGGGAGGGTGACAGGAAGGTGATGGGAAGGTGACAGGAAGGTGACGGGCAGATGACAGAGATTTGCCAGTCATTACCAAGATTTTCAGTACGCAGAAACATAAAACGAACAAAAACGAACATAAAAGAACAAAAGCGAACAGTTCTTGTTATACTAGAGCACAGAACACGTCAACGACGCACACACAAGGGGTTTGACGTGTCAACCGGTCATAATGGAAGCACCGGAAGAAAGGAATACCATGACAGTTCTCGTCACGGGTGGCTGCGGTTACATTGGCGGTCACGTTGTTCATGCCCTGAAGGAACGCGGTGAGCAGGTCGTCATCGTTGACGATTTGAGCTATGGCACCAAGGAACATGCCTTCGGCAACCCTCTCGTCGTTCAGGACGTCGCCGCACCAGAAGCACGCAAGGTGCTCGCACAAGTCATGCGCTTGTACAAGGTGGACGCCGTCATCCACTTCGCCGCTCGCAAGCAGGTGGGCGAGTCGGTGGAAAAGCCTCTCTACTACTTCCAGCAAAACCTCAACGGCATGCTTAACGTGCTGGGTGCCATGGTTGACGCTGGCGTAGAAAAGCTCGTCTTCTCCTCCTCTGCAGCAACCTACGGTGTTCCACCGGTACCAGTTGTGCCAGAGGACGTTGTGCCAATGCTGCCAATCAACCCTTACGGCCAGACCAAGCTCTTTGGCGAGTGGATGGGTAACGCCGTCGCCAAGGCTCACGGCATCCGCTTCTGCGCCCTGCGCTACTTCAACGTGGCTGGCTGCGGCCCCGTCGAGCTGGAAGACCCTGCAATCCTCAACCTCATCCCGATGGTCTTCAACAACCTGAAGAAGGGTAAGGCTCCCGCAATCTTCGGCGCCGATTACGACACTGAGGACGGCACCTGCGTGCGCGACTACATCCACGTCTCCGACCTCGCCGACGCCCATATTGCTGCTATCAGCTACCTCGACCGCGACGACCGCCCATACTCGGCCTTCAACGTTGGCACGGGCAAGGGCACTTCGGTGCGTCAGATCGTCGAAGAAGTCCGCCGCGTCACCGGCCTGCCATTCCAAGAGAAGGTGGAAGCTCGCCGCGCTGGTGACCCGCCGCTGCTCATCGGCTCTCCCAAGCGCATCAACGAAGTGATGGGCTGGCACGCCAAGTATGACGTCGAGGAGATCGTCGAGTCTGCGTGGAAGGCATGGCAGGCGAACCCGAACCACCACATCGACGTCGACAACTGGAAGCAGGTCGACTAATCTCTTGTCGCTTGGCATCACGATGGTTTGAGATTATCACCGCGCCTCATCGCGCACCGTCGTGAAGCTTGAGTGCATAAACAACTGCCCGCACCTCAAACAAGGTGCGGGCAGTTTGCGTTTCTGGCTGCGCTCATCAGCAGTGATAATCTTGCGCGCGCAGCGCGCTCACTTACCAGTGCTCAAAACACCAGCGCTACTCAGCAGACTTCTTGTTAATCTTCTCCAAGCGCTTCGCCACCTTCGCCTCAGCCTTGGCTTCCTTACGTTCAGCCTTCGCTTCCATCTTCTCCAGCTTCGCCTGAGCCTTTTCCCCAGCCTTCTCGAGCTTGGCACCAGCCTTTTCCAACTTGGCCTGAGCCTTCTCCAGCTTGACCTGCGCCTTCTCCTGGCGAGCCGTCGCACGCTTGAGCTGCCAATTAGCCATTGACAAGCCCAACGAACGGTTCATCAACTCCTGCGGGTCAGTGTCCTCCGTATCCCCCGTGAACTCCGACCACGTATCGAGAGCATCGTCCTCAGAAAGCTCCATCTGCTGCTTGAGCCACGCGCGAGCAGCCGGATTGATGTCATTAGAATCGAGCACCTTTTGGTACATTGGGTACCACAAATGCAAAATCGGGTACATCGCGGTGAACAAGTACTCTGGGCGCGTCGAACGCGAATGCTCCGGATGTGCATCAAAAGTGTTCTTAAAGCGCTGCATATACGCCTTAAACGACTCAAAACTCGTATCCATACGGCGAGCCGAAATACCTACCACCATGCGAGGGCAGTACACCGTCTTGAAATGGTGACCGATCAGATGCAAGGAGAGGTCAATATCCTCATGCAACACATCTTCCTTGTCTGGGCACACCTCGTTGGCAACCTGCTTCCACGCGGTTGCACGAACAGCCATATTCGAGCCAAAAAGCAAGCTCTGGCCATGGTCAGCCTTGTAAATATGCTTGCGAATAGCAGCATCACCCTTCAGCGAGAATTGGCGGGCAGGCATATCATAATACGCCACCGGCCCGGAAGCGCCCATAGCTTGAGGGTCCTCAGTAAACAGGGTGCTCACCGCTTCCACCCAGTCGGGGCGCAACATCGAATCGGCGTCAACGCGGCCTAAAATATCGCCGCTGGCATGGTTAAAACCGTAATTTCTCGTGGGGATCAGGCCCTGTTCAGCCGTTTGGTGCACGAGCTTGACGTGAGCATCGGGGTTCTCGTCAATAAACTGCTGCACGATGTCACACGTATTATCAGTCGAATTATTATCGACGACGAGCACCTCCGCAGCAGCCACGGTTTGACGGGTGGCGCAAGTCAGGCAGTCAGCAATATGTTCTGCCTCGTTCCATGCAGGGATGATGATCGATACGGAAAGCATAAATCCTACTTTATCGGCGAATATGACACTACCTTCACATTTGCCCGCTTTTGAGCATACAATCAGGCTTCTTGAGCATAATAGAACACAGAGATTATCAGCAATAGTGAGGCCAGCGCGTATGAGAAGCCAGAAAGCAATCCCTCAGATTGGCGAGCAGCAAAAAGTAGTGCTGCCAGGCACGCCAGAAGAGCAGATCGCCAAAGAGCGCACCAAGCAGGTGGAACTCAACCAAGTGCGAGCAGCTCAAGAGGCTGCTGGTGAAACAGGGGAGTCGGCCAGGCGTAAGTACGACGTCAACCGCCTCTTCCTAGCTGAGAACGACCCGCGCAAACCTCCGGCATGGCTTCCTCGCGCGATCCTGATGGTGATGGTCGCCATTTTCCTCGGTATTTTTATTTACCAGTACTGGGGAAATGTGGAGGGCCTTTTCGTTGACGTCATCATCTGCCTGTTCATCGCTTTGGCAATGGAGCCTGCTGTTGCGGGCCTGGTTCGTCACGGGTGGAAACGCTCGCTGGCGGCGCTGACCGTCTGGTTTGCTGTGCTTATTGTGGTGGGCATTTTGGTGGCGATGTTTGGCTCCATGTTCGTCCAGCAGGTGACGGGCTTGATTTCCGGCATTCCTCACCTGTACTCGGAGCTCGCCAGTTTTGTGAGGGCACAATTTGATTATCAGCTGCCCGCATTCAACGCTTTAGGTAACCTCATCGCTCAGAATATTCAGACTTCCTGGATTACCGACATTCTGGGTTCGACGGCAGGTGCGGCCAGCTGGCTGATGGAGTTTGGCACCTCGCTGATGGTCATTCTCTTCGTCACCTATTACTTCTCGGCGGGGCTTCCCAATATGCGCCGCAGCATCTGCTCCTGGCTTCCTCAGCGTTCCCAGCGCAGGTTCTTGGTGGTGTGGAGCGTGATTGAAGGCCAGGTGTCCTCCTTCTTGAGCTCGCGCGTGATTCTCGCGGTGATTTCAGCCATCTGCATGGGCATTTATATGCGTGTGACGAGCATTCCGTACTGGCTGCCGTTGGCGATGATGTACGCGATTATCTCCCAGTTTGTGCCGATGGTTGGCGGCATTATCGGCGCTATTTTGCCTGTGATCGTCGCCTGGAGTGACCAAGGGCTCAAGTCCGCGCTCTTCATTGTTTTGTATACGCTCATCTACCAGCAGATTGAGAATATGCTCATCGCTCCGAAGATTCAGGAGAATACGATGGCAGTTCACCCTGCTGTGGGCCTAGTGGCTGTGTTTGCCTTCTCTAACCTGTTTGGCTTGTTGGGTGCTTTGCTCGCCCTGCCGGTGGTCGCTTCGGTTCAGGTGGTGATGACTGCTTACTTGCAGCGTCAGGAGTTGGTGGATTCGACTTTGCTCGACGTGGGCTCTGGCAAGGTGGCGAAGTCCAAGCTCGCCCGCTCGGCACAGTTGCTCTCCCAGAAGCTTACTGACCAAGGTCGTGTTGTTCGCTCCACATCCGGCAGGATTATCACTGCTACTGACCTCCAGATTCTTCAAGCAGAGAAGCAGTTTGCTGATTACTCAGAGGAGAATAGCGAAGCCAACCATGAGCGCGATTTTCCTGGCCACCCGTTCATGAGTGCTGAAGAGCTGGATGCGACGGAAACGGTTGCTTTGACGAAGCGTTCTGCCGGTTCGCTGCGCGCGCAGTGGAGGAAGAACCAGGAAGCTCAGGCCTCGCCCGACATGGTCACGCAGGACCTGATGAAGCAGAACCTCGCGAGCGCGTCTGCGCACACGGACGAGGAACACAACAGCGGTGATAATCTTGAGTCGACCTCGGAGGCTCACCGCTAATGCTGGTTCTTCAGCTACTCGACATTCTGCTCATGGTGCTGGGCACGGGAGCGCTCATCTACCAAGTGGTCTACATTCTGGTCGCGCTCCTCGCTAAACCTCGCGTCTTCCCCGAGGCGGCCCAAGATCAACGCTTCGCTGTACTCGTCTCCGCGCGCAACGAGGAGAATGTTCTACCGCACCTCATCGCATCCCTGCGAGCTAATGACTACCCACAAAACCTCATCGATATTTGGGTTGTCGCCGACAACTGCACCGACAACACCGCTCAAGTGGTGAAGAACCTCGGCGAACACGTCATCGAACGCTCTGACAGCGAGCACATCGGCAAAGGCTATGCTCTTACCTTCCTGCTCAACAAGATGATGGCGCTGGGGAAAGCCTCCCAATACGACGCCTTCTTCGTCTTCGATGCAGATAACTTCGTCGAGCCGAACTACTTCACCGAAATGAATAAGGTGTTCCAAGCAGGTTTCCCCGTGGTCACGAGCTTTAGAACCGCTTCGAACTTCGACCAAAATTGGGTGTCCTCCGGCTCGGGAATTTGGTGGCTGCGCGAAATGCGCTTCGTTAACTCTTCGCGCATGATTTTGGGCAACTCCGCTCAGGTGGGTGGAACCGGTTTCATGTTCAGCCAAGCTGTGATGCGCATGAACGACGGCTGGCGCTTCCACTTGCTCACCGAGGATGCGGAATTTGGCTTGAACTGTGTGCTCAACGGTATTCGCATCGGCTATTGCAATTCCGCCATTTTGTATGACGAGCAGCCGGTGCGTTTCAGTCAATCCTGGCAGCAGCGTTTGCGCTGGTCGGTGGGCTACTTGCAAGTGTGGCGCTACTATGCCGGCGCTTTGGTGGAGCATATGGTCCGTGAGCGTGACCTCTCCGCCCTTGATTTCTCGCTGTTTTTGGCGCCTTTCACGGCGATGTGGTTCTTGCGCATCATCATTGGTTACGTTTTCGCGGCTCTGGGTTTCATTACGGTGAGCTCGCAAAACCAGGTGCTCATCAACTGGATTATCGGCCTCGTCGGCGGCATGCTTCTGATGATGGCACTTGCCGTGTTGTGTTGCATTTTGGAGCGCGACAAAATTCAAGCGTCGAATAAGGAACTGTTGGGTTATTGCCTCAGTTTCCCAGTGTACTTTATGTCGCTGGTGCCAATCTCAATTCTTGCCCTTATTTCTAAGCCCCAGTGGAAGCCTATTGCTCACCAAGGCCGCCAGATTGTCACTGCCAGCAATTCAGAGAGCGAGGAAGTATGACGAAGCTGCGAAAAATCGCGTCCCGCACTGCGCGCGTGACGCTCTCTGCTGCGCTCGCGCTCGTGGTGGGCTCTGGCTTGATTTGCGCTGACCACAACCAGATGGTGACGCGCGACATGCTCGGTGGCGCTAGCCTTGCCGGGAAAGCTGGTGCTGGCAACGCTTCTGGAGCTTCGAAAACTGTGCCTTACCAGCCAGCAAGCCTGCTCGAAACAGTAGCGAGCAGAAAGGTCACTCCCAGCCTCACAGCTGCCACGCGCAAGTACGATCTGGACATGAACGTCGTCAAAAAGGCTGTCGACGACTTCCAGAAAACCCCAGATTTAGGTGATAAATACGGCTTCGTCATCTCCGACGGGCGCAGCAGGGAAGTCAGCAGCCACAATGCGGACACGGCGTATACCCCAGCTTCAACACTGAAATCTCTCACCGCGCTCGCCGCAGTTCACACACTTGATATGAACTCCACGCTGGCTACTGAGGTGTATGAACTTAACCAGCAAGGTGGGCAGGCCACGCTGATAATCAAGGGCCAGGGTGACATGCTGCTGGGAAGTGGTATCAGTGACCCTCAGCATGTGACCGGAAGGGCTGGCCTCGCGAGCTTAGCGCAGGAGACGGTCGCGAAACTCAAGAAGCAGAAAGTCACTCAAGTGAGCCTCGCTGTGGACGAGAGCTTCTTCACCCGTTCCATGCCTGCGCATATGCCGCCAGAATACTTGCAAATCGGCTATTTCACGCCGACGAGCGCGATGGCCATCGACCAGGGCAAGCAGTTCGGTGACTGGCAGAAGAATGGCGTTCCCGATTCTGAAGCGATGGCGTATGCTCCTCGCGAAGAAAACCCGGTGCCTGCCGCGGTGGCGAGCTTTGCCGCGAGCTTGAACCAGCAGGGAATTCAGGTGAAGCAGGGAGCTGACGGCAAGCAGGAGGCGAGTGCTAGCCAGAGGAAGGCGATTGCTTCTCAGCGCTCGATTGCGGTTATTCACTCTGCTCCGCTGTGGCAGATCTTGCATTTGACGCTCACCCTCTCGGATAACACGCTAGCCGAGCTGTTTGGCCGTCTTGTTGCTCACCATCTGGGCTATGAGAATTCGCCGGCGGGGGCGCGTAAAGCCGTATATGACACGGTGAAAAAGTTAGGTGTGGACCTTGCCGGGGCGAATCTTTCCGATACTTCCGGCCTTTCTGACGGCTCGGCTCTGACCCCACGCACCCTGCTTGCCGTTCAGGGTAAGCTTCTCAACTCAGCGGGGGCGAGCGCCTGGGAAGGCCAGCCTGTATCCGGCGAGATTGACACGACGGGTGATCTGCGCGCGTTCACTGATGGTGACCACGGTGTGATCCATCTGAAGTCGGGTTCGCTGGATGATGTGACGAGTATGGTTGCGAGCATTGAAACCAAGCGCGGGGGAGTGGTGATGGTCAGTGTGATTGTGAACAATCCGCCGAGCCATTATGCGGCGAGTCGCGCTATTGATAAGCTCCTCGTTGACCTGATCGCAGCTTAGGAGGCGCGCATGGATTGTGATGAGGCTCCCGCTTCTTCTGTTCGCCGCCCGCACTTGATTGCTGATTTTCGCCCGCGCAAATCGCAGGCAGTTCGCCTCGCTCGAGAGGCCGTGCTCGCAAGCCTTCGCGCGCAAGAAACCCTGACGCAGTACTCTCAGCACGCCCAGTCCGTTCAGCAGGTTGAGACCGCCCCGTCCTCCCATCCCGCGCAGCACACCGAGCCTGCCCAGCCGCTGGTGCTGGTTGCCGTCTCCGGAGGCCGCGATTCCCTAGCTCTCCTCGCCGTCACTGTGCTGGCCGCACGCGAGCTCAACTGGCGCGTCGCCGCCGTCTGCGTTGACCACCACATGCAGCCCGGCTCTACCCAGGTTGCCCGCAACACTCGTCAGGTTGTGCTGGGTTTAGGTTGCGAACACGCTGAGATTATCAGTATCAGCGTTGACCCTCGCCGCGGCGGGCCAGAAGCCGCCGCTCGTGCCGCGCGATATCGCGCGATTGCAGCACACGCCAAGCGGATTCAGGCGAGCGCAGTACTTCTTGCTCACACGTTGGATGATCAGGCTGAGACTGTGCTTCTGGGTTTGCTGCGCTCTGCAGGCCCCGATGCGCTCGTCGGGATGCCACCCGCGTTTATCCGCCACGATGTCACCTTCCTTCGCCCGCTCTTACACATCACACGCGCCCAGACTACGGCCATCTGCGAAGCCTTCGGGGTTCAGTGGTGGGATGACCCCACGAATGGCGATTCAGCCCTCAGCACTTCCGATCTTCCTCTGCGTTCCCAGATTCGCCAGCGGCTGATCCCACTGATGAAAGAGCTTGGTGGGAAAGGTGTGAGCGAGCATCTGGCGAGCGTGGCTCACCATGAGCAAGCTCTTCGTACGAGCCTGGAAAGGCGAGTCGACGAGCTGGAATGCACCTACGTGAAGCGACTTCAGGGCACTGATAATCTCGAGTTGCTCACCTCAGTGCTCACCGACGACGAGGTGCTGGGCTCAAGGCTTGTGATGCGTCTGCTCAAGCGGACAAATGTGGAGCCTAACCGCGAGAAAGTTCGCCAAGTGCTGAATCTGGCCAGCAGGCCGACGCTCAACACGGAACTGCGCCTTCTTGACCGTCAAGGGAGAGTGGTGAGCTTCAAGAGGGTGAAGACGCAGGAAAACGAAATTCTGCGCATCGAATTTCACAGGAACACCACGTTTCGTTAACTGCCAGTAATGAAAGCCTGTAAGGATAAAACCATGAAATATGATGACGTGAAAGATTCCATCGCCAAGGTCCTCATCTCCCACGATGAGCTCGACGCCAAGCTTGACGAGATTGCCGCACAAATTTCCCAGGATTATGCCGACGTTGATAATCTTTTGTGCATCGGCGTTCTCAAGGGTGCTGCCTATACGCTCGTCTCGGTGACCCGCCGCATGAGCATCTCCGCCCCTGTCGACTTTATGTCTCTGTCCAGCTACGGCTCGGGTATGGAATCCAGCCACACCATTACTGTGCGTTCCGATCTCACAACGGATGTCGCCGGCAAGAACGTCCTGATTTTGGAGGACATTGTCGACTCTGGTTACACGCTCAACTGGCTGATTGCTGAGCTTAAGAAGCGTGGTGCTGCCTCCGTGAAGGTGATGGCGTTGTTGAGCAAGCCGGAGCGTCGCGAGTACGAGGTGCCGATCGACTACTTGGGCTTCACTATTCCTAACGAGTTCGTCGTTGGTTTCGGCATGGATTACAACGATCACTACCGCAACCTTGATTTTATTGGCGTTCTTGACCCGAAAGTCTACGCCAACTGACAGTGCAGCGGTTCCTCACCTTCGCGGCGATTATCAGACAGCTTTCAGGAAAATTTCAACTTCCCGTCACTCTCCCATGGAAAACTAGAGAGCGGTGCCACCACAGGATCAGTGTATGTACTGTTTCACTAGTATGGATGGCAAGGTATTCGCCCGCGAAGGGAAGGCATAATGACATTTCCGCAAGGAGGTCCCGGTGGACCTCAGGGGTTTGGACCAGGCAGGGGCAATAACCCTCGCCACGGCAACGACCCTCGCGACCCGCGAAACAACATGAACGTTCCGCAGGGTAACAAGCCAAACAAGCCATGGTATAAGCAGGTGTGGGTGTGGATCGTCGTTCTCGTCATCGCCGCACTCGTTGGCTTGCAAGTCAACCGCGCTCTGGCTCCAAAAACCATCAGTACCCAAGACGGCCTGACAATCTTGATGAAGCAGCCTGAGCAACTCAAGCGCGCAACCATTACAGAAGGCCACCAAACCGTCAGCTTGGAGCTCAAGTCCGACTTCAAGAAGACCGTCAACAAGCGCGAAGTCAACTACGGCAAGCGCGTCGTCTTCTACTACGTGTTCGGCCAGTCAACCCAAGTGGTGAAGGCTGTCGAAGATGTGACAAAGACGAATGACGATTACACGTTTAACTCCGAAGTGCCGAGTGAATCGTGGATCAACGTTCTGATTACCACTTTGCTGCCAATGCTTCTGCTCATTGGTGCGATGTGGTGGGTCATGCGCTCGATGGGCGGCTCCCAAGGCCTGTTCGGCATGGGTGGAGGCGCTGATAAATCGCGTGTTCCTGACTCAGAGATTCCTAAGACCAAGTTCTCTGATGTTGCCGGTGAGGAAGCAGCTGTTCAGGAAGTTGCAGAAATTAAGGACTTCTTGAAGGACCCAGAAAAGTACCGTCGCCTGGGTGCTCGTATTCCTCGCGGCGTGCTGCTTTACGGCCCTCCAGGAACCGGTAAGACCCTTCTCGCCCGCGCTATTGCAGGTGAAGCTGGCGTGCCATTCTATGCTATGGCTGGTTCTGACTTCGTCGAGATGTTCGTCGGCCTCGGTGCTTCCCGCGTGCGTGAACTCTTCGACGAAGCCAAGAAGCACGCTCCCGCCATCATCTTCATCGATGAGATCGATGCGGTAGGCCGCAAGCGTGGTTCGGGCATGAATGGTGGCCACGATGAGCGCGAGCAGACGCTCAATCAGTTGCTCGTCGAAATGGATGGTTTCGACAACAACACCGGCTTGATTGTCATTGCCGCAACCAACCGCCCAGATGTGTTGGATAACGCACTGTTGCGCCCTGGCCGCTTCGACCGCCAGGTGGGTGTGGAAGCTCCTGACTTGGAAGGCCGCGAAGCTATTCTGCGCGTTCACGCGAAGGGCAAGCCATTCGTTCCGGATATTGACTTGCATATGATCGCTGTGCGCACGCCAGGCTTCACTGGTGCTGACCTCGCTAACGTGCTCAACGAAGCAGCTTTGCTCACGGCTCGTTCGAACGCTCAGCTCATTGATAATCGTGCTATTGACGAGGCCATCGACCGCGTGATGGAAGGCCCGCGCCGCCACACGCACTCCATGGCTTTGGAAGAGCTGCGTAACACCGCCTACCACGAGTCTGGCCACGCTCTGGTTGCTGCAGCCATGCACCACACGGACCCGGTGACGAAGGTGACGATTCTTCCTCGCGGTAGAGCATTGGGTTACACCGCTGTTATGCCGACGGAGGATCGCTACTCCGAGTCGCGCGAGGGCTTGCTCGACCAGATGGCATACGCCATGGGTGGCCGCACGGCTGAGGAAATCGTATTCCACGATCCAACGACTGGTGCTTCCAACGATATTGAGAAGGCCACGCGCATTGCTCGCACGATGATCATGGAATACGGCTTCTCCACTCGTTTGGGTGCAGTGAAGTGGAATTCTGCTGAGCCTCAGGGCGATGATATTTCCAACATCGCTCCACACCCGTATTCGGAAAAGACGCAGGAGATTATCGACGACGAGGTTCATGAGCTTGTCGAGAACGCTCACACCGAAGCGTGGAAGGTTCTCAACGAAAACCGTGATCTGCTCGACCAGATGGTCACCGAGCTGCTGGATAAGGAAACCTTGAACGAGAAGGACCTCAAGCGCATCTTCTCGACCATTAAGAAGGCTCCTGAACGCAGGCAGTGGCTGTCCGACCCGAATAGGCCTGATTCTGACCGCCCGCCGGTTGCCATTCCTGAAAAGCTGCGTAAGTATGCGAAGGAAGCCGAAGAGCGTGAAGAGGAGAGGCTCCAACAGCAATGAGTTCGTCGTGTGCTGAGGAAAACTCCAGCGCTCTGCGCCTGAAAGCTGGCGAGCCACAGGCCGCTGAGGCGGCTCAGGTCAGTGACGCTCAGGCCGCTGAGGATTCGCTGGAGCGCCAGTATCCGCCAGTCGACAAAGCCAAGGTTCGCCAAGCCGTTCGCCTCTACCTCGAGGCGATCGGTGACGACCCTGACCGTCCGGGCTTGCGCGAAACTCCTGACAGGATCGCTCGCGCCAGCACCGAGCTGTTCGAAGGCTTGACCACCGACCCGCGCAAGATTTTGGAAAAGCGTTTCCCCGTCAACTCAGAAGAGATGGTTCTCGTTCGTGACATCGAGTTCTACTCGGTGTGCGAACACCACCTGCTTCCCTTCTTCGGAGTTGCCCACGTCGGCTACTTCCCAGGCAAAGAAGGCGTGTTGGGCCTGTCGAAACTCGCGCGCTTGGTGGACGTATACGCCCGCAGGCCGCAAGTGCAAGAGCAGATGACCGCTCAGATTGCCGATGCGCTGATGAAGTACGCCGACGCTCGCGGAGTGATCGTCGTCACCGAAGCGGAACACATGTGCATGGCCATGCGCGGAGTGCGTAAGGCGAATGCGCGCACCATCACCTCGGCTATCCGAGGCCGTATGGTCAACCCGACAACACGTGCAGAAGCAATGAGTTTGATCCTCAATTCTGCTCGTCTGTCGAACAACTAAGCGCGAGGGCCGGTGAGCTTCACAGCCGCCGGCCTTTGTGTATGGTGAAAGGATTGTATGAGCACGTTAATCATGGGCGTTCTCAACGTCACCGAGGATTCCTTCTCCGATGGTGGCCTCTACCTGCACACCTCAGCCGCCGCAGCCCATGCCCACACTCTCATTGAGCAGGGTGCTGACATCATCGACATCGGCGCAGAATCAACGCGTCCGGGAGCCAAGAGAGTGACCGAGAGCGAGGAGATTAACCGCATTACGCGCACTCTTCAAGCAATTCGTGAGGATGCTCACGCTCATCATGTCCAGCTTTCCATTGACACCACTCGTGCAAGCGTGGCTCAGGCTGCTCTCGACGAAGGTGCTGACATCATTAACGACGTTTCTGGCGGCACACTCGACCCTCACATGCCTCAGCTTCTGGCCCGCACCGGCAAGCCGTACATCGTCCAGCATTGGCGCGGCTGGCTGGATGGTCGCGACTCTTCGAAGTACGAGTATGGCGTTGTTGCTGATACTGTGGCCGAATTACACCGCCAGATTATCAGCGTGCTCAACTCGGGCGTGAAACCCGAACAGATCATCGCTGATCCGGGCCTGGGCTTTTCCAAGCCCGGCCCTGAGCTCAACTACCCGCTCATCGAACACCTTGAAGAGCTGCAACAGTTGGGTTTCCCCGTGTTGATCGGGGCGAGCCGCAAGCGCTTCGTGAAAAAGACACTGCTGGATGATGGGCTGAGGAGAATGGCTCGTACTGATAATCTTGAGCCGCAAGAAGTGAGTCAAGAAGTGAGTAACGACAGGCTGGATGTGGCCACCGCGATGATCAGCGTTTTGGCCGCGCAAAAGGGCGCATGGGCGGTGCGCGTGCATAATGTTCAAGCCAGCCGTGACGCGCTCGCTGTGTGGGAGACCGCCCGCCAGTTTGAGC
>CASERW010000027.1 GCA_949290445.1 Aeriscardovia aeriphila | reverse complement strand
GCTTGAGCAGGCGGGAGAGGAAGTCCGAGTCGATGTCCTGCACCTTGGCAGAGCCAGTATTCCAATCCCACATGGATCTCAAACGGCAGTTTTGAACTTGGTCTTGATTGGTGTAGTCGCTGATATTGGCCGTGCACTCGTGGAAGTCAGAACGAGTGGCACCTTGAGGGTACTGATTGTTGTCACCGGTAAAACCAGGGTAAGAGGCGGTATCTGCATTAAACTTGGTACCTGCAACGCCTTTACGCTCGCCGTGGACGGAGGAATCCGTACCAGTGGTCTGGTTCATCACCACATCGGCAATGATGCCGACGCCTGCCTTCTTGCAGGTGGCGACCATATTCTTGAACTCAGCTTCTGTGCCGAGCCTGCCTTCTTGCAGGTGGCGACCATATTCTTGAACTCAGCTTCTGTGCCGAGTTTGGAATCGAGTTTGAAACTGACTGGCTGATAGCTGGTCCACCAAGCTGTGCCAGGGATCGTTTCTGTAACAGGGCTTGTTTCTACGTAGCCCACCCCTTCAGGACCGTAGGTGGTTGTGCAAGCTTGTGCGATGGTATTCCAGGTTTGCTGGAATGCAATAACTTGCACATCGCTACGAGAATTTGCAACAGCTTGAGCATCCTTCGTTACCGAAGCTCGAGCGTTGGTGACAGGGATAAGGGACCCCACCAAGCCCATAGCAACTGTCGCTACTACACCGGTGAAAGCGTAGAGCCGTTTACTTGCATGCGTAAACATGTGCTTCCATTCTCTTCATTGAGTAATTCCTCACAGTGAGAGCGCAGAAGGCGTAGAACCGCACGATACCGTTTGCAATAAACTCCTGTGTGAAGTGATCTCAACGAATAGTGCGCGGCCACAACACTGTGATCGTTCCCCAGAATACATGAGTTTCATGCTCATTTCAAAGCCGTACAACTGCACACACATCCAACTGCTACCGTTTGCAGAAATTGCACAAATTTTTGATTATTTGCATCATTTTTTGCACGCTTTGCAAAACAGGAAGCCCAACATTGCGCCCTGAGCGCTCGCTCGGTTCTGCGCTTTTTGTATAGTGGCAACGTGGCAAAAGGTGCATCAGTATCCGGCTTCCCGGAATGGCTTCCGCAGGAAAGAGCCGTTGAACAGAAAATGATCGATACGCTCAGAAACGTCTTTGAGCTCCACGGATTCATGGGGATCGAAACCCGAGCCGTGGAAACAGGCGCTTCTCTGCTCAAGAAGGGTGAAACCAGCAAGCAGATCTACCTGCTGTCCCGCCTGCAAGACGTCGGCCATGAAAGCGACGAACCATTGGCCGAGCGCCTAGGCTTGCACTTCGACCTCACCGTTCCTCTCTCTCGTTACGTGGTGGAGCACACTGGTGACCTCACCTTCCCGTTCAAGCGCTGGCAAATTCAGAAGGTGTGGCGCGGTGAGCGCCCTCAGGAAGGCCGCTTCCGTGAATTCGTGCAGGCGGACATCGATGTTGTGGGCAATGGTAATCTTCCTGACCATTATGAAGTGGAACTACCGCTGGTGATGCTCGAGGCAATGGAGCGCTTCCAAGCCTTCGGCCTGCCTCAAGCAACCATCCACGTCAACAATCGCAAGCTTTCCGAAGGCTTCTACCGTGCCATCGGCCTAGAGGATGTAGAAGGCGTGCTGCGCGAAGTCGACAAGCTCGACAAAGTAGGCGAGGACGAAGTCAAGAAGTCGCTTATGCAGTACTGCTCGGCCAGCGAACAGCAAGCTGAAGCGTGCCTGAAGCTCGCCGAAATTCGCGAATACGAGCCTCAAGCCCTGCGCGAAAAGTTCGACGAGTTGTGCCAGGCCTACCAGGTTGACACCACCAACGAAAACTACGCCCTGGCAATCGAAGGCGTGGAAACCGTGTCGATGATTCTGCGAGAAGCCGAGAAGGTGCGCTCTCACGCCGTCATTGCCGACCTAGCCATCGCCCGCGGCCTCGACTACTACACGGGCTCCGTCTACGAAACCAGCTTGGAAGGCGCGGAAGAATTGGGCAGCGTCTGTTCCGGCGGTCGCTATGACAATCTGGTGAGCCAAGGCAACAAGAAGTACCCGGGCGTCGGCCTGTCCATCGGCCTGTCGCGCATGCTCTCCTACTTGCTGCACAGCCGGGGGGCACACGCCAACCGTCGGTCTCCAGCAGCAGTGCTCGTCGGTGTGTGGAATGAAGAGGATCGCGATCACTCTAACGCTATCGCACGCCTCTTGCGCTCCCGCGGTATCGCCACTGATGTCGCTCCAGCAGCACAGAAGATCGGTAAGCAGATTCGTTACGCATCACGCTTGGGCATTCCTTACGTGTGGTTGCCGGCCGACCCGAATGCTGAAGCTGGCTCGGAGAACGCTACTGACCAGGTGAAGAACATCATCACCGGTGAGCAGGAGAGTGGTGACGCCAGCAGCTGGACCCCACAATCCTCCTACGACAAGCAGGAAGTAGTGGTTACTCCAGCTCAGTGAGTATGCTGAACGGGAATGCTGGGAGGATTACACGTCTATGACTCAGACAAAGTACAAAACTAATTCTGCTGCCGAGCTCGGCTTGGCCAATGTCGGCAGCACCGTCACGCTCGCCGGCTGGGTGGACCGCCGTCGCGATTTGGGCGGAATGACCTTTATCGACCTGCGCGACCATTCTGGGCTGATCCAGATTATGGTTGCCGACTCTGCTATGGCCAAGGATGTGCGCAGCGAATACGTGCTCCAGGTCACCGGCACGGTGGCAGCCCGCCCTGCAGGCCAGGTCAACGAGCACTTGGCAACAGGCGCTATCGAAGTGGACGCAGAGAAGATCACTGTTCTCTCCACTGCAGCGGTTCTGCCATTCCAGGTGTCTTCCGTGTTGGAAAACGAGGGCGACAACAAGCTTCCTGGTGAGGATGTGCGCCTGCGCTACCGTTACCTGGACCTTCGCCGTCCAAGCATGCAGGCTCGTTTGAAGCTGCGCTCCGACATCATGCGTGCAGCCCGCCAAAGCCTGTACTCCATGGACTTTGAGGAGATCGAAACCCCAACCCTCATCAAGTCCACTCCGGAAGGCGCTCGCGACTTCGTCGTCCCATCCCGCCTGCAGCCCGGCTCGTGGTATGCACTGCCACAGTCCCCACAGTTGCTCAAGCAGCTGCTCATGGTTTCTGGCGTTGAGCGCTACTTCCAGTTCGCTCGCTGCTACCGTGATGAGGACTTCCGCGCCGACCGTCAGCCTGAGTTCACTCAGCTGGATATGGAGATGAGCTATGTGGGCCAGGAGGACGTCATCGCCATGGGTGAGAAGCTCATCCACGACGTGTGGGCTTCCCAGGGTTACGAGGTTGAGCTGCCGATCAAGCGTATCGACTACAAGGATGCCATGGCATGGTACGGCTCCGATAAGCCAGACCTGCGCTTCGACAACAAGCTTGTGGACCTGACCGAATACTTCAAGGACACGCCATTCCGCGTGTTCCAGGCCTCCTATGTAGGTGCCGTGCGCTACGAGGGCGGCGCAAGCCTGTCCCGCCGCGAGTTCGACGCCTGGCAAGAGTGGGCAAAGCAGCGTGGCGCGAAGGGCTTGGCCTATGTCACCTTCAAGGAGGATGGCACTATCGCTGGCTCCATCGCCAAGCATATTTCCGACGCTGAGCGCGAAGGCCTGATGGAAGCTACCGGCTCGAAGCTGGGTGACGCCGTGTTCTTCGCTGCTGGCGAGGCTGAGGATGCTCAGACTCTTCTGGGTATGGTTCGCCGCGAAATCGCTCGGCGCCAGGGCTTGCTCGACCCGAAAAAGTTCGCCTTCTGCTGGGTGGTGAACTTCCCACTGTTCCGTCGCGCTGACGACCCGAACGACGACCACGTCAACGTGGGTCACACCAATTGGACGAGTGTGCATCACCCGTTCACCATGCCAAGCGAATCCTCGCTGGATACCTTCGACACTGACCCTGAGCATGCTATGTCTGACGCCTACGACATCGTGTGCAACGGCTTGGAGATGGGCGGCGGCTCTGTCCGTATTCACCGTGACGATATTCAGCAGCGCGTGCTCAAGGTGTTGGGCATCTCTCAGGAGGAGGCTGACGAAAAGTTCGGCTTCCTGCTGGAGGCCTTCAAGTATGGTGCCCCGCCTCACGCTGGTATGGCTATCGGTTGGGATCGCGCTTCGGCAATTCTCTCCGGTGTCGATTCCATTTACGACGTCATCGCCTTCCCGAAGACGCACTCTGGTTCCGACCCTCTCACTGGTGCTCCTGCTCCTATTTCTGAGCAGCAGATCAATGAGTCTGGTGTGAAGGAAGCAGTGGCGGCTCTCGAAGCCGATAAGCAATAGTTTGCCTCAAGATTATCAGTGCGCTTCATCGTAAGCCTGATAATCTCGTGAGCTTATGGGGGAGCAGTTCTGACGAGCTGCTCCCTTTTGCGTAGTATGGAGACGGTAGCCAGCAAGGAGGAATGATGGGGCAAGACGAGACGAGCAAGAAGCCGATTGACATTCTGGACCTTGCCGGTTTAGATGATCCGCAACCGCCGAGCGGGGAAGAGATTTTCGAGCGCTTCTTCACCTGGGTGCGCTCCCGAGGAATTGAGCCGTGGGAACACCAGGAGGACGCCGTTTTAAGCCTGGTTTCGGGTGCGAATGTGATTTTGGCCACGCCGACCGGCTCGGGTAAGTCGATGGTGGCGCAGGCAATGATTTTCAACGCCATCTGCACTGGCCAGCGAGCCTGGTATACCGCGCCGATTAAGGCTCTTGTTTCTGAGAAGTTCTTTGACCTTGTCGAAGTTTTCGGTAAGGACAATGTGGGCATGATCACCGGCGATGTGCACATTAACACCGACGCGCCGATCATCTGCTGCACAGCGGAAATTCTGGCTAACGAGGCTTTGCGCGGTAAGCAGCGCGACATCGGCTGTGTGGCCATGGATGAGTTCCACTACTTTGGCGACCCTCAGCGCGGATGGGCTTGGCAGGTGCCGCTGCTAACCCTGCCGAAAACGCAGTTCTTGCTCATGAGCGCTACTTTGGGTGACACGAGCGATATTGAGAGGCTGCTCGATAAGCTCAACCGTCACGAAACGGATGTGGTCGACCAGGCGGCTCGCCCGATCCCGCTGAGCTATAAGTATGTGATCGACCCGCTGCCTGATACGATTCGCCACCTGCTGGACCAGGGCGATGAGCCGATTTATGTGGTGCATTTCTCGCAGGCTGCTGCGATTAGCACCGCTCAGGATCTTTCCTCGTATGGTGTGGCGACGAAAGAGCAGCGTGAGGCTATCAAAAAGGAGCTGGAAAACTTCCGCTTCACGACGAAGTTCGGCCAAACATTGCGCAGGCTTTTGGTTACCGGTGTGGGTGTTCACCATGCGGGTATGCTGCCACGCTACCGCCGCCTGGTGGAGACGCTCGCGCAGAAGGGTTTGCTGCCGATTATTTGCGGTACGGATACGCTGGGCGTGGGCATTAACGTGCCGATTCACACGGTAATTTTGACCGAGCTGTCGAAGTTTGATGGCAATAGGACTCGTCGTTTGCGTGCGCGCGAGTTCCACCAGATTGCTGGCCGTGCTGGCCGTTCGGGCTTTGACCATGAGGGTTTGGTTATCGCTCTGGCTCCCTGGTATGACATTGAGAATGCGCGTTTGACGGCGAAGGCGGGTAATGACCCGAAGAAGTTGCGCAAGCTTCATAAGAAGAGCCCGGAGAAGGGTTTTGTTGGCTGGGACAAGGCTGCTTTTGAAAAGCTGATTGCCGCTGAGCCGGAGAAGCTTGTCCCGCACCTTCAGGTGACGCATTCTCTTGTTCTCAACGAGGTGATTCAGGGTGGCGATGCGCGTGAGCGTGTTTCCCAGCTCATTGAGAACTCGTTGGTCAGCGACAAGGTGAAGGAAGAGTTGGAGAACCGTGCGGATGAGATTTTCGCCACCCTTCTCAACACGGATGTGATTACGCGCACGGAGTATGACGACGGTTCGGTGGATTACGACACGCACTTTGATCTGCCGGATAACTTCGCTTTGGATGAGCCGCTCTCTCCGTTCTTGCTTGCTGCTTTGGAGTTGCTGGACCCACAGTCGCCTACCTATGACATGGATTTGCTGTCCATGGTTGAGGCAACGGTGGAAGACCCTCACCAGATTCTCAATGCGCAGAAGCGTCAGGCTCGCGACCGCGCGATCGCCCAGATGAAGGAAGATGGCCTGGATTATGATGCTCGCGTCGAGGCTTTGCAGGACATCACTTACCCACAGCCTCTGAAAGAGTTGTTGTGGCAAGCTTTCAACCAGTATCGTCACGATGTGCCGTGGGCTAATGATTACCAGGTGATGCCAAAATCGGTGGTGCGCGACATGGTGGAAACCGCTTCCGATTTCAACGGTTATATCGCTCGCTATGGGGTGAACCGCTCGGAGGGCATTCTGCTGCACTATTTGTCGGATGTGTACCATGTTTTGAGCCGTACGGTTCCTGCCGATAAGCTCACCGAGCGTTTGGAAGAAATCATCGACTGGCTGGGCTTGGTTGTGCGCTCGGTGGATTCCTCGCTGTTGGATGAGTGGGCCAATGCTGATGCCCAGATGGGTGTGAACGCCGATAATGTGAGCGCTGCTAATCTGGGTGGTTCTGCCCCTGGCTCCCGCGACTCGGTGGTGCCGGACCGTAAGGGTATGGAGCTTTTGGTGCGTAACGCCCTCTTCTCGCGCGTGCTGCTGATTGCCGAGGAAAAGAGCCAGGAGCTTGCCGACCTGGACACGGAGTTTGGCATGGGCTTGCGCTCCTGGGAGGACACTCTCGACGATATTTACGACGAGCATGAGGAGATTATCACTGACCAGGATGCTCGCTCGAGTAAGTATTTCATCCTCGATGAGTCGGATGAGAATGCACACCACCGCTGGCATGCACGCCAAATTCTCAAAGATGCAGAGGGTGACCTCGACTGGGCTATCGACGGGTTTATCGACTTGGATGCCACGCAAAACCAAGGCTCGGTCGTTTTCGACGGCTATGAGGTTGCTCCGATTGATGAGCTGATGAAAAATGGCGTGACTATTGAGCAGGAGGGCCTATGAGCGAAGATATGCCAGACCTGTTCAGCCAGGCCGAGGCGAGCGATATCACGAGGCCTCTGGCCGTGCGCATGAGGCCTGCAAACTTGGATGAAGTGGTAGGCCAGGATGAGGCGCTTGCTGAGGGTTCGCCGTTGCGCAGGTTGGCCCTTCCTCAAGGCTCGGATATGATCACTGCCCCCAGTTCGGTAATTTTGTTCGGTCCTCCTGGCATTGGTAAGACGACGCTGGCCACGATTATGGCTACTCAGTCGGGCCGTGCTTTTGAAGAGCTGTCGGCGGTGACCTCGGGTGTGAAGGATGTGCGTGCCGTTTTGGAGCGCGCTCACCGTCGCCTGGTCACTGAGGGCAAAGAGACGATTCTGTTTATCGATGAGGTGCATCGCTTCTCCAAGTCGCAGCAGGATGCGCTGCTGCCTGCGGTGGAGAATAGGGATGTCACTTTTGTGGCGGCAACGACGGAGAACCCAAGTTTTTCGGTGATCTCCCCGCTGCTCAGCCGCTCGGTGGTGGTCAAGCTTAATCCGTTGACGGATGAGCAGTTGAAGGTGATTGTCACGCGCGCGGTTCATTCTCCTCGCGGTTTGAATGACACACTGAGCTTGACGGACGGCGCTTTGAATGTGATCGTGCGATATGCGGCGGGTGATGCGCGTAAGTCACTGACAATCTTGGAGTCTGCGGCGAGTGCTGTCGAAGAGGCAAGCCCAACTTCCAACAAGAAGCCTGAGATTACCACTGATGTGGTGACGCAAGTGATGCAAGCTGCTCAGATTCGCTACGACAAGACGGGTGACGAGCATTACGATGTGGCTTCCGCCTTCATTAAGAGCATGCGCGGTTCTGACCCGGACGCGGCCATTCACTATTTGGCGCGCATGTTGCGTGGGGGAGAAGACCCTCGTTTTATCGCCCGGCGCATTATGATTGCTGCCAGTGAAGAGGTGGGCATGGCATCGCCTCAAACACTGCAATTGTGTGTGGCAGCTGCTCAAGCCGTGGCGATGGTGGGCATGCCGGAAGCGAGAATTATTCTTGCTCAAGCGGTGATTGCGGTGGCCACGGCACCAAAGTCGAATGCGAGCTATAACGCCATTAATGAGGCTCTCGCCGATGTAGATAAGGGTGATATTGGTCAGGTTCCGCTTTATTTGAGGAATGCGCCGACCAAACTTATGCAGCAGTGGGGTAACCATGAGGGCTACCGGTATGCGCATGATTACCCGGGGGATATTGTGCAGCAGGAGTATATGCCTGAGCCGTTGCGCGGCAAAATCTATTACCGTCCGAAAGAGCATGGGTATGAGGCACAGATTGCGCAGCGTTTGCCGAAGATTCGTGCGATTTTACATGGCACGATAGCCGATAAGCCTGCAGACGATGACACTGCTTCAGCGGGGGATAATTCTGCTTCGACACAGGGTAAGACTGCTTCAAAGGACGGGAAAGAATGACACGACTTCGCGTTGTGACAGCGCTGAGTTCAGCAAGCCTCGCAACCGCGCTGCTAATAAGCCTTGCCGGTTGCGGGGCAAGCCCGGCACGTCCGGCCGCCGCACCTCACGGTTCTCAACCCGCCTACTGCGAGACGAGTGCTGATGGCGATGCTGCTGGCTCGTCTGATAAGAAGGGTTCTGACTCGGCCGGAAAAATATCCGCTGACACTTCTTCTCGCTCGTCCTCCGATCCCACCGACCACGCAGGTTTAACGCAGCAGCAGATAGACGCCATTTGCTCCGCGACTGCGCTCACAGGGCAGCTCAAGAATAAGATGATTGCTTATATCGGCATCGCTGGTGTGGGTGCTTTCGCTCGCCATGCGAGCGCGGATATTCAGCATTTTGTCACCGCTGGCGGTTTCACTGTGTCGCCTGACCATATGCTTACTTCTAACGATCCGTTGGAACAGGTGAGCGCTTTCGATAAGGCAATTTCCGCGCGCGTGGCTGCCATTATTCTGTACCCGGCCGAGCAAACCGGTTGGCAAGAAGAGCTGGAGAAGGCTCGCACTGCTGGGATCCCCGTCATCGTAGTGGGTAACCCGGTGCAGACCACGGACGATGACCATGGCACTGTCGACACGACGACGGCTGGTGACACAACAACCAGCGGCGACACGTCAACCAACGGAGACACGACGACTAACAAAAGCAAACAGAAGACTGACGGCGAGGAAGCGCCTTTAGTGGCAAGCTTCGTCAGCCCATCCAACGAGTGGGCAGGCGAGCAGGCCGCCGAATACGTGAACAGTTTGAACTCTTCCGAAAAAGGCGCGAAGCTCACCGGACTGGTAATCTCGGGCGCTCTGGGTTCCCCTCAGGCGCAGGGGCGCGAAAAGGGATGGGAGAGCAAGCTTTCTTCGTCGGTGCGTGTGGTGGAAACGCAGCATGGGGATTGGACTCGCCAGTCTGGCCACGATCTGACGGCCGATATTCTGGCCCGTCACCCCAGCACCCCGATTGACTTTATTTTTGCTGCCAATGATTCGATGGCGATCGGTGCCTCACAGGCAGCTCAAGAGGCGGGCATTACGCCCCAGATTATCAGCATTGACGGCACTCGCGCGGGTTTGCAGGCGCTTGTCAACGGCTCGCTTTCTCGCGTGATCGAATACAACCCCGAGATGGGTGTCGACACTTTGCACGCGCTCACCGCGGTGCTCGGCCACCGGCTTGACCCTGAGAAGTACCCGACTGTTCCTCGCGTTTACCGCGTGCCTTCCCAGATTTTCACTGCGGCTTCCGCGCGTGCCGCGCTGCCGTACCGCAAGTACTGATCTGTACGCATCCGCGCTTTGTGGTTCGGAAGCGCTCACGTGCGAACGAACACGTGCGCATATATGAAAGGGCGCTGGACTGATGAGCCCAGCGCCCTTATTCAACCGGTGAACTAAAGATCACCGCTATGATTCACCGGATTGATAATCTCAAGCGATGCAGCGAGTAGCCTTGCAGAATGGATCCCAAGGCTCCAACTCCACCGGCTTGCTATTAGCAACAGCGAGAGTGTCAGCATCCAGGAACTCGCGACGCAACACGACGTCATAAACGAAGTCACTGAACCACTCGTCCGACATAACGAAGTAGCCGTTCTCGCCGACCATCTTGCCCCACGAATTCTCGATCTTCCAACGAGTTGGGTTGCCGTTCTCATCAAGGTCAACACCCTGAATGGTCATCGCGTGGTTACCCAGCGACTCGCCAAAGCGCAGACGATCAGCCTTATCGAGCTTGTACTCAACGTCGAAGAGGGCTTCCACATTCACGCTCTTGCGGTCGAACACACCCATGCGACGCAGGGAGAACGGCTCACAATCGCAAGCGAACCAAGCGGGGTGACCAGCCTTAAGCTGAGCGATCACAGCCTTCTTGATCACATCCATACCCATGTTGGCGAACTGGTTTTCGTGACCCGCCACCATGTTGGAGGAGCGACGCAGCTCATACAGCTTGCCATACTCCTTGTGAGGAGCGTCAGCAACGTCGACGTAATTGTTGAGGTCCACGGAGCAGTACTTGTGGAAGAACTCGAGAGGAGTGATGTTCTTGTCGACGATGAGCTTTCCAGTGATGAAACCCTTCTTCTCGTCGTCCTTCTCGCTCTTCTCGTCCTTATCAGCTTCGTCCTTCTCGCCCTTCTCAGCAGAAGAGTCAGCAGCGGAAGAGTTCTGAGAAGATTCAGCAGAGTGAGAATCTTTATCCTCATCGTCCTTGGTGCGCACCACGAAGTCGAAGGTTGCCGGAGGCTCGCCCAAGCTAATGGAGAGCATACGGTAAATTGCCGCAAGCATCTGGCTCTTCACCTCGCGCAGCACAGCCAGGGAAGCACCCTGCTCGTGGCGAGCGCGCAACTGAGCGGCATCCTCACGAAGAAGAGCGTTCACATACTGAACCATGTCAGCAGAAGAATCAGAGTTAGCAGACTCAGGGTAAGCGTCAGCAGGCATCAGACCATACTTATTTACCAAGTTGGCAAAGCCCCAGAACCAGCCGCCATCGTCGACGAGGTCAGCGTTGACGTACTCCCATTCGCGAGAGCTCAAAGGCTCATCCACAGTGTCCAGAACGGACTCCAAGTAGTAGTTAGCCTTCTCCATCTTGTCCCAGAAGAACAAGTAGGTTTCCGACAGCTCGAGATCAGCGAGATTGAGGTCCTTCATCATCTCGTAACGGCACACGTTCAAACCAGAGAACATCCAGCAACGGCCCGAACGCTTCTGGTTAGTAATCGAACCCTGCTTGAGCTCAATACTGAAAGTGCGGCGAAGCTGGCGCACACCCTCATAGTCCACAGCAGCGGCGAGAACACCGTTGTGCACCGCAGCGTTAGCAGCGATCTTGTTAGCGCGCTGCGAATTGAACTGGGAGGAATAACCTTCGCTCATCGAGCTGGTGAGAGCGCCCTCAGCGCTCAGTGCAGTCTGAGAGGCAGAAACTGCAGTTTTTTCGGTATTTTGTGTCATGAGCTCTATGCTAGACACGATGTGCGATTTCTCAGCCTGGCGGGTTAGCATAACAGAAGTGGTAATAGGAGGCTTTTATGACATCGCTACACGCAAGCACCGCCAAGCCAGTAACCTTCGCCCTCGCACAAATCGACACGTGCGTAGGTGACCTTGAAGGCAACTCGCAACTCGTTCTTTCCTACTGCAAGAAGGCCTACAAGCATGGGGCAGACGTCGTCGTCTTCCCCGAAATGACCTTGACAGGCTACCCGATTGAAGACCTTGCCTACCGAGCAACCTTCCGCCGCGCAGCTCACCAAGCCGCCCAGAAGATCGCCGCCCAACTCGACGCCTTAGGAATGGGCTCCATGCGTGTCGTCCTCGGCACCGTCGGCGAGCCACCAACCAGCACGCCAACTGGCCAGCCCAAGCCTCAAAACAAGCTTCTCGTGCTGCGCCACGGCGCCATCGTCAACCAGTACGCTAAGCACTTCCTTCCGAACTACGGCGTCTTCGACGAGTTCCGTATTTTCAGCCCAGGCGACAAGGCCCTCGTTTTCGAAGTGCACGGTCAGCGCGTCGGCGTGGCAATCTGTGAGGATATTTGGCAAGATGGCGGCCCAGTAGCCGAGCTCGCCACCAAGAATATCGACGTTTTGCTCACCATCAACGGCTCACCCTTCGAAGAGGGCAAAGGCCAAACGCGCCAAGACCTCGCCGTTAAGCGCGCCCGCGAGGTCAACGCCCCCGTTATCTACCTCAACCAGGTTGGCGGCCAGGACGATCTCGTTTTCGACGGCACCAGCTTCGTCGTCTCCCCAACAGGAGCCCTGCTGGAACGCTCCGCGAGCTTCGAAGAAGACCTCTCGTACTGGACTCTTCCCGCACCGAGCAGCGAGCACACGCGCGAGCAAGGCTGGGAAATGTCCCGTTCCACCATCGCCCCCGAGCGCATCGACGATGAAGCCGTCTACGAAGCCTGCGTGCTCGGCCTCAAGGATTACGCCAAGAAGAACCACTTCAAGGGTGTTGTTCTCGGCCTGTCCGGCGGCATCGACTCGGCTCTGACAGCAGCTATGGCAGCCGACGCCCTCGGAGCCGAAAACGTCTACGGCATCTCCATGCCATCGCGCTATTCCTCCGACGGTTCAAAGTCCGACGCTGAGCAGCTGGCTCAAAACTTGGGCTGCAATTACGAGGTTCAGGCTATTGAGCCGCTCTTCACCGCCTTCCAAAACCAGCTTGCTCTCACCGGCACTGCTCAGGAGAATCTGCAGGCTCGTTTGCGCGGTGTGATCGTCATGGCCTACTCCAACTCGAAGGGACTTTTGGCGCTGGCCACGGGCAACAAGAGCGAGCTTTCCTGCGGCTACTCAACCATTTATGGCGATGCTGTGGGCGGTTACGCGCCGATCAAGGATGTTTTCAAGACGAAGGTGTGGGATCTCTCGCGCTGGCGTAATGACAAGGCTCGCTTGGAGGGCAAGCCGGAGGTTATCCCGGTCAATTCGATTACCAAGGCTCCGTCTGCCGAATTGCGCGAAGGCCAGAAGGATTCTGATTCTCTGCCGGAGTACGCGCTTTTGGACAAGGTTTTGGCCGCTTACATCGAAAAGCAGCATGGTCGCGCTGACCTGTTGGCCGATGGTTTTGATGAGAAGACTGTCGACACGGTGATGCGCTTGGTGGACCGCGCTGAATGGAAGCGTCGTCAGTACCCGCTCGGCCCGAAGGTGACTGCTTTGGCCTTTGGTCGCGACCGTCGCCTGCCGGTCACTTCTCGCTTTACTGAGTAGCTGGCTGCTATGGCTTTGTTTAATCGTCGCTATTGGTGGTTTAACACGAAAACGGGTCAGGTAGAGCATGGCAAGCATTCGAAAATTGCCGACCTGCTTGGCCCGTATCGCACCCGTGAAGAGGCAGAAAAAGCCTATGAGATTGCCAAGCTGCGCAACGCCCAATGGGTGGAACAATTAAGCCGTGAACAGCCTCGTCAGGCTCAACAGCTCTCGGGTAGCGAGCTGGCACATTTAGGCCGTTCTTCTTCGCCTAAGATTACCAGTACGCAGTCTGACCCATGGTCGAGTTGGCAGGACTTCTTGGATGAGCCAGCTCGCCACACATGGGATAAGCATGCCGACCAAGTGGCAGATCTGCCTTCACCGGTGACTGACCGTTTCGGGGGAGTGGCGGCAAAGTCTGACCCTCACGACCCTCAAGCGTTTGAGTTGCGTATGCAGGCCTTGCGCTCTCGCCAAGAGGAGTTCAAAAGGACGGACCCGGATGCGGCCGACTCTGATAATCCTTCAGATGCTGATGGTGGTTCAGCCTCTCATGATGATTCAGATGCTGATAATCAGAAGGCCCAGACTGACGAGCAGGGCAATTCGTCGGGCGAATAGGCAACAATAATCGACGTGAGTGCTGCTCATGAACGCACTCACATGGCAGTAGAACAGTGGAAAGGTAGCAGAGCAGGCATGCAGGACGAGCCAGAGCTGATCGACGTACCCCACAAGGGAGTACCCGACCTCACTGCCACCCCTCGCCAATTCGACGCTGCCATCGCTGACTTGAGCCACGCCCTCGGCCCGCTTGCCGTCGACGCGGAACGTGCCAACTCCTACCGCTACTCGCATATGGATTATCTGATCCAAGTGCGCCGCAAAGGCACGGACACCTACCTCTTCGACATCCCCGCCTTGTTGGCGGCTGGATGCGATATCACCCGTCTGGTGAGTGCGATGCCGGATGCTGAATGGCTACTGCATGACGCCTCACAGGACCTTCCCAGTTTCCGCGATCTGGGGCTTTTCCCCACCAAACTTTTCGACACTGAATTTGCCGCACGCTTCTTAGGGCTCAAAAAAGCAGGGCTCGCCTCCGCAACCCAGAAATTCCTGGGAAAGACACTGGCCAAAGAGCATGCCATCGCAGACTGGTCCGTCAGGCCATTAAGACGCGACTTGAGAGTGTATGCCGCTTTGGATGTGGAGCTGCTCATTGAGCTGCGCGATGCAGAAGAAAAGGCGTTGCGCTCTCAGGGGAAATGGGAGTGGGCTCAGGAAGAATTCAGCGCGATTTTAGCCCGCGGTTTGGCTTTCCACGAGTCGCACAATGAGCCCTGGTACCACACGAGCCATATCTCCAGGCTGGGTGCTGACCGTGAAGGTCTCGCCATCGTGCGCGAACTATGGAATACCCGCGACAAGATTGCCAGAAAGTTGGACATCAACCCTGATCTTTTAGTCGGTGACCACACCATTGTGGAAGCCGGCTTGCGCAAACCGCATAATCGCGCCCAGTTTGAGGATATTTCTGGCTTCCAAGAGCGCGTTCGCCGTCATACCGGCACCGAAGAGGACAAGATGGTGGAGAATTACGCTCCACTGCAACGTTCCGTCAAGCCACGAGTGTGGCTTGATGCCATCCTGCGTGCTGAAAATCTTAAGGAAGACGAGTGGCCAGCCATGCATACGCATGAGGAAAAAGGCGGCTCGGGAGCCCAAAGAACCATGAAATACTGGAAGAGCCACCAACCTGAGCGCTACCAAAGGCTCAGCGCCATGAGGACGGCTATCGGCCAGTTAAGCCAAGATTTGGCAATACCAGCGGAATTACTGGTAAAGCCCTCGCTGATCAGAGAAATATGTTGGCAAGAGATTCCTCACGAGCAAATCGGCACATTCTTAAGCGAACACGGAGCCAGGCCATGGCAAGTGAACCTGGTTACAAAGTCTCTGAGAGGCATTACAGTTACTGAAAGTTAGTTTCTTTACGCAGATGCGAAGAGAGAAACACAAGAAACTTTTCGAGGAATTGGAGTTCAGGGTGAGAACCACTGTCAAGAAGCTCGAGCCAACCAAGGTCAAGATGACCGTCACTGTGGATCAGAAGGAGCTCGACCCGTATCTCGACCAGACCCGTCAGCGTATTGCTTCCCAGGTCAACGTCCCAGGTTTCCGTAAGGGTCACGTGCCAGCTGCTGTGCTCGACGCTCGTTTCGGCTTTGCAGCAATCGTCTCTGAAGCTGTCAACGACGCTGTTCCAGAGCTGTACGCCAAGGCTGCACAGAAGCGCGAGTTGCACCCAATGGACCAGCCAAAGCTGGACGTTGAGGCTGTGCCAATGAAGGCTGACGACGACACCAAGCTGAAGTTCACCGCTGAGGTTGAGGTTCGTCCAGAGTTCACTCTGCCAAGCCTCGAGGGCATGGAAGTGGAAATCCCAGCCGCTGAGGTCAAGGATGAGGATGTAGCAGACCGCCTCGAGAGCCTGCGCAAGCGCTTCGGCACCCTGGTGGGCGTGGACCGCGCTGCTCAGAAGGGCGACTTCGTCAACATCGACCTGACCGCCACCATCGATGGCAAGCAGGTTGATTCTCAGTCCGGCGTGAGCTACCAGATTGGTTCTGGCAACATGCTCGAGGGCATGGATGACGCTCTCGAAACCCTCACCGCAGGCGAGAAGACCAGCTTCGAAGCACCATTGGCTTCCGGCGAGCACGCAGGCGAGAAGGCTTCTATCGAGGTCACCGTCAACTCCGTCAAGGAAGAGCAGCTGCCAGAGCTCAACGACGACTTCGCACAGGAAGCTTCTGAGTTCGATACTCTCGACGAGCTCAAGGAATCCGTGAAGAAGGCTGCCGAGCAGGATGCCAAGGGCCGTCAGCTCCAGGATGCTCGCGATGCCTTCATCGCCAAGCTCGAAGAGGGCTTGGACATCCCAGTCCCAGCAGGCGTTGCCAAGCAGCTGACCGACGATCACGTCAAGCAGCTGCCAAAGGATGCTTCCGAGGAGAACAAGAAGGCCGCTGCCGATGAGGCTGAGAAGGAGCTGCGTGACCAGATGGTTCTCGACCAGCTCTCTGAAGACCTCAAGATCCAGGTCTCCCAGAACGATGTGACCGACTTCTTGGCTACCATCGCTCAGCAGTACGGCATCGATCCAAGCCAGTTCATCCAGTCCATCGTTCAGCAGGGTCAGCTCGGCTCCGCTGTCACCGAGGTTGGCCGCTCGAAGGGCATGGTCGCCGGTATGCGTCAGGTCACCTTCAAGACCGCTGACGGCACCGTCGTTGACTTCTCTGAGTACCTGCCAGCTGATGAGCCAGAAACCTCCGATGAGGAAGCTTCCGCTCAGGCTGCTGCAGCTGCTGCATCTATTGCAGATTCGATGACTGCTGCTTCTAAGTGAGCTGATTAACAGCTTTCGATCCCCGCTTCGGCGGGGATTTTTTGTATGCAGTAACGCTGAGTAGTTACGCTGTGCAGTTGATTCTGTGCAGCACTGATAATCTGGGTTCAGCTCAGAACTGATTCAGCTGTGAGGGCAGGCTTACCGGCGAGGTGTTCGTTCAAGTGCGCTAAACTTGAGCCAAAAGGACTTAAGTTTTGAAACTAGCCGGTTGCGAAACTTACCC
>CASERW010000026.1 GCA_949290445.1 Aeriscardovia aeriphila | reverse complement strand
GTCGAGGCCGAGAGCGCTCGCGCATAACAGCGCAGAGTGCAAGCGAGCCACAATGGCATCGCTTCGCAGCGCGTGGCCGAATAGCTCACAGAGACGACAAAGGCTGGCATACATCGTAGTATGCCAGCCTTCCTTTTATGCGGTTGTTAGCAAGCCACTCAGGGCTTCAACCGCGGTGACAATCTTAAGCTATACCAGCTCAAGCAGGTCACTTACCCTGGTTTGCCACGGCAGCAGCACCGGCTGCAGCAGCCTCAGGGTCGAGGTACTCACCGCGTGGAACGATCGGCTTGAAGTTCTCATCCAGCTTGTATACCAATGGCATAGCAGTTGGAATGTTCACCTTAGCGATCTCTTCATCAGAGAGGCCGTCGAGCATCTTGACGATAGCGCGCAGAGAGTTGCCGTGAGCTGCGATGAGGACAGTCTTGCCAGCCTTGAGCTCTGGCTTGATCTCATTCTCGAAGTAAGGCTCAACGCGAGTCACCACGTTTGCCAGAGCCTCAGTGCGAGGAACTGGCTCGCCAGCATAGCGAGGATCGTTCGACTGAGAGAACTCATCGTCCACTGCGATCTCTGGCGGTGGGGTTGCGTAGGAGCGACGCCAGATCATGAACTGCTTGTCGCCGTACTCCTGGCGGATCTCGCTCTTGTTCTTGCCCTGCAGAGCACCGTAGTGACGCTCGTTCAAGCGCCAGCTGCGCTTCACAGGAATCCACAGACGGTCCGCACGATCAAGTGCGTAGAAAGCGGTGCTGATGGAACGACGCAGAAGAGAAGTGAAAACAACGTCTGGCAGGACGTTCTTTTCCTTCATCAGGTCGCCGCCATGCTTAGCTTCCTCGATGCCCTGCTCGGTGAGCGGGACGTCGACCCAGCCCGTGAACTGATTGGACTTATTCCATGCGCTCTGGCCGTGCCGGAGCAGAATCAGTGTGTAGGTCATGCTTTAAGCATATCGGGTTTATTCGACCAGCGCGGCCGGTGGCTAGCGCAGTGCAACTTACAATTTCAGGCCCGCAACCTTCACAATGAAATCAGTCACTGGCCCGGTACTCGTTTCTGGCTCGCCATCGTCCATCGGCACACAGATTTCCACACTGCCTTGCTCAGCCGCGACAAATGCTGCCGTATCGTTGCAATCTGCAATAGCGAGAGTTTCGAAGCCTGCTAATCCTGCTGCAACAGCCCAACCATGGTCAGCAATAACAAGGTCTGGCCGCCACGAGCTGCTCGCCAGTTCGCGCAACACAGCTCGCATGTATTGAGGTTGATGAGTGTGCATGAGATTACCATTGTGGTACCTCAACAGCACTCCCTGCACTTGACGCAGTTCGCCTTCATCCGGTCCGTCGATCACCAGCTGGCGACCCGTCACCGGGCTGTCATTGCCTAACAGCGTGTTGAGCGAGAAGAGCTCGCAACCCGCAACTTGTAGTGCACGAAGAAGAGGAACATACATGAGCCCGAGGCAGGCAGGATGACCAGTAGCGCACAAAATACGTGCAGGGCGGTGCTCTACCATGCGCTTGTTTTCCCCACTCTGGCTTGTCTTACTCTCCCCTGCTCCATTCGATGGCCAAGTAGTGCGATAAGCGACCTCACCAATACACTGTGCATAGCGGTACAGTTCAGTGATGGTGAGGAGAGTATCAATATAATCTTGGCCTGAAGTAAAAGTGGGATCAGCGCTGATTCCCACTCTCCTATGCATTAAATCCAGCAGGGAAGCTTCATCCCAATGAGAATCTAAAGAAAGGCCAAAAGTGTAATAAGGGTCGCGGCGAGCAAGAGCCTGGAGATTGTGAAGGTTCGAGCTGCGGTCTGTCGGCACATCGCCAGTAATACGGCGCTCTTCCATCCAGCGGCTTGTACGCAACGCTTCATCGATGAAGCGAGCCGGGATTCCTGCTGCCTGAAGAGCCTCCTCAGTTATCGGCTTGTGTGTCGCCGTTGATTGTGTCAGTAATACCATGTAATCACCTCGAGGAAACTACTTCACTGCTCCCACAGCAAAGAGTTACTCAGTACACGATTGGCGTGACGGCGACGGCCATCAAGATGAAGTCGAGGGCGAGAGCCAAATCGAGAATACAGGTGAGGGTGAAAGAGCGCTGATAATCTGAAAGTGCCCTTTCGAAACTCACCGGATTAAGCAAGGCCAAGAAGAACGGGCACACCGCCAGCACGAGCGCCACAATATTGACGACAAATGCAGGCGAGCCGGAGTTGAGCATCAAATTAATGTTGACAAACAGGCTCGAGCCGCGCGTCCACACGGCCGGAACCAAGGTTGCGATGCCGGCCAAAATGAGGGCGAAACGCATGATTGCCACGGAGCCGATGTGGCCGGTGAGCACGGAAAGCGTCACCTTGCCGTGAGCCTTGTCAACGCGCAAATCTCGCGTGTTGTTGACAAGGAGAACAGCAACGGCGGTGAAGCCCATGCTGGCCGCGGCAAACCAGCCGATTGCCGAAGCGAAACCAACCAGCGCGTATTGCGTGCCGCAGACTGCTGCGATGCCAAACACGGCGAAAACCAGCACCTCACCTAATGCGTGCGAGCCTAAGCGCAATGGTTTGCACACGTAACTCCAGGCGGCGAACAGGCAGGCCGCACCTATGAGCAACAGCTTCCAGCGTTCAGTGAGAACGGTTGCCGCAATCCCGGTGGCGCAGGCTAAAGCGAAGCACACGAGGGCGGACGCGAGCACTGAGCGAGGGTTCACGCCGCTTGCCACGAGGCGGGCTGGACCGAGCGCGCGCTCATGCGGTTCAAAGACTTGTGCCTGCTCTTGTGAGGCGGCTGGCTCAGCAGAGGCGGCTGGCTCAGAAGATCCAGTCACTTCGTGCGAAGAAGCAGACTCTTGCGCGAAGCTCCTACCGGAATCGAGGCCGCGCACACCATCGGCGTAATCATCGATGTAGTTTGCACCAATCTGGAGCAGAAGCGTCGTGAGAATGCACAGCAGTGCAACCGTGTACCAGTTACCTGAGTGGTCAGTCGTTGCCATCCATGCCACGGCAACACCCGTCACCGAGCTGGAAAGGCCAAGAAGAAGGGTGAGCGGGCGGCCAGCCTGCACCCATTGCGAAAAGCTAGCGGAAGTATATTCAGTCGAGCTCATTCCTTCTTCTTTCTGTCGAGTCTGAGGAACATTCTAGCTGGAAGTGCTCACCAGGCCGAAGCCGTACTGTCAGCGGAACTGTCAGCCCCATCACCTCGCCATTGCCATTCATCATCGCTGCTCTTAAGCTGGGAAAGTGTTACCTGACAGATCTCAAACTCAGCAGCGCGCAGACCTCACTTTCCGCGGCAACGTGCACTCCGGCCGCCACGGCTGGCTGCGCCTGACTACCGCATACTCTCTGACGTTGGCGCGCGAGCGCATGGCTCATTTGGCTCCTGGCTCGTCCGTTCTCGAACCTTTCGCCGGTTCTGGAACGACGCCTCTGGTTGCTGAGGAGATGGGCTTGCACTGCCAGGCGCGTGAAATCAACCCTTTCCTCGTGTGGTTTACCAACGCGAAGCTCGATTACTATTCTCCTCAAACTCGCAGTGAGGCTCAGCAGGCGGCCTCTCAGGTTTTGAGCCAAGCTTCAGCGTGCGAGAAGGCGGATATCCCGTTTTGGACTCCCCCGATCCACCATATTGAGCGCTGGTGGGACCCGGTGACACTGAAGGCTTTGGCCGCGCTGAAAAGTTTCATCAATATTCACTCAGGCCAGGTGCGCAACTTGTTGGATGTTGCTTTTTGCCGCGTGATGATGGGCACGTCGAATGTGGTGTTTAACCATCAATCGATGAGTTTGAAGAAGCTCGAGGCAAACACCGATCAGCCTGCTTTCGAGCTTCCTGCGAACACGTACCAGGATGTTCTCACTCGTTTCCAGCTGGAGTTTGGTGAGGTGGTGACGACACTTGCCGAGCCGTTGCGCTTGACTGCTTCGGTGCATCAGGGCGATTCGAAAACTCCTTTTGACGCTTTTGAGCCGGCCGATATGGTGCTCACGTCCCCGCCGTACTGCAACCGGATGTCCTACATTCGTGAGCTCCGCCCTTATATGTATTGGCTTGGTTTCCTCACTTCTGGCGAGCAGGCGAGCGACCTGGATTGGAAGTCGACGGGTGGCACGTGGGGCAAGGCTTCTACTCGCCTTCGTGGCTGGTCACCCAGTATTTCTCCAGATTATCAGTCCGATGATTCTCAGGACGGCACTCCTGTGCCCACCCCTGCTGAACTCGAAGCGAGTCTGCCGATCGCTTCTGAGCTGGCTGCTGCGTTGGAAAATATTGAGAAGGGTAAGTCGGGTGATATTCTCGCCCCTTATGTTCACAAGTACTTCTTGGATATGTGGCAGCATTTCCTCATGATCGACCCGGTGCTCAAAGCAGGTGGTGACATGTGCTATGTGATTGGAAATTCAACGTTTTCTGGCACTGAGGTTCCTACTCACCGCTGGTATGCGCAGATGATGGAAGCTCTGGGTTATACGAATATTCATATTGATACGCTGCGCAAACGCAACTCAAATAAAGCATTGTATGAGTTTGCTGTGTGTGCACACAAGCCGAGCGCAGTTTAAGCAACAACCACGCAAACCGCGCGCAGCACTCGCGTATCAGGCGAGCGACAGCCGCGGGTAGCCACGAATAACCGCTCTCAGTATGCGAAGGGGGCTGGAGTTCTATCACTCCAGCCCCCTTCGCATATGCTCTGCTGTCAGCGGCAAGTCAGCGCACTGATAATCTCAGCGCATTCAGCATTTTTGGCGCGTTCCGCACCGTCAGCCGCCAGAAGCCTCAGCTTCAGGCCTGAGCCTCACCGTCGTCAGAACTCTCATCAGAGGAACCCTCCTCATCAGCAGGGCGAGCGCCAGCAGCCAGTGGCTTGACCAACGGGAAAGTGATCGTATCGCGAATGGTTGCACCAGTCAGAGCAATCAACAGACGGTCGATACCCATACCCATGCCACCAGCAGGAGGCATGCCCACACTCAGAGCGTTCAAGAAGTCCTCATCGATGGCCATCGCTTCAACATCGCCAGCCAAAGCCTGCTTGGCCTGCTCAACGAAACGCTTACGCTCAGCAACAGGGTCGTTCAACTCGGAATCAGCAGTTGCGAGCTCGAAGCCGCGAACATAGAGATCCCACTTCTCCACAGCGCCCTTGGTGTAACGGCTCATCTTGGTCAGTGGGGTGGTCTCCACTGGGAAGTCACGCACGAAGGTTGGCTGCCACAGCATGTGAGGGTCCTCAGCGTAGAAGTGCTCCCACATGTGCTCCACGTACTTACCGCGGTTCTCCACCACTTCCTCTTCGAGGCCCAAGGATGCAGCAAGCTGCTTAAGCTTCTCGATTGGAGTGTCAGCATTCACCTCTTCGCCGAGCTTCTCAGAGAGAGACTCATACATGGAAATGGACTTCCACCCTTCACCAATGTCGTAAACAGTGCCGTCGAGCAACGTCACCTTGGTGGTGCCGAAAACATCCTTGGCGGCAGTGATGACGAGGTCCTTGGTCAGCTCGGTCATCTCGTCGTACGTGCCGTAAGCCTGGTAGGCCTCGAGCATGGTGAACTCCGGAGCGTGAGTGCCGTCAGCACCCTCGTTGCGGAAGTTTCTGTTAATCTCAAACACCTTGTCAACGCCACCGACGAGCATGCGCTTCAAGAAGAGTTCTGGAGCGATGCGCAGGTAGAGGTCCAGGTTGAAAGCGTTCATATGAGTGATGAACGGGCGAGCGTTAGCGCCACCGCGAATGGTCTGCAGCATCGGGGTTTCCGCCTCGAGGTAGCCGCGGCGGGCGAAGTTGTTACGCAGCGAATTCACCACAGCCGCACGCTGACGCAGCATATCGCGGGTGCTCTGGTTGACGACCATGCTCAGGTATGGCTCGCGGGTGCGTGCCTCATCACTCAGGGTCGAATGCTTGGCTGGCAGTGGCTTCAAAGCCTTGGTGGCGATAGCCCAGGAGCTTGCGAACACGGAGAGCTCGCCCGTCTTGGAGCTGATCACGCGGCCCTTCAAGAAGAGGTGGTCGCCCAGGTCGACGAGCTTCTTGAAGTCGTCGAGGCTTTCCTTGCCCACTTCGCGCTTGGAGATCATACCCTGCAAGGTCACGCCGGAGCCTGCCTGCAGCTGCACGAAGCACAGGCCGCCGGAGTTGCGCAGGAACATCACACGGCCAGCAACACCCACTTCATCCTGGGTTTCTTCGCCGGCTTCCAGCTTGCCGTCGTACTTGTTACGGATTTCCTCAATGGTGGTGGTCACGTCGAGGTGAACTGGGTAAGGGTCCATGCCCTGCTTGATCATTTGCGCGCGCTTAGCGGTACGCATGAGCACCTGCTCGGAGGCAGAATCGTGGCCAAACTTTGCCATCGATTCGCTGACGGCTTCAACCATATCTTGGCCGTTGTTGATGCGCTCTTGGATGTCGTCATCCTGCTGGCTCATCAGCTCGGCATGACGCACGGTCAGTAACTGCTGCTGGGCTTGCAGCTTTTCCGATTCAGCGACTTGTGCTGCTGTTTGCTCGGAAGACTTCAAAGAATTCTTAACGTCACTCATGGTTTCGACTTTACTTGAGCCTCGCTACAGGAACGACACGCAACAGGAGCGAAAGTCTTTGAGTTTTTGAGATTATCAGTATAAAATGTTGAGTTCGTACGGCGTAGTTTCTGCTTCAGGAAGATTACCAGCGTGCTTGTTGCGGGCTGTATTTCTTGAAGAGGTTACTGGTGACGTATTCGGGTTGTAGCGCAGCTTGGTAGCGCGCCTCGTTCGGGTCGAGGAGGCCGCGGGTTCAAATCCCACCAACCCGACTTAATCCTGTGATTGGCTGCTTTTTCCTTTCTCTATGTAAGTGCTGGCCGGTTGCAGGATTATTTTTTTGCCTTGAACACTCTCAGGAGGCGTATGTTCTTTACACCGCTGTATCGTCATCATGGCAACAACCTCCAGCGCAAGGAGCGCACAGCGCGCATTCGCCAATTTGAGCGCCTTTTCAACGTCAAAGCAAAGGTTATTGCCACTCGCGAGCCCAAACAGCTTTTAAAAAAGTGGGTTCAGCAGAATGCGCAAGGTGAAGCGACAAACTATGTTCCCTGGCGCACCGGCTGGGTCAGCCTCTACGTGGTTCTCGACGACACTTTAGAGAGCATTCTTTTCCCACCGCAGAACGCCGCCAACTGCCTTACTCCATATCAGATTTTCACAGCAAACCTCGAACGGTCATACACTGTTAATCTTGCGCAATTCTTCGCCAACAAAGCCGAGCTTTCCCAACAGATTGATCTGCGATCACCCGCCTACCAGCAGCTTGCCCCTCACCCTACTCAGTTTCATGCGCTGGACTGGCTTGTTGCCCTGGAGAGCAATGGTTTTGCAACCAGTGACAGCTCTCACACCAACAGCGCCAGGCCAGACGCTAGCGCAGACAGCGATGCAGCAGATCTGCTGCTCGTGCGTGTACCCGTACGTGAAGCAGCAGACGTGTTTTGTTACTTCTTCATGGGCGGCTTCAATGATTGCCCCGAGCCCGCTGTTCAAACTGCAGTTGCTCGCTACTGGTGGCAGCGTTACCGTGCTGTTCCTTTCGTGCTCAGCAGTGACACTGTTGAGTTTATGGTAGGCATCCCTCCCACCGGCGTGGAGGATGCCTGCGATCTGGCGTTGGAACAGTATATTTTCTGCCCTGACTTAGTAGAGCAGTGTATGCCTGATGGCGATGTCAACACGTTGGCAGCATATTTGTATAACAACAGCAACTGGTATTTCTGGTGGGATTAACCATGATTATCAGCGCAATTCACACTCGTGCTTCGCGATCTCACACTCGCGCTTCGCAATTCACACTCGCACTCACTTCTTCGCACGCAAGCGTGCCGCACTGATAATCTGGGGCGCTGCCGAAGCCACGTACAACAAGGCTGCCACAACCATGCCAATATAGGCCATTTGCGCACCCCACATCGAAGCCTGAACCGGGGTCAAGCCGTGCGAATGCGTACCCAAATACTGGCCAATCGAGAAAGTGACGGCAAAAACAGTCGTACCCAAAGCGCAACCCACCTGCTGAAGCGTATTAATCAAGGCGTTACCATCCGACGAGAGATTGACAGGCAGAGAACTCAAGCCCAAGGTCACCGAATTGGAGTAGACGAAAGCATAACCCACCTCATACAGCGCGTAGAGCAAGCAGATGAGCGTCGCATTCATATGCCATGCCAGAAGCGCCGAGATTACCAGTGCTGCTGTTGCCACGCTGATACCAGTAAACATCGGGATCTTCGGGCCAATGGCGTCGTAAACGCGGCCAGAAATGACGGTGAACAGCGAACCCAGAAGAGCGCCGGGCAGCACCACGAAACCGGCCATGCTCATGCTCACACCCAAGCCAATCTGGCTGAAGTTCGGCACGATGAAGGACTGGCCAAGCTGGCACATCTGAATAAACAGGCAAGCCAGCGCGATGCGCGTGATCGTGCGGTGCTGGAAAAGATGCATGTTAATCAAAGGCAACTGCGACTTCAGAGCCGTGTAAGCGAAACCGACGAGCAGGCCGATACCCACCACCAGGCTGCCCACACCCAGAAGCGTGGTCATGAGCTCAAACTTGCCGGCGATCTGAGCTTCGAGTGCCAAACCGGACTGTTGCAAGCCGACCATAAAGAGCACCAAGCCTAGCGACACCATGGCAAACTGCAGTGCGGAGAAACGCTGCTGGGGGTTCACCTCATGCGACTGACGGATAGTGAACAGGCCGAGCACCAGCAGGGCAACAGTGAGCAGCAAGATGATGAGGAAGGTGTCACGCCAGGGCATTGCACTAGCCATCACACCGCCGAAAACCGGGCCGGTAGCCGGAGCTAAGCTCACCACAAGGTTGCTAAAGCCCACGAAAAGCGCGATTTTGGCGGAAGGTGCTTGTTCCATCACCATGTTGAACATCACCGGCATGATGATTCCGGTAGCAGCACCTTGGATGACGCGAGCGACCAAGAGAGCCGCGAAACTGGGCGACCAAAAGGCGATGAGCGCGCCGACGATGAAGAGCGTGCCGGAAATGATAAAGATCTGCTTGAAGTGGAAGCGGCGGTTGAACCACACGGAGAGCGGAACGATGGCGGCGAGCGGCAGGAGGGCTGCTGTGGTCACCCATTGCACGGTTGCCGAATCGATGTGGAATTCGCGCATGAGATCGGGGAAGATCACGTTCATCATGGTCTCGGTAAAGACGCCGATAAAGGAGAAGCCGCCGACAGCGATGAGCGAGAGCACGAAGCGCATCAGGTGTTGCTCACCGTAGCGTCCAGGCTGGGCTGAGCGCTCGTGCATGGAGCTTTCTTTTCCTGCAGCTTCCTCCGCCAGAGAATTGCTCTGCTGAGAATTGCTCTGCTGCTCGAAATGTGTTGTGTTTTTCGGCATGGTTTCCGGCTCGGTTTCCCGCTCGGTTTCCAGCATGCTGTATACCTCTTCCTTACGCTGTGCGCGCCGTGCACTGCATCAGCGTCTCGTCCTGCGCATATGCGCCGTACTAGGCTTTCGCCACTCGCGCTTGAGCTTGCGCAAGTCTTCCGTTACCTTGCGCAGCCTGAGCTGTAGGAGCTTTCGCCACTTTGGTGAGTGTATCGCGACCTCTAAAACTGCATTAACAACCGCGCTGACAGCCGCATCGACAACCGCATTCGTATTAGTGGCTAATCGGGGCACAACGCCATAAACTAGTAGCGTTGAGGAGGTTTCATGAAAGAGCAGATCACCCAGAATTCTCGCCGTGTGGCGAGCGTCATCACTGCTCACACGCGCACCTGGGTTACGTGGTTCCTGCGAATTCACCATGACGAGTACCACGCGGCCCCCGTTTTCGCTCGCATCCTCACCATCGCCGTCGCGCTCTTTCTGGGCTTTTGCACATCGGTTGGTCCGATTTACCGCGCAAATCTCTCGTTGTCGGTTTTTGGCTTCAGTAACGCTCTGACTCTCCTCATCGCAAGCCTTATTTATTGGTCGCTCATCATCGTCGCAACCGCTCTCATTCGTTACCGCACGCACTTGGCGATCACTGGTCAGCCCGATAGTTGGCTCGGCTTTTTCCCTCTCTCTAGCACTTCTTCTCCAGATTATCAGTCCGCTTCATCGCCTGCTTCCGCCCCTACCCCATCTGCACCAACCTCAGCTGCGGACGCTGCTGTAGAGGCCAGCGCGAAGACGGTTGCGGGCGCTGATATCGCCACGACCACCACGAGCGCAACCATCGCAGCGAGCAAAGCAACCACAGCGACCGCACCCGCTGACGCCCTCACCCCGGACCAAGCGCTCGAACTCATCGCCGCTCGCCACGCAGCCTTAAGCCGCGGTGACGATTTCGACGAAGACGCGTATGTAAACAGCTTGCGCGAGCAGGACGAAGCCGCTGATGAGGAACTTGATTCCGCGTTTCAGCGCTTCTTGCACAACCACCCATCCTGGAAATCTTTTATCGACAAGTTGCAAGTAGCCGCCCACGCGCTACGCCACTTCTGGCGCCACCAGGTACGCCCGCGCCTTCACCGCGTGGCTCGCGCCTACCCGAGCTTTATTCTCAAACTGTCGAGCAAGCAGTCGACGCTGTTCTGGTTCTTCTTCATCGGCTGGATTTGGGTGCCGCTCATCTTCGTCACAGCTTTTGGCTACGACATTCTCGCCCAATCCACCGAGATGCACAACTTCCTCAACAACTTGCAAGGAAGGCCGGCGCCGGTTTCGGGCTTCACCCAGTTCGACGTCTACCCGATCGCCCACTATCTGCTTCCTCGCGACCACACGGTTTTCCTGTCCAACCAACACAATCTGCTGCTCACGCTTTTTTACGGCGGAATGTGGAATCTCTCCTACTCGCTGTTTAAAACCGTCGTACCCGCAGTCGTTGTACTCAGCGTTTTGCAGTACATTTTCGCCGCCTTCGTCTGCGCCTCGATTGTTGCGCGCCTGGTCAGGCTTCACCCGCTGCTCGGCTTCCGCGGCCGCAGCATCGCCCTCGGCATTCTCTGGCTCTCCCCGATGGTGACGCTCGCCACCATTGAGCTCACGAAATCCCCGCTCTTTGGCTTTGCGTCGGCCTGGTGGTGCTCCATTTTGGTGGAAATCTCGCGTATTGGCCTGGCTGGTACGCGCAAGCATTCCGATTACAAGCTGTGGGTGGGCTTGTCTATCAGCACCCTGCTTTCGCTGATCTCGGTGAAGTACGCTCTGTATTTGATGGCGATTGAAGTGGTGGTCGTCCTCTTCTCGATGATGGCGTGGAAGCTCAAAATCAAAACCATTCTGTGCCTGGTCATTCCAGTGGTAATCTTTGAGGTTTTTTTGACCGGCATGTACCGCTCAGGCCTCGCCACCGACTCCGACCCTATTGAGGGTAAGGCTATTCAGCTTCAACAGATTGCCAGGGTGTACCAGCGAAACCCGCATGCAATACCGGCACAAACCAAGCGTGAGCTCGAGGAGATTTTTGACCTCGACGCGATGAGCCACAACTATTTCCCCGACGACGCCGACTATGTGAAGTCGTCTGGAACGCATATCAACACGGGCTCCTATTGGTGGGATAACAGGAAGGACCAAACCTGGATTAGCATTTCGGAGCTTCTTCCAAAGCCGGAAACTTACCGGTGGCGTACGGTCAGCGCTGCCCAGATGAAAAATTTCAACAAGCTGTGGTGGCAGACCGTGAAGTCCAGCCCGCTGATTGCTATCGATGCGTTTATCGCCGAATTCTACGGCTATTTCGATATCACCGACGAGCCGTATGTGCCACTGATCTACTATGTGACGAACCGCTCGCTGTGTGAAGTGATGGGCCATGACGAGGAGTTTTGCAAGTCACCGGTGAGAACGGCGGTGGATAACGCGATTCAAGATTTCAGCGCAACCCCGGTGCTCGGCTGGCTGGCTCATGGCAACACGTGGGTGATTATCACGCTGCTCGCCTTCTGCGTGCAAATGCGGTTGAGAAGGAAGCTCTCGCTGATCTGGATGTTGCCTCTGTTGGCCCAGATGGGCGTGATGGTTTTGGCGCCGGCCAACAACTTTGACCGACACATGATTGGCATTGCAGTGATGGTCGCCTTCGTGCTGGTGGATTTGTTCGCTGTGCGCGTGCGCGAGAATTCGCAGGGCAAGCGCAAAGCCGTGACCACGGGAGTGTAGATGCGCGCGGTGCGGGCGCGTGAACTGAGGTTGCGCCGCGGTACGGGCGCGGTTTGTGGTGCGGTACGATTTTGGCGCGCGCTGCGGTACGGGCGCGAGCTTTGTGACGCGGTGTGGCGTTGTCGGGACGCGCGGTGCGGGCGCGCGCTGGCGGGCGCGAGAGCTGGCCGGCGCGCGAGCTGAGGTTGTGCGCGGTACCGGCGCGAGCTTTGTGACGCGGTGTGGCGCGCGCTGCGGTAACGGGCGCGAGCTTTTGTGAGGTGTGGCGTTGTCGGGACGCGCGCTGGCGGGCGCGCTACTGATCTTCTTCGCGCTTGTCGTGCGGCAAATACTGGCGCATCGCATACTCGAGCAACGGCAGATGCGCGTGCAACAGCGAGCCGTAGCCCAGCAACAGAATCAGGAATTCCGACTGCGGCCAATAAAACCATGCGGCAATGATAATCGCGAGAAATGCTGCGTCGAAAGCGATGAGTAACACCGTGACGCCGATGTGGGAAACGGCGAAAATCCAAGCGTTACGCAGGGTGAGAGCCGTTGGGTTGGCAAAGCGCGACTGCAGGTAGAACGCCCATTCAAAACCCACGACAAGAATGATCGCGACAAAAATCTGGAGAACAAGCACAGCCAAGTGCGCTGGAGCGTACAGCCAGCTCGCTGCAAGCAAGCCACCAGCTATCAAAAACACGAGCCACATTTGGCTCGCCTGAACAAAATTGCGACGGAAAGCGCGGAAATACGCGCGAGTGAGGTGCCCTTCTCCCCTCTGCTGACGACGCACAACATCATGCGCAGCGGTGAGCGATGCGCCGATCGTCATCACCGGAATACTCGTGAGAACGAGCAGGATATTCGTCCCCAGTGCGTCAATCACTTGGGAGAGCAGCTGCATGAACTTGTTGTTCGGGTTGAAAGGGTTCATAACTCTCCTTTGACGATAGCGGAGCGGCGCAGACTGTGCGAGCTGGCGCAGACTGTGCGAGCGCAAGCAAGCAAGCACAGCGAGCACAGGCGGGCGGCGCGCTCTTGCGGGCAGCGGGTGGATGGAAGCCGGTTGCATGCGCGAGCATGCCCGGCTACGTGCACAGGCTAGCATAACGCAAAAGGGCCGCAAACGCGGCCCTTGAGCTAGCACAATCAATGCGGATCAGATGCGATGAACGCGCCCTGATAATCTCGGGAAATTCGTCAGCCCTTCACGGCGCCGGCAAGAACACCCTTAACGATGTACTTCTGGCACACCACGTAGAACAAGACGATCGGGATGATGGCGAGCACCAAGCAGCCCATCATAGCGCCCATATCAATCGAGCCGTAACCACCGCGCAAATACTGAACGGCGATCGGGATGGTCTTGTACTTGTTGAGGTCGAGGGTCAGGTACGGCAGCAGGTAGTCGTTCCAAATCCACATGGTTTCCAAAATGCCCACCGACACGATCGACGGCTTCATAATCGGAACCACAATCTGGAAGAAGATTTGAGGAACGCTCGCACCATCGATCATTGCCGACTCTTCCAACGACACCGGAATGCCCTTGACGGTACCGGTGAAGATGAACACGGCCAAGCCTGCGCCAAAGCCCAGGTAAATGATCCACAAGCCCCACGGGTTAGCCAAGCCCAGCTCATCCGTGATATTCGACAGGGTGAACATCACCATCTGGAATGGCACGATCATGTTGAACAGGAAGAGCGTGTAGAGCAGGCGGGCAGCCCAGTTGTTCACGCGAACGATCCACCATGCGCACATCGAGCAGCAGATGAGGATCAGCGCCACAGCGCCAACCGTGATCACCACCGACCACAAGAAGGAGTTAAAGAAGTCGGTACGCTGAATGCCGGTCGCGTAGTTTTGCAATCCTGCAGCCGTATCCTTCGGGTTCGAAGCCGAGCCGGAAGGGAAGGAGAAAGGATTAGCAGAAATGTAGATCTTCTTCTTGAAGGAGTTGATCAGCACCAACACCAGCGGGTAGATCCACAGCAGCGAAAGAATGGAGAAGAATACCGTCCACAGCTTTGGATGACGAGTTTCATTCACGTTCATGCTTCCACCTCCTTGCTGGTGGTCAGCTTGTTCTGGATCAGCGCGACTGCGGCCACGATGAGGAAGAACACGACTGCCTTAGCCTGGCCGACACCTTCATAGCCCACGCGGCCATAGAAGGTGCGGAAGATATTCAGTGCCACCAATTCGGACCTATTCGACGGAGCGCCGTTCGTCAAAGCCAAGTTCTGATCGTAGAGCTTGAAGCCGTTGGTGACCGTCAGGAAGGTGCACACGGTGATGGTTGGCATCATCATCGGCAGGATCACCTGGAAGAGGCGCTGCGAGCCGGTGGCGCCGTCGACCTGTGCGGCTTCAATGATGTCGCTCGGAACAGCTTGCAGGCCGGCGATGTAAATAATCATCATGTAGCCGATTTGCTGCCAAGACACCAAGATTACCAAGCCCCAGAAGCCATACTTCTCGGAGAAGGTGAGGGATGCGCCCCACTTGGACAGCACACCGTTGAGCAGCAGCTGCCAGACGTAACCCAAAATAATGCCGCCGATGAGGTTTGGCATGAAGAACACGGAGCGGAAGAAGGTGGAACCCTTAATCGCCTTCGTCAGCATGTAAGCGATGGCGAAGCCGATCACGTTGATGATGATGGTGGTGACGATGGTGAACATCACTGTCATACCCAACGCACGCCAAAATTCTGGATCGCTCAGGGCTTCCTTATAGTTTTCGAGGCCAACGGGTGTGCCGTCGGTAACTGTAGTGAAGTCCATAAAACTCAAGTAGATGCCGAAGATAAACGGCACAATGAAGCCGATGCAGAAGGCTGCGAAGGTTGGAAGTGCGAATAGCCATCCCCATTTGCGAATTGCCTTGCCCACGGTATTCGTCATTTCGGCTCACTCCTTTCCGATTGCTGTGCCTTATGCAATTGTTCGTCGCGCCGAGAATGGCGCTCGCTGACAATTGCTGTGCAATCTTCTTTGATTGCATGAGTGTTCTGAACGCTGAGCGTACGGAGCTTTAGTGCTCCTTCTCACAGAATAGCCTTTTCTCCGGTGTGCCGTGAATATGCGTTGCGCGAAGAGTAGTTGCGGAAAACTCCTGTACAGAGCTGTTCAGAAAAGTCCTCTCAAAGTTCTCTCGTGAAGAGTTAAAGAGTAAAGAGGGGCCGAGGTTTTGGCCCGGCCCCTTTGGTGAACGACACTGCGGCAACCGGCCTTGCTTTACAGTTACCGCAGTGCTTTCGTAGAGCTCGCCGGTGGCGAACTCACGCTGATAATCTCAAGCCCTGAGGTGTGCCCCGCGTACCGGGAGCGTTACCTCAGGCTCGAGCTTTACCTCAGCCCTAGCCTCAGCCCTTGTGAGCTGCGTCGTATTCAGTCTTCCAACCGTCAACGAATGCCTTCTTGACGGCATCCCACTTGCCAGTGCCCTGAGCGTACTCGAGCAGAGCGTTACCGAGGTCGTTCTTCCACTTCTCGGAAGGAATGACGGAGAAGTTCCACGACACAGCAGTACGACCAGACTTCTGATCGTCGATAGCAGCCTGAACCAATGGATTATCAGACTTGACGTCCTGAGTTGCCTTGAATGGAGTAACGAAGCCCATCTTCTGAGTCAGAGCTTCAACACCAGTCTTGGAGGTTACAACCCAATTGAGGAACTTCAACGTTGCCTTCTGATCAGCTTCAGAAGCCTTAGCATTCACAGCCCAGTAGTTCTCAGAGCCAGTGGCCAAGCCCTGCTTCTCTTCGCCCTTTGCACCAATGTAGATTGGCATCATGCTCACAGATTCTGGCTTCATACCAGCCTTCTGCAAGTCAGACCATGCCCAGGTACCGTTCTGATAGAACACAGCCTTGCCGGTGGCGAACTCAGAGGTGGCGTCCTCACCAGTCTTGCCGGACAGCTGCTTTGGATCGGTGGTGGAATCCTTCAGGTACAGGTCGAAGATCTTCTTGTACTCAGGAAGGAAGGTGCCCTTCACGGTTGCTGGCTGGCCCTTGACGTTGTCCTGCTTGAACTCGTAGTAGAGCGGGAGGTTTGCCAGATGGGTCTTGAAGCGCCAGTCGGAAGAGGCGTCGAAGCCTGCGGAAGTGAAGGCACCCTCAACGCCGAGCTCAGCCTTGTGTGCCTGGATGTCGTCAGCGACAGCCTTGAGCTTGTCGAAGCTGTTAATCTCCTCGACGGACTTTGCCTTTGCATCAGGAAGAGCGAAGTACTTCTTGAGCAGATCCTTGTTATAGATCAGGCCGTAAGTTTCCATGACGTAAGGAATAGCAACAACCTTGCTGCCATCCTTCATTGCGACATCCTTGTTTGCCAAGTCGTTGTAGACCTCAGACTTGGACAAGTCAGCCATGTACTTCTTCCATGTTGCATAACCAACTGGGCCGTTGACCTGGAACAGGGTTGGAGCGTTCTTCTTGGCCATTTCGCTCTTGAGCTGCTGCTCATAAGTGTTAGATGCAGCAGTTTGCACGGTAACCTTGACGCCAGTTTCCTTGGTGTAGTCGGCAGCGAGTTGCTTCCATTCATTTGCAGCTTCTGGCTTGAAGTTCAGGAAGTAAACCTCACCCTTAGAGTTGCTGGAACCGCAACCTGCCAGAGCACCGAGCGCCATGCTGGAGACTGCAACAAGAGCGATTGCTGACTTAATACGAGCGTTCATTACGAACCCTACCTTTCCGATTGCCCCTCATTGGACAAGCCGTTGTGAACCCTGACTCGCTTGTGTTCCTCTGGATCCAAGCTAAGTGAGGTCTCGTAGACTGTCTGCCTGCTTTTCTCGCTGATAATCGCCGTAAATACAGCTTGTGATGTAGTTTGCGGTTTCTCATCGTCGAGAAGGGTGAGAGGCTTTCGTCATTGATGTTTCCTCTCAATAACTATTGTGCCACGTCCAGCTACATTTTGCAAACGGTTGCCGTATGTTTTCCTCTTGGCATTTCGTGAGATTATCAGCCTTCACGCTCTCGGCTGAAGCCTATTGCTGGGTACTGCTGACTCTTCTGTGCAAACGTTCCCCGCTTGTTTTCTTTTTGTTAATTGTGGGTTTATGAAAGGAGGGGAGTGAGATATCCTACCAACCTTGGTAGGCTCTCAACTCCCCTCCCGTGAAAGTTTAATGCGGCAGCGTGCTACTCTCCCACACCCTCTCGAGTGCAGTACCATCGCCGTGCCCGGGCTTAGCTTCCAGGTTCGGAATGGAGG
>CASERW010000025.1 GCA_949290445.1 Aeriscardovia aeriphila | reverse complement strand
TCCTGTTCGCTATTACCACGACGATTCTGGTTTGGAAGCAGACGGCATCATCGAACTTTCAGATGGCCGGTGGGCTGGTTTTGAGGTAAAGGTAAGCGAAAACAAGGCCGATCAAGGAGCCTCGAGTTTACTGAGATTAGCAGAAAAAGTTTCTTCACAAGCTCACGCTCAAACTCGTGCGCCGGAATTCTTAGCGGTGATTGTTGGCATCGGATCCTACGCCTACCAACGTCCCGATGGCGTGTACGTCATCCCCATCTCCACACTCGGAGCATGATGCGATGCAGCGCGTACTCACCACATGCCCTGACCAAAAGGTACCAGCCGATGGTGGTGTGGTGAACAAGGACGCTCTCAGCGCACAGGCTTCTTCTGCGCAATCGGAAAATGGATCCTCTCATTCCGGTACGAACTCTACGAGGAGTACTTCTCCTCGGCAGAGCTCCCCTTCACCATCGGGGAACAATGGTGAAAAGAGAGCTCAGCAAGAGCGTCAGTCTGCACCACAATAATCTCAGCCGGCTCAACAAGATTCTCAACCAGCACCTCAACCTGAGCCTCAACCTGCACCCCAAACTGAGCCTCAACCCGCACTCCAAACTGCCCAGAACAATTCTGGCGGTGAGGTGTACTACCAAAATTGCGCTGCAGTCAGAGCAGCAGGCAAAGCTCCGCTCTACCAAGGCCAGCCGGGCTACTCGTATAAGTTGGACCGCGACCACGATGGCGTTGCTTGCGAATAGACATCTCCGTTAACTAACACTCACTCACGGTTGAGGTACTTCGGCACAGCAGGCAAGCTGCCGAGCTGATGCCTTCCTTGTTCTAAGATGAGCTTATGGAAGAGCACGCGAGCGAACCTCTCATTACCCCTGCGAACTCACCTGCGAGCGAGCTATCGAGAACAGCACCAGGCACATCGCAGAACACCCCTCGTCATAAGAGCGTTCCGCGAATAATCGTGCTCATCCTTGCTTCACTCATCACTCTGTGCGCGCTCATACTGGGAATAATCTGGTCGAATTTCACTGAAACTGGTTGGCAGTCAGGCTGTATTGCCATCCAGATACCTGACGACAATTCCCATCACAGCTCTGATCACAGCTCCAATCAAACCTCCAATAAAACGTCCGCTGACACCTCAGGAACTTCTCCCAACAATTCTGCTTCTTCTCAGCACTCCTCACGCTCAGCAAACAACACCACACATCAGCATTCCTCCTCCTGCACGGATTCCACTACCAGGTTCTCTGACGCTCAGATGCGCGAAAAGGAAACAATCACCTACTCGGTGGAGCAATGGTTCCGCGATTGGGTGATCCTGCACCAGCGCTGGACTACTACACCTAATAAACAGATTGCGCAGCTTGATAATCTCAGGGTAAACTTCCTGTCCACACCAGTCGAAAACTCCGAGCAAACTGATTCCAGCGTGGAAAACAAGCCAAACCGCTTTGCCGACGAGGCTTTCGTCAACGTCATCATGGACTTCACCCCTCGCTTCAGCGCATGGGAAGCCTTCTCTTCCGACCAACTTCTGCAACCGCTTTTCTTCAACGGCACTACGATTCATGTCGATATGATTCTCGAGCTCAGTTTGACGGCGAAACACTACTCGATCCTTGAGGCGATGACTGAGGCACGCTACCAGATTCTCACTGAACCGCAAACCCTTGAACCACCTCGGCCCCAGCATCCCACGTATTTCCCGAAGGCTGGCCAGAAAAATACGTACGAGATTACGAGGAATTCCTTACTCGTCACATACGATGGGCACAACTGGGTTTCCGTTCCCGGCCCGGATGGCAACAATGCTGTGGACGGGCTTGCCTATTTGGATGATCATGCAATTACTGCTCAGTTGCCAGTGACTTCCTATGTGATTTCGCCTGAGTTTACTGGTTTCTTGTATGACATGTCGAAGAGCAAGATGACCGGGCAGGCTGCTTCGAACTCGAACACGCCTGATTCGTCAACTGACAGTGATTCAGAACAAGTCAATCCTTCTCAAGGAAGCCCCTCTGACGCTCATCCATCTCAGAGCAATGACCGTTACTCCTATGATCCCAGTGATCCTGACCAAGTTGCGCTCATCTTCTCTCTTGATGAAGGAAAGAACTGGTATTACTCGCCTCTCGGCCATGGATTTTTGGACAGTGCGTACGTGTCGTACGCTCAGGGACGCATTTTGGTCGGTTATGACGTGGATGCAGCTTTGGGCTCTGAACTGATGAATGTGGCGATCTCCCCTGTTCCTTCTGCTGATCAGCTTGCTCACGCTTCGCAGTTGAATTCTGCCTCACCCTCTCACGGTTTTGGGAGTTCAGGCAATACACCTTTGACTTCTGTGTCGTTGCCATGGAAAGCAATTGTGCCGAGTGAGCGTGCTGATGACGTAAACTTGGCGACCCTGCTTCCTCAAGGGACAATTCTGATAGGCTACAGCGGTCATGAGAGTAACCCGCAAAAGCCTGCACAGTTGTATACCTCTACGGATGGCAACACATACGCAAGTGTGAGCGTTCCTGCAAGTGCTGATTCCCACAAGCTTGGCTGGGAGCCCTTTGTTGTTCCTCGCCGAGTAGAAATTGACGCGAATGGCAATGTGTTTGTCGCTATCGGTCAAGGTCAAGATGGTGACTATGCACACAACAAGCGCTTCTACGAGGGCATCTATCAGCTCTTTGACGCTGATAGCAATCACCCTCGCTTAGATTTTGTACGCTCGCAACTACAACCAGAAGTTCAGCTTCCAGGCTAAACCTTCACTGAACTTCTGGTTCGTAATATGGCGGCTGCCACTCACCTGCTCTGCAGAACAGACGCTATACCTGCTGAGGCTTACTCGTGGTCGAGGTACTTCGGCACTGCAGGCAAGCTGTTAGGCTGATTCATGTACTGCGCCCAAGAGAGCACACGCTTCTTCATTTCCTCCACGTCAAGCACGCCATAGGCAAAGCCTTTGCGCAGCAGCGTTGGAGGAATGAACTTATCGTACTTTTCAAAGCGTGGCGCATAATTAGGGCCGAGCAGATCGAGCGGATCGAAGTCGCGGGCAGCCTCTTCCGTCACGATGTGGAAGAATTCCTCTGCGGTAGCTTCCATTTGCAGCATGATGTAGTACGGCTTGAGCGATTCCAGCTTTTCCAAGCCGAGACGCTTACCACATTTTCTGGAGAGGAACATCTGCAACGCAGTGAACGAGTACGTACCCAGCCACGGGAACAACGCCCAAGTGTTTCCTCCCAGGTGAATGAGCGGCGAGTCGGCAAGGCCTGCATGGTCATACAACGAGCGAGCATCTTGCAAACGGAAGCGAGCATGGCGCATAAGGTACGGGTACATCGTGTTCTCAGCGAGAACATCCCTCATTCTTTCGAGAATTCGGGTATGAATGTCTCCCATTTCATCGCCGAAGAATGCAGGAACATTTCCTCCTGTAGGTTCAACATAGACTTCGTTGCGATGCCAGTCGACTTCCTTCACTTTCCACACATGCCCTGCAATAGCCAACTTCTCGTCTTCTGGCGGTGGAAGAAGGACGGTTCCCAGCTGCTGTGAACCGTAATGAACGGTATATTCCTCAGTATCGTTGAAAACAGCGTAGAACTTATAGTCGTTAACTACTCTTTCACCCGTTGTTCCCAGGATGATCCCATCATGCTCAGTGAGCTCAATATGCCCGATTTTGATCAGGTGGGTCAGCAGCTCTCGGTAGTCATCGGTGCTGATATTGCTAAATGGCGAAAGAGTGAGAACTCGCGAGGCAAGCTCCGCAGGAGTCATCTCTCCATTCGATTTGAGCGTGCTCATTGTCTGATGGTAGAGAAGAGAGTACGGAAGCCTACCCAAACGAGGCGGTTCCACAAATCGCTCTTCCATGTAGAGCTGAACCAATGCAATTCCTTGAATCAGCGACCACGGAATGCGCGCAGCAAATTCCGCATTCTTGTTCAGGTGGTGTTCAGCCATCACAAACCACATTTGGGATGGTTGGCCTCGTCTTCCCGTTCTTCCCATGCGCTGAAGGAAGCCAGAGACGGTTGCTGGAGCTTCCGCTTGGAATGCTCGATCGAGTTTCCCCACATCGATGCCGAGCTCCAGGGTAGCTGTAGCGCAGATCGATTTCAACGAGTCATCATCTTTCATATCCTCTTCTGCGCTCTGGCGTACTGCAGCAGAAAGGTTGCCGTGGTGAATGAGGAATCGATCCTCTTCCCCATTCTTCGCGCAATACTCACGAAGCAGTTGGCACAGCAATTCGCAATCCTCACGGGAGTTGGTGAAGATGAGGCTCTTATGCCCTCTCGTGTGCTCGAAAATATAAGCAACGCTGGGCAGAGCATTCTCAGGAGCTTGATCCGTCGGCGGTTCAGGCTCGAGTGGAGCTTGGAGAAGTTCACCGGCGATCGCTGGATCGCGATCATAATCCGCTTGATCCCCGTCATCGTAGAACTGTTCCATCGACAGCTGCCACACCTCAGGCTCACTCTGGAAACGAGGAATAACAGTGTGCCTGTTCGTTCCTGCAGCGAGGAATTCACCTGCGGCGAGAGGGTCACCCATAGTTGCAGACAAACCAATACGACGAGGGCCGCAACCTGCCGTACGGCACAAACGCTGGATGAGAGCGAAGGTTTGCAAACCGCGATCTCCTCGCAACAGCGAGTGAATTTCATCAATGACGATGAAGCGAAGGTCTCCAAACAGCGAAGGGATAGCAGCATGCTTGTTGATCAGCAGACTTTCCAACGATTCTGGGGTAATCTGCAAAATACCTGCAGGATGCTTGATCAGCTTAGCTTTCTGGCTGGTGGAAGCATCACCATGCCAGCGGGTTACCGGGATACCCGCTTCCTGGCACAGCTCATTGAGCCTTCCAAACTGATCATTAATCAGTGCCTTGAGCGGAGCAATGTAGAGGACACCCACACTGGTGGAAGGCTTTTCTTCCAGCAGAGTGAGGATGGGGAAGAATGCTGCTTCCGTTTTTCCCGATGCGGTTGAAGCGCACAACAGCACGTGGTCATCCGAACCAAAAATGGCTTGACCAGCGGCATTCTGCACTCCCCTGAGCGACTTCCACCCAGAACGGTAAATGTACTCTTGAATGAAGGGTGCATACCTCGAGAAAACATCGATGCTGTGTGAGTTCTTGCTCTCCATTTTCCGCTCTTTTCTACTTACAACACTGAATTCTTCCTTATGAGTTATTACAAAGTGAACTGTGCGAACTGAGGCACAGTTTGGTTGGAAACACTCTCATCCTGCGCGTAGGTGAAATCATCCGACTTCAGAAGCTCATCCACGCTCATATCAGGGTGCTGATAGATCAAATCCAACAATTCGATGAAGTCACGAATCACCTCACGAGGGGTGATGTGATCATCCGCACCAATACGCGCATACTCAATTTTGAGGAACTGTGCGAGGTCTTCATCGCTCAAATGCGGCTCGTAATCGTACAAGCCAGCATGCATGTGCTCGAGTTTCTCACACAGAACAAGCATCTCTTCCATGCTCAACGGGTCGAGGCGAATCACCGGTGCGAGGAGGTCGCGGGCACCTGGGCGGGAGAACTTGCCTTCGGCCAAGCGGGAGCGGAGAGCTTCATACGAGTAGATTCCGCGACGGCTATCCTCCAAAGTTTGTGGAGTGGCACCCATAATAATTCCCAGGTAGCGAGCCTTTCCCTGCAAGGTGTCGTTATACATGGTGAGAATCTTTTCGTAGTTGTACTGGCGAGTAATGGCGTTCGGCACCTTATAAATGTTGATCAGCTCGTCGATCATGATCAGCATGCCTTCGTAACCGGCCAGACGGAAGAATTGGGCGAAGAGTTTGATGTACTCGTACCAATCGTCATCGGTAATGATGATGTTGATTCCCAAAGCTTCCTTCGCGTCACGCTTGAGCGGGTATTCTGCCCTGAACCAGCGGATCACTTTCTGCTTGAGCTCATCGTCGCCTTCCCGATAAGCCTGGTAGTAGAGGGTGAGCAGACGAGCGAACTCAAAGCCGTGAACCATTTCATTCATGGCCTGAGTAACCGCATAAATCTTGTTTTCTACCTGTGCTTCCAGTTCGGGAGCATCTGCAGAAAGGCCCGTCTCTTGCATGGTTTGAACCTGCACGTTGCTAATCCAGCGGTCCAAAATGAGAGTGAGGGCGCCACCTTCGGGCTTCGTCTTCGTCGACAAGTTAGTGATCAGCTCACGGTAGGTTGCTAAACCTTGACCGCGAGTGCCTTGCAGCCTGCGTTCTGGGGAGAGGTCAGCATCGGCAACGATGAAGCCACGGTCCATCACATAGTTTCTAATTGCTTGGATCAAAAAGCTCTTACCCGAGCCATACCTACCCACGATGAAGCGGAAGGAAGCCCCGCCTTCACTAATGATGTCAACATCACCTAAAAGCGCGTCAATTTCGCGTTTGCGGCCCACAGTGATGTACGGCAGGCCGATACGAGGAACGACGCCACCTTTCAAAGAATTGATGACAGTACGCGCAATTCGGCGAGGGATACGCCTGTTTTCGCGCTCCACGCTCTTTTCTTCACTCATCTTGATGTTCCTCTCTGAGCACAGCTCGTACGTCTTCTTCATAGTCAGGAACGAGCGAAAGGTTATCGCCATCGCTCTCAATGACGACATCGCCGATCTGCTCGTACAACGCATCATTGATAGCATCGGCAACCATCGATGCCATCAAATGCTTGTCGCGAAGGTCCTGGCTCACATCACTGCCCGCAAGCAGCTTGGTTAAGACATCATGATACTGAGCAAGAACGCTCGTTTCGGCCTTGCCAGTCTGGTCAGGTACATCCTCTAATTTCGTTGGAATAACAGGCTTTTGCGCAGGCTCTGGCTGCTGAAGTAACTCCGGTTTCCGCGCGTTTTTTGTTTCTGACTCGTTTTGCGCGACTTCCGACTCGATTTTTTCGCTCAGAGCGTTATCTACTCCCCTTTCTTCGTCGGTGAGCAGATTTTCCCGTGTCACATCAGCATCCCTGCGAATCGTCTTGAGCTGCGAAAAATCAATGGAAATCGCCGCAACCTGTGCCTTCGCCTCCTCCTCGCTCTTGCGAGCCTGATACTGCTGAACAACAGTGTGAGCAACCTGGTCAAAAACCTGATCTTGCGCCTTGTGCCGCAAGTAATGCCCAGTTTTCAAAAGCTTTCTCAGCACCAAATCAACCGAATGAACGAGTCGTCCGATGAGCTCGGTTTGGAAGAAAACCTTGTCATACCGCTTCATCATCCACTTTTGGTGGAGATATTCAATCGTCGTCACCTCAGTAAGGTGATACGTCACAGCCTGTTCTGGCCTGTCGATGAGCACGACAGCATCGCTTAAACCTTGCGACGGGTAGGTTTGCGGATTATCGAAGCAGCGAACGAACAGGGGGCCACCCTCGAAAGGCGAGTCAGTGTTAATCTCACGCCATGCTTGGGCAAAAAGGTGACGCGCAACCTCAGGGTCCTTGGCAACGGCAGGAGAAGCCGACACTTTTCCGCCACTAAAGTAGTCCAGCGCCTGGCACACCTCAGCATCGTTATGCTCGTCAAAATCCCTCAAGATTACCAGGTTGGCATCTTGTTCCAGCAGCTCAGGGTCGACATACTTGCGCATGGTTTGAGGCGGGAACGAGTAGATAATTCCCAAGAAGAGCATCCAGCGCCGATACATGCTGATCGCTCCCAAGGGCCCCAAACGTTGCTTTCGCATGGCTTGTATGAAGGCGAGAAGCTTATCGAGGGAATCTTGAACATCACGGGTACCAATGCCGTTGAGCAACTCGTAAACGTACATGGTGAAGAATGCAGGAGAAGCCTGCTTGAGTGAGCCTTGCCGCACGTATTTGCGCCAAGTGAAGTAGCCGCGCAGTTGAGCTGCGTTGAAATCGTGGTAGGTCGGAGAAAACTTGACGAGGTTCGTCAGCCACGGCTTGTCATCTTCATAATCTTGCATGAAGGTGCCTTGAACCACAAAGTTATGCGCATCGTTGATGTCACCATTGCGATGTTCGTGACTGTACAAGCTCTGCATTTGCAGAATTTTCTCCGGGATTTTCGCACTGTTGCGCGGCAACCCGAGGTCCAGAGTTTCGGCCATACGCTGCGCTTGTTCAGCGCGCTTACGCATCTCGGCGTTAAAAGCTTCGGTTGCGGCTGTGTGATCATGTATTGCGAGTTGGCTTGCGGCATCCTGTTGGTGCGGCGGGAGCATGGTGGGCGGTACGAAAAGCAGAGGGTCACTCACCTGGGAAGCGGATGCTTCAACGGTTTGGCGTGATGCTGGCGATGACTTGCGAAGAGTCGAAGGCGAAGTTTCTGGGAAAGTCACTGGCGAAGTGGAATGTGGAGCAACCGGATAAGCGGTTTGAGAAGCGAGAGGTTGTTCCTCATTGACCCGCATTTTGTCGTAGAGTTTGCGTGCCATTCCGCGATACTTGCGCACGAGCTCCTGCGGAGCGTTCTCTCGAGCAATTTTCTGCGCATGGTCGAGCAACATGTAGACGGAGTCTTCATCACGTACCTTGTCGAAACGCACTCCGGCCCAGTCTTTTCCTTTCTTCCTGAAAGGCTTGGAGACTTGGCCCGAGACAAGAACACCGAACTCGTAGCCGCATTTGATGTCACAGCAGGGAACATCCTCGAAAGACTTTTCATCCCATAAGTCCATGATATAAGCGATAACCGTACCGCTGTGATGCTCGCTCACCGTGTATTCATCAGGGTAATCTCCCCATCCCTTTTGCACGAGAACATCAAGCTCTTCTTGAGCTCGGGCATACTCTACGAGGTCGGAAAGTTCCACGGTCTGCCTTTCGTCGAACAGATGTTCCTCTTTTGTTATAGCAGAAAATAAGAGAACAAAAAACGGAGAGGCAGAGCCCCTCCGTTTCCTGATTTTCACTTGTTCCGTTCACTACCCTGCTCGACGAATCAGCAGGTGCTCGCTTTCACCATGGGAAGCTGAAGCGCGCTGATAATCTTGAGCGATGCCGTAAACGTTACTTTACCGACTTGAGTGCGTCAAAAACGGCTTCATAGTCAGGCTCGTCGTGAGTTTCTGGGACGAGCTGAGTGTAAGCGACCTTACCTTCCGAATCGACGATGACAACAGAGCGAGCATTGAGGCCAGCCAAGGCGCCGTCCTTCATGCGAATGCCATAGTCCAAGCCAAAGGTAGAGCGGAAAGTGGAGCCAGTGGTGACATTCTTGATGCCTTCCACCGTGCAGAAGCGGCCTGCAGCGAAAGGAAGATCGGCGGAGATGCACAGCACCACCGTGTTTTCCAAACTAGCAGCGCGCTTGTTGAACTCACGCACAGAGCGTGCGCAGGTGTCCGTATCCAAGCTCGGGAAAATGTTGAGAATGACTCGCTTTCCCGCGTAATCAGAGAGGGACACATCACTCATATCCGAGCCAGTAACAGTAAATGCTGGAGCTGGGGAGCCAACGGCTGGCAGTTCGCCAACGAGATGGACCAGCTCGCCACCCAAAGTAATCGTAGCCATACTTCTCATTATCGCGTATTGCTCAGCGATGGCGAGCTTGCAAGCGGTCAGCTGAATGAGGCGGCGTGCCCTTGACGGCAACAGAACTGATACATATGTGTGCCAATGCTGATCCTCCCTCATCGTCCTCACCGACGAAGGAGGGAAAAAACTGACACACTGTTCACAGCATTATCACTAACTTTCACTTCCAGCGAGAGCTCCTCACAGCACTGATATGCTTCTCACGTCACAGAAGCTTCGGTGAAAGACGACAATGAAAACAACTGTTTTGGTGTTCCACCCTTCCCTCGAGAAGGCATATATCCACTCGCGCATGGCACAAGCTGCTCGCGATGCAGGAGCTGAGGTTCGCGATATGTACCAGCTCTACCCCGATTTCCAGATCGACGTGGACGAAGAAAAGCGCGTGCTCAGCGTTACTGACCGCATTGTTCTGCAGTTTCCCATGTACTGGTACTCCTCTCCCGCCCTGCTCAAGCAGTGGGAAGATTACACTTTGCAACACGGCTGGGCGTATGGGCATGAAGGCAAAGCTCTCGCTGGCAAGGAGCTGCTCTTGGCCGTTTCAGCTGGAGCAAAACAGGAAGATTATCAGCACGAGGGTCGCTTCCACCACACTTTTGAAGAGATTCTCACTCCGTTTGAAATCACTGCTGAACATGTGAACTTGACCTACCTCACACCCTTCGTCCTCTCCGGCAGCCGAGGTATTGAGCCGGACAAGCTAGAGGACGCTCTGCGCGAGTATCAGCAGCTTCTGAGCGAGTAACACCACACACGGGCAGTTGTACCCATCAGCCGTAAAATTGTGTATGATTTCTCCGTCTAGGAGTGGAGCTGGCTCCACATCCCCCTCGGGATTAAGGAGTGACATGGCTGAGAACACTGCTGCAACATCTGCAACCTCAAACACCGCACCAACCTCTGCTCAGGGTGAGTTCTACCTGCGTCGAGCCACTGCTGATGACCTCGACGCAGTGATGGAGATTATTGAGCAGGCTCGTGCTGTTCTTGCTCGCGATGGCATTCCTCAGTGGCAAGCAGGAAGGCCGAACCGTGAGGAGATTGCTCAAAGCATCGCCAAAAAGGTGACTTACGTCTATATGTCCCCCGATGGCAGGGTTGCTGGCACAGCTTCTCTCGTTCCCGGCCCTGACCCCAACTACAACAAGCTGTATGCCGGCAAGTGGATTGAACCAGACGAAGAATACGTTGTTATTCACCGCGTTGCCGCTAACGCTGACTTCAAGGGCATGCATATGGGTTCGCGCTTGCTCGACGCTTTGATTGAAAAAGCACGTAAGATGGGCTACCCACAAGTGCGCATTGATACCCACGATCTCAACGGACGTATGCGCCACCTGATTAGCAAAGCTGGTTTCACGTATGTAGGGAAAATCCTCATTCACGGAGATTCCTACAATTCGCGTCGCGCCTACCAACTATTGCTCTAAGTGGGAACCACCCTTCTTCGCAGTAATGATGTGCTGAAGACGCGCGAGGTATTGCATTCTGGTTACTTTCTCAGCTGAGCTGGAAAAACTCAGGCGAAGAGGAATAGGCTAGAAGGCATGACTACATTAGATGCACAACAGAGCTCTTCAGCTCCAATCCGTCCGCAGGATGACTTCTTCTATGCCATCAATGGCGAATGGATTAAGAATTATGAACTGCCAGCCGATAAGGCCGGTTACGGTTCCTTCAACAAGCTCGCCGATGATGCAGAAGAACAGCTGCGCGACATCGTTGAAGACCCCAACTCCACCTCCCCTCTTTCCAAGATCGTCTACAACCTGTTCATGGACACTGAACGCTTGGAAAAGGATGGTAATCAGCCTGTTCAGGCTTACCTCAAGCGCTTCTTGGACGTGACCAGCAAGGATGAGCTGCTCGCAACCCTGGGCGAGCTTGACCCTGTCGGCGGCCCAGCATTCTTCTCTATCGATGTGGATGCGGACCCAGGTAACCCAGAGATGAATAAGATGTTCATTTCCCAAGGTGGTTTGGGCCTTCCTGATGAGTCGTACTATCGCGAAGATCAGCATGCGCCAATTCGCGAAGCATATGTTGCGATGCTCACTCGTCTCTTCCTGCTGGGCCAAGTGGATAGCGACGAGAAGGCTGCTCATGATCGCGCCGAGAATGTTCTCGCCGTGGAGACGGGTATTGCTAGCCATCACTGGGATCAGGTGACTGATCGTGATGACGACAAGACTTTCAACCCTACTACTTTTGCTGACCTCGCTGCTCGCATGCCTCATTTTGACCTTGCAGCTTGGGTTGCAGCCTGGCAGAAGGGCTATGATCAGACGCTTTCTGCTGCTGAGCTTCCTGCATCGATGAAGGACGCGATGAGCGAGCTCATCGTGCGTGAGCCTGACTTCTTCAATGGTTTGGATAGTGAGTGGGAATCTCGTAGTGTTGAGGATTTGAAGAACTGGGCTCTCGCTCATGTTCTCATTGGCTCGGCAAGCTATTTGAATAATGATTTCCAGCAGGCAAGCTTCGACTTCTACGGCAAGGTTCTCAACGGTACCACGCAGATGAGGGATCGTTGGAAGCGTGCTGTTTCCTTGGTGGATAACGTCACTGGTGAAGAGATTGGCCAGGAGTATGTGAAGCGCCACTTCCCTGCTTCTTCCAAGCAGCGTATGGAAAAGCTTGTTCAGGGTTTGATCGAGGCGTACCACGTTTCTATCGCCAACTCGACGTGGTTGAGTGAAGAGACGAAGAAGAAGGCTTTGGAGAAGCTCTCCAAGTTCCGCCCAATGATCGGCTACACCAAGCATTGGCGTGATTACACTGCTCTGCACCTGGATTCGAGCCTGAGCTTGCTCGAGAATATGCATCGTGCTGACGCTTTCGGCGCAGGCATTGAGGTGAGCAAGGCTGGTAAAGCTGTGGACCCAGAAGAGTGGTTCATGACTCCTCAGACGGTGAACGCTTACTACGCTCCAAACATGAACGTCATCGTGTTCCCTGCCGCCATTTTGCAGCCACCATTCTTCGACCCTGAAGCGGACGATGCTACCAACTTCGGTGGTATTGGTGCAGTGATCGGCCACGAAATCGGCCACGGTTTCGACGATCAGGGTTCCAAGTATGACGGCGATGGTCGCATGCATAATTGGTGGACCGCTGAGGACCGTAAGAACTTCGAGAAGCTTACTCACGCGCTCATCGCTGAGTACGACCAGTTCGTTCCTCGTCAGCTCGAAGAGAAGTACGAGGCTGAGGGCAAGAAGGATCAAGCTCCTCACGTCAAGGGTGCTTTGACCATTGGCGAGAATATTGGTGACCTTTCTGGTGTGAATATTGCACTGAAGGCTTATGTTCTCGGCCTTGGTCTTCCTGCAAACAATGAGGAAGAGTTGGAGGCTGGTTTGGCTCAGGCTCCGGTGATTGATGGTAAGAGCGCAGCTGAGCGCTTCTTCCTCAACTATGCGGAGATCTGGCGTGGCGTCAGGCGTGATGAGATTGCTGAACAGCTGCTCATCATCGACCCTCACTCCCCAGCTGAGTTCCGTGTGAACGGCATTGTCAGCAACGTGGATGCGTTCTATTCCACCTTCCATGTTGAGCCTGGCGATGGCATGTGGATTGATCCAGATAAGCGTGTTCGCATCTGGTAATTCACCCACCTGCGCTGGCACAATGCAGCGTGAAAATCTCCATCCCCGTGTGATGGGTATAACTCACAGATGAGATGAAAGGCCGAGAGCATACAGCTCCCGGCCTTTTTGTGAGGAAGTATGAAAGAGAGGTTTAGTTCATAGGCTCACATCGCTTCCGCACCGACAAGGAAATCAGCATCAACGCTGTTCTTCTCCTCGTTTGCCGTATTCTCGTTGCTACCACCATCAGCATTGATTTCCTGGCTCGTGGTGTATTCGTCGAGCAGTTCAGCAGCATCCTCAGGGCAAGTGTCCTGTGTAATGTTGACACCTGATTGAGCCTTGCTGTCAGTAGGAGAAACAGGAGCTGTCAGCTGGTCAATACTCAGGTAGGACCTTGTTGTTGCATCTTGGGTTTTACGCAGGCGACGATAAGTGGAGGTTCCAAAGAGCAAATCATGGCCCATGGATTGGGCTTTCAGCACGAGGAGGGAATGCTTATCATCTCCTTCTCCCCACTCATCGGTCTCGAGGTAACCGCTGACTAGCACGGAGTCACCTTTACGAATAGAGCCGGCAACATTTTGCGCGAGAACCCCATAGCAGTGCACGGGAAGCCATGTGGACGGGCGTGCCTTCCACTGTTGAGAAGCTGCATCCCAATAGCTTCTCGATGCTCCTAGCCTGAAGGAGCAGCCGCTTGATTGGCCAGTGCGCGAGTGTACTGCGAACAGTTTCGGGTCAGTTCCTACAAATCCGCGCATGATGATGGATGGTGTGGTAGCCATTGCGCATTCCTTTCTCAGAGGGTTTCAGCACACTGCGTGTCAGTACACTGCGTGCTGCCAGGAGCACTTCAGAGGTAAAGAACATCTGCTGCAAAGAATCATTCGCGTTGCTGCTTGCCGTTCTCACTGGTGAAGCGTTCTGAGATGAGTTTCGCAGGATAGGCAAGAGCGAACAGGTAATTTTTGAAAATGTGGATAAAGTGCGACTTGGTTTTCCACAATTTCAGAAAACACTTGACAGTTTCAGTCGTGACCCGCGACTCGACGCAGCTTTGAGAAAAATCGGAGCGCTCGCTACTATAAATGCGGGGATGTAGCTCAGTTGGTTAGAGCAGCGAACTCATAATTCGTTAGTCCACGGTTCAAGTCCGTGCGTCCCCACCACTCACACCGCTCAATCCAACGCACGCGATTGCTCCCACAAGCACACATTCCCTCTTTCGCGCGTCCCCACTCATTTTCCGCGTTTTTCGACACATTTTGTGAAAATCTCACCACAATAGCGCAGGGTGCGGCATATACTGGGAAACAGTGTTCCGCAGGGCTGGGTAATTTCACTCACGTCCACGGCGCAGCCGGAAAAGGTCTCCAGAACCTCGAAACTCTCGCAGCGCAATGACGCAGCGTGGCAATCTTGGTTCCTACTCCACTTCGGCGGTTGTACTGGAAAGCAGTACTCACGGAGGTTTACCCCGGAAAGGTAAGCCAGAAAGCAGCGCGGCAACGGAAGCACAGTCGCGATCCGCATCCGAGCGAAGGACACGCACAGCAGACTGTCTGGAACAGTCACAGTGTTTAAGGATGGTTAGGTATGTGTCAACACGACGTCAAACAAGGCCAATGCCTTCGTTTCGCTGTGCTCACGCGTGCTGCAGCCACCACTAGTCCGAGAATCTGATGAGTACTGTTATCACGAAATCAACAATTCCTAGTAACCTCAACCAACCTGCAGTCGCACACCGCGTACGAGTTCAGGAAAGTGTCAGCAAGGACAGCATGGCTACTTCACCAGCTGGCGGGGCAAGCGAAGCCTCATTTGAAAAATCTGAAGGCGCATCAACCGACTCTTCCCAACGCCACTTCATTACTCACGATCACGATGGTTTCCATCTCAACTACGCAGCACGTCAGTCTCATCTGCCGCATCGTAGGGAAATTCAAATGCGCTCCCGTCGCTTCTCCGACCACCTGCGCGAAGAAGGCGTAGCCCGCGCACTGTTCGGCTGGATGCGCAACAATATGTTCCTGAGCATCCTGGTTATCGTCGCCGTCGTCACGAGCTTCTTCAACACCCCTCAGTGGAGCTACGTTGACTGGCATATCATCGCCATCATGTTCGAGCTGATGGCCGTGCTCTGCGCCTTCGAACGCTACGGCGTGTTGCAGTGGTTCTCGATGAAAATTCTCTCCCGCGCCCACAACGAGCGCAGCTTGAGCATCGCGATGAGCCTGGTCGCCTTGGGCTTGGGCATGTTCGCCACTAACGACGTGACCATCCTGACCATCATCCCGCTGGTGTTGATGATGAAGAAGCGCACAAGTACGCCGATGTACTTGCAGATGACGCTGGTCACGATCTGCGCTAACTTGGGCTCCTGCCTCACCCCGTTTGGCAACCCGCACAACCTGTATATTTACACGCATTTCAACATCACGCTGGCCGAGTTCATGCGCTGGTCGGTTCCGCTGTTCCTCACCTCTCTGGTGCTCATTTTTGTTACCTTGGCATTCGTTCCCAAGAAGCCGATCGAGATTAGCAAAGACGACATTCCTCAGCTGGTGATGAAGCGTCGCATTATCCCATTCGCATTCCTCGCCCTCGTGGTGTTCATCAACCTGCGCATCAACGATTGGCGTGCTGACGTGATCTGCGCCGTCATCGCGCTGGTGGTGACGATGCTTTTCGACCCGCGCGTGCTCTTCCACATCAATTGGAACCTGATTTTCACGCTGTTCTTCATCTTCATCGGCATTCAAAACATCGCTCACATGAGCTTCCTGCAGACTGCTTTGACCGCATTGGTGTCCTCGCCAATCGCCACGTACATTTCTGCACTGCTCATGTCGCAGGTGATCACGAACGTACCGGTGACGGTGCTGCTGGCCAACTTCATCAATCATGGTTCGGCTGCAGCTTTGTTCTTCGGTGCTGATATCGGTGGTTTGGGTACCCCGATTGCTTCTTTGGCTAACTTGATTACCATTTCGCTGGCCAACAAGCAGTACCCTGAGGAGTCCAAGCCGTTCTTGCGTCAGTTCTTGGCACTTAACTTCATTGCGCTGGCAATCTTGGGTACGCTTTTTGGCGTGCTTCAGTACGTCGGTTTGGTGTAGCCCTCAAGATTATCAGTTCGCTTTTCTCTTGTGCCTCGCATTCGTGAATGGGCTCATCACAAAATGGCTCCGGTTTCGCCGGAGCCATTTTTATTGCCTCGCTTCAGTTCATCAGGAAGTCGAGAATATTCATACCGGTATCGGTATTGGCCTTGAACAGTTCCGTGTAGCCGCAGCGGCTGCAGGAGACCGTGATGAACCGTTTGTTTTGCACGTCAAAGATCTTCGCAAAGTTACCGCCAGTTGCCTGGAACTGGTCAGAGGTGAAGCCGCGATTGCCGCACTTCGCGCACACGTATTGCATTTGGCCAGGCTGAGTGTATGGCTGTGTCATCTTTACTCTTTCTCACAACAATAGAATTTCTTCATTATCGCATGAGATCTCGCACTACGAGTAACCACAAACTGCCAGCTCGTCACACCATTGCGCGCTTCAGAGAGGGTTAGGATCATACGCGCGCCGCGCATAAGCCGCCGCACATAACTACCGCTCAGTGAAATTTGGCCGTGTAGAGAGCCTATGGGATACTAGAAGAGGTGTGCTAGCCGCAAGCGTGACGCATAGGCTGGCAAAATCGCTGGAATTCCAACGTTCCTGAAGGATGGATCAGACTTGGCTGACATCATTTATCAGATGATCAACGCCCGCAAGGCTTTTGGCGACCGCGTCATTCTCGACGACGTGACCATGAGCTTCCTTCCGGGCGCAAAAATTGGCGTGGTGGGCCCTAACGGTATGGGCAAATCCACGCTTCTGCGCATTATGGCTGGCTTGGAACCGCTCTCGAACGGTGAGGCACAGCTCGCACAGGGTTACACGGTTGGCCTGCTGCAGCAGGATCCGCCGCTGGACGAAAACAAGACGGTGATCGAGAACATCGAATCCGCTGTCGGCGAGATGAAGAAGAAGCTCGACCGTTACAACGAGATCGCTCTCGAAATGGCTCAGCCAGATGCCGACTATGAGAAGCTCGGCGATGAGATGAGCTCCCTGCAGGCTGAAATTGACGCAGCTGACGCATGGGACCTTGATAATCAGCTTGCTCAGGCAATGGACGCCTTGCAGTGCCCACCGCCGGACGCCGATGTGAAGGTGCTCTCTGGTGGTGAACGCCGTCGTGTCGCACTGTGCAAGATCCTTTTGGAAGCTCCTGACCTGCTTCTGCTCGACGAGCCGACCAACCACTTGGATGCTGAGTCCATTCTGTGGCTCGAAGGCTTCTTGAAGAACTACAAGGGCACGGTTATCGCCATTACCCACGATCGCTACTTCCTCGACTCTTTGGCCGAGTGGATCTGCGAGGTGGATCGTGGCCAGCTCTACCCTTACAAGGGCAACTACTCCACCTATTTGGAGACGAAGGCTAAGCGTTTGGAGATTCAGGGCCAGAAGGATGCTCGCCTTGCCAAGCGTTTGAAGAAGGAAATCGAGTGGGCTCACTCCTCCGCGAAGGCGCGTCAGGCGAAGTCTCGTGCTCGTCTTCAGCGTTATGAGGAGATGGAAGCCGAGGCTCGTAAGTTCCAGAAGCCCGACTTCGCTGACATTCACATCCCACCGGGGCCACGTCTGGGCACTCAGGTTCTTGAAGTCGAGCATTTGCACAAGCAGTTCGGCGACCGCGTGCTCATCGACGACCTCTCCTTCTCGCTTCCACGTAACGGCATTGTCGGCGTGGTGGGCCCCAACGGTGTGGGTAAGTCAACTTTGTTCAAGATGATCACCGGTTTGGAGAAGCCAACCAGCGGTGAGTTGAACTTGGGTGAGACGGTGTCGATTTCCTATGTTGACCAGAACCGTGCTGGTTTGGACCCGGAGGCAACCTTGTGGGAGGCTGTTTCCCATGGTGACCAGCTCATCACGGTCAACGGCATGGAAATCCCTACTCGCGCCTACGTGGCAAGCTTTGGCTTCAAGGGCACTGATCAGCAGAAGCTCGTTCGCGTGCTTTCTGGTGGTGAGCGCAACCGTTTGAACCTTGCTTTGACGCTGAAGGAGGGCGGTAACCTTCTGCTGCTCGACGAGCCGACGAATGACTTGGATATTGAAACCCTCGAGTCGCTGGAGAATGCTCTGCTCGACTTCCCTGGTTGCGCAGTGGTAATCTCCCATGACCGTTGGTTCTTGGACCGTTTGGCTACCCATATTTTGGCGTGGGAAGGCACTGACGATGACCCAGGCAACTGGTTCTGGTATGAGGGCAACTTCCAGGGCTATGAGGAGAACAAGATTCAGCGTCTTGGCCCGGATGCTGCAAAGCCTCATCGTTTGCATCGCAAGCTGACTCGCGGCTAAACGGAGGCTATGAGGCTCTCAACGCGGGAGAAACCGAGTATAATTACTCCGGCCATAAGCTCCCGCCGCTCTCGTGGGTAATAGCAGAGCAATAAAACCGCAAGC
>CASERW010000024.1 GCA_949290445.1 Aeriscardovia aeriphila | reverse complement strand
TGGGTGATTCAGGCTCCATGCTCTTGGGCTATTTGCTGACCGTGGCTTCGATTGTTCTCACCGGCCACCTCGACCCGGCAACGATGACGAGCTCGACGTATTTGCCGATTTTCATGCCACTCATTCTGCCAATCTTGGTGCTTTTCATCCCGGTGCTCGATATGTGCTTGGCTATTACTCGTCGTTTGGCGAAGGGCCAGTCGCCTATGCACCCAGACCGCATGCACTTGCATCATCGCATGATCCGCATTGGCCATTCGATTCGTGGCGCCGTCGCTATTTTGTGGGGCTGGGCTGCCCTCATTTCCTTTGGCGCTATTTCCACGCTTTTTGTCCCGCTTTGGGAGATTTTCATTGCGGCTTGTGTCGTCGTGCCGGTGTTGACGGTGGCGACGATGGCTCCGCATTATCGTCGCCGTTTGGCAGAGATTCGCGCTCACGCGCAAGCAGGCCAGCATATTGGAGGTCGCGATGAGTGATGTCAAAAACGATGAGAGCCAACAGCGCGACGTTGAGCTCGAAGCGATTTTGAATGATCGGCCCAAGAATGCCGACATGATGGACAGGTATGTGGCAGCAGTTTTGCACATAACCCGTCCGCTGCTCTCGTTGTTCACTCTGGCGGAAGTGATTGCCGGAGCCGTGATTGGGGGAGCACCGCACGTGTGGGCGATCGCGCTCGCCGTTGTGGTGGTAGTGATCTTTTGCTTGAGTACTCCTGTGGCTTTTTGGGTGACCTCTCATATGCCGGGGCTGAAGCGAGCGCAAAACCCGATGCGTACTTTTACGATGGCCACCATGGCCAACTGGATTTTCAAGCTTATCATCCTCTTCGGCACACTGCTGATTTTGGGAAATTTGAACTTCTACGACCACACGATCTTTGTGTGGTCAGTGTTCGTCGGCGCTGTTCTAATTTTGGGTGCGGAGCTTGTGGCCGGTTTGACTTTTGACAAGCCCAGCCAGCCTAAGAATAAAAAATCGCGGAACAAGAAATCGGTGAACAAGAAATCGCATCGCAGCGGTTCAAGGCTTGCGCAGGATCAGCGTCACCAGGATGAGCATAAGGTGTGAGTGAGGCAACAGATATGAGCACGACATCACAACAGGAACAGCAGGAACAACAATCAGTACAGCAGGGCGAGCAGCAAGCTCAACTTTCAGGCCTTGCAGTAGACGAGCTGGGCAATATTGCGCCCCAGAGCCTCGACTGGTCCGACGCTGACCTCATCGCACTCGACCTCGAAACCACCGGCCTCAAACCCGAAGAGTGCGAGATTATCGACATCGGCATGGCCAAGGTGATTGACGGGAAAATTGTCGACGAATACTCGCAGCTGATTTACCCCGGTGTTAATCTTGCGCCGGTCATCGTCCAGCTCACGCACATCAGCGATAGTGACCTCGTCAACCAGCCAACATTGGGCGAGGTTTTTCCTACAGTGCTCAAGCTGCTGGGCAACAGGCCTCTTCTGGGCCACAATGTGAGCTTTGACCAAAGCTTTTTGCAAGCAGCGGCCGAGCGTTTCCTGCTGCCGAGCGTTACCAACAAGCTGATCGACACGATGCTAATTTCGCGCGATAAATTCCCGCAAGAAAGGCGCCACCGCCTCCAAGACGTCATGACACGGCTTGGGATTACCAGGGTGGAAAAACATCGGGCGCTCTCGGACGCCAAGGACACGCTGGACGTGTATAACCTGCTCGAAGCGATGCCGACGGTGACGTCGCGCTGACGCACCGAGCCTCGCTGATGCCCGGATGGCCCTCGCTGATGCCTCAGCGCGGTGATAATCTCGAGAAATTCGAAATTTATACCCACAGCGAGAAACACCTGTCAAGCGCTGTGAGTACTTTTGGCATATGGCTTCCAATGTGAATGAATCGCAATATCAACCACTCCCGCCAAAGTTCGCATCTATCGGCTTGGCATATGACGACGTCCTGCTCCTGCCAAATGAGTCTGACGTCATTCCATCCGAGGTGGACACCACCGCACGTTTGACCCGAAATATCAGCCTCAGGGTTCCAGTTATTTCGGCTGCCATGGATACCGTTACCGAATCGAGCATGGCAATCGCTATGGCTCGCAACGGCGGCATCGGCGTACTTCACCGCAACCTTTCCATTAATGACCAGGCCAGCCAGGTTGACATCGTCAAGCGCTCCGAGTCCGGCATGATCACCGACCCGCTCACCATTCGTGCTGACGCAACCTTGGAACAGCTCGACAAGCTGTGTGCCACCTACAAGGTGTCCGGCCTGCCAGTCGTGGACGAGGATGAGCACCTCATCGGCATCATCACTAACCGCGACATGCGTTTCATCGAGTCGGATGATTACCCGACCCTCCACGTTTCCGACGTCATGACCAAGGACCACCTGATCACCGGCCCATCCGATATTTCCAAGGCTGATGCTCACGCCCTTCTCGCCAAGTACAAGGTGGAGAAGTTGCCTTTGGTCGACCACTCTGGCCGCCTGACCGGCCTGATCACCGTCAAGGACTTCGTCAAGACGGAGCAGTACCCCATGGCCACCAAGGATGGCCAGGGCCGACTGCGCGTGGCAGCCGCAATCGGCTTCTTCGGCGACGCTTGGGAGCGCGCTTGCGCTCTACGCGATGCTGGCGTTGATGTTCTCGTCGTCGACACCGCACATGGCCACACCAAGCTCATGCTCGAAATGGTCGCCCGCATCAAGAAGGATCCGGCATTCAAGGATGTTGACATCATCGGCGGTAACATCGCTACCCGCGAAGGCGCTCAGGCTCTTATCGATGCTGGCGCTGACGCGGTGAAGGTGGGTGTGGGCCCAGGCTCCATCTGCACCACCCGCGTGGTTGCTGGTGTTGGTGTTCCACAGCTCACCGCAACCTATGAAGCTGCTTTGGCATGCAAGGCTGCTGGCGTTCCGTGTATTGCTGATGGTGGTATTCACTACTCCGGCGATATCGCTAAGGCAATCGGCGCTGGTGCTGACACCGTCATGCTGGGCGGCTTGCTCGCTGGTTGCGAGGAAGCTCCTGGTCAGAAAGTTCTTCTGCACGGCAAGCAGTACAAGGTGTACCGCGGCATGGGCTCCCTGGCTGCTATGGCTCCTCGTGGTAAGAAGTCCTACTCCAAGGATCGTTACTTCCAGGCTGATGTGAAGAGCAACGACAAGGTCGTTCCAGAAGGCGTCGAGGGCGAGGTTGCTTATCGCGGCCCACTCAAGGCTGTTCTTTACCAGCTGGTCGGTGGCTTGCACCAGTCCATGTTCTACACGGGCTCCCGCACCATCCCAGAGCTGCAGGAGAAGGCTCGCTTCATTCGCATCACTGACGCTGGTTTGCGCGAATCTCACCCACATGACATCGTCATGACTCGTGAGGCTCCAAACTACACTGGCTTCCACAACGCTGACTGAGTGGTTCGCTCTAAGTTTCTGAACAGCTCGCTGTGACGGCGTTGTTTTGAGGGCTTGGCCTGTGAGGGTCAAGCCCTTTTTGTATGCGCAAGCTGGTTGACGCAAGCTGGCGCGCAGAGTTGGTGGTCTCAAACTGGCGGCGACCTCAACTCTCGGCGCAAAACTTGCTGGCGCGCTGGGAATTCTGAGGCTCGCGCGTGCTAGCGTTGAAGGAGTTTATTGAGATTGCCAGTTCGCTGATACTGTTGTCAGTTCACTGAGATTGCCAGGGAGGCTTATGAGCACGCTGGAAGAAAACCGCAGGGCACAAGCCGAAGAGCGGATTGCGGCGCACCGTGAAAAAGCGAAGAACTTCGTGCAGACAGCCCGCATTGCCGGGTGGGTGCTGATGGTGATTCTGGCAATCTTTATTCTGGCTGCTCCTCAGTATTCTCGCGCCTTACAGCTCGCTTTCCACGACGGCTATCGCACGGACAAGCTCTACATGCTCTCCGGACCGGCGTACATGATGATCATGTCCCTGCTGGGAGTGTGGATTCTGGCCGAACTCGACGTAGTGGAACGCGTCGTGCTCGACAAGCCTATTTCGCTGCGCGTGTCGAGAAATATTCGACGCATGGGTATTGCGAGCAGCTTGGCGGTGCTCATCACACTGATTCGCGTGGTGTTTTGGCCGCAGTTAGAGGCGATTTTCGTGGTGATAATCTTCCTGGTTCTTGCCCTTGCGCTGTTTGCCACTTCTCATATGGTTGCGAGCCGGGCTGAACAGTTGACGCTGGAAGCGTTAGAAAATGCGGATCATTACGTCCGCCGCTAAGATTAATGTGTTAACTTCTGTCCTGATCTGTTCATGAAGAAAGGCATTGGTAATGGCAGATTCTCAGACCTTTAGTTCTCAGGAATCGAGACTTTTGTGGATCGACTGTGAGATGACAGGCCTTGACGTGTTCCACGATGAGCTGTGTGAAATCGCCGTCGTCCCTACTGATTTCGACCTCAACGTGCTTGACGAAGGCATTGACATCGTCATCAAGCCGAGCGCTGAAGCTTTGGAGCAGATGAATGATTTCGTGCGCAATATGCACACGGAAAACGGCCTGATGGAAAAGATGAAGCATGGCGTGAGCTACCAGCAAGCCGAAAAGCAGGTGATTGACTACATTCAGCCATTCCTGCCTAAGGAGGGTAAGGCTCACCTGGCCGGTAACACGATTGGTTCGGATAAGAAGTTCCTTGACCACTTCATGCCTAACCTCATGAGCCAGTTGCACTATCGTTCCATCGACGTATCGAGCTTTAAGGAGCTGTGCCGTCGCTGGTACCCAGCAGCATTCGTGGAGCGCCCAGGCAAGTACGGCCAGGATCGCTCTTTGGGTGACATTATTGAGTCGATCGATGAGCTGCGCTTCTACCGTGAAGTGATGTTCAAGCCAGTTCCTGGCCCAGATTCACAAGAGTCGAAGAAGATCTGCGAGCATGTGGAAGCCACATCTTTGCTGCGTAAGTATGAGAAGCAGGGGCAAGTGCTGGCTGATAAGTCGGGGGAGTCGAAGCTCGACTACTGAGCTCACCACAAGCCGAACTGAAGTGATTCCAGCGTCTGAGAGAAGGTGCTATGAAGCAACACGACGCGCTTGAACTGATGAAAGCCGGCCTTTCTGTTTTCATTACAGGAGCGCCAGGCGCTGGAAAAACTTATGTTCTCAACCAGTTCATCACCTGGGCACGCAAACACGGCAAAAACGTCGCTGTCACTGCCTCGACAGGTATCGCCGCCACTCACCTCGATGGCATGACGGTTCACGCATGGGCAGGAATTGGCGTTTCCAAGGTGCTCACGCCCAAAAAGCTCTCGGAAATTCGTGGCCGTCGCACACAAGCAATCCGCAGTACGGATATTCTCGTCATCGACGAGATTTCCATGCTCAAAGCCTCCGTTGTGGACATGGTGGATGAAGTCTGCCGCAAAATCCGCGCGGATGCCCGCGCTTTCGGCGGCCTGCAAGTCATTCTCGCTGGCGATCTCTTTCAGCTCCCGCCTGTCACTCGCAAAGGCTTGGAAGCTTCCGATCCTCGCGTCGAAGAAGTGGAGAGAGAATATATTGCCCACGGCAAGAACCCTGACGGCTTCATGACGGACTCCTTCGCCTGGGAAACCGCGAAATTCCGCACCTGTTACATCACCGAGCAGCACCGCCAAGACGACGGCGAGCTTCTCGACATTCTCACCGACATTCGAAACGACCAGGTGAGCGTGGCCGATCGGCGCGAGCTGCAATCGCGTATGGGCAAGAGGCCTTCCGCCTCGGAAACCGTCATTCACCTCTACCCGCACAACGTGCAGGTCGACAAGATCAACCAAGACCGCTTGAACGACCTCTTCCATGAGTCGCACTTCTTCACGGCTTTCACGAGGGGTGATGTCAAATCTTTGGTCAAGCTGGAGAAAAACGTTTTAGCTCCTCACCAGTTGGAGCTCAAGTATGACGCTCATGTGATGGCCTTGTGGAATGATCCGGAAGGCCGCTATTTCAACGGCTCTCTGGGGCGCGTAGTCGACTTCTTGCCTGAAGAGGACATGGGTTTCCCGATCGTCAAGTTTGACAATGGCAATACCGTGCCCATGCAGCCTCGCGATTGGAAGCTGGAGGATAACGGCACGGAGATGGCCTTCATGCAGCAGGTGCCTCTGCGCTTGGCTTGGGCTATCACGATCCACAAGTCGCAGGGCATGACTCTCGACGCGGAGGAGGCTGACCTGTCTCGCTCCTTCACCAATGGCATGGGTTACGTCGCCCTCTCTCGCCTCACGAGCTTGGCGGGGCTCTATTTGGAGGGAATCAACGACACTGCTTACCGTGTTTCTCCCGAAGCACTCAAGATTAACAGTGCTCTGATTCGCGATTCCGAGCAGCTCGAACAGGACCTGCATCATCAGGGTGTGCTCGCTGTGGCAAAACTACACCAGCCGAGCTTTGATGAGTTCTCACCTTTCGCGCTGGACGGTGGCAGCAAAGCTAGCAGCCATGGAAATAATGCAGCTGGCCGCAACAACAGTGCTTATGCGAGCAGCAAAGCGAAGAAGGCCGCGAGCTCAGCCGCTGTGACGTCGCTGCCACTGGGCGCAGCTGTTACTTCCGCGCCGCTCAATTCTGCTGCACCTGCACCGCAGGCACAATTCGGCGCTACCCGAACAGCCGCACAAACCAGCGACGACGAGCTCAAACCAGCGCCGAAAACACAGAGCACGTCCATGCCTGATCTCGACGAGGACGACTCCTGGTGGAACACGCCTTTCTCCTCTAATTTCCACGACGACGATATGTGGTTCTGATAATCTTGGGCCACTGGGTTGAGAGGTTGTAATAAGGTAGACGCCATGACACAAGCTCTCAGAATGTCGAATTTGTTCGTTCGCACCATGCGCAACGACCCAGCAGATGAGGATATTGACTCCGCCAAGCTGCTGGTTCGCGCCGGCTATTTGAAGAAGGAAGCCCCGGGTATTTTCACCTGGCTGCCTCTCGGCTTGCGCGTTTTGAACAAGCTGGAAAATATTATCCGCGAAGAAATGGCAACCGCCGGCGCTCAGGAAGTACACCTGCCAGCCCTGCTGCCCAAAGAGCCTTATGAGGTGACTCACCGTTGGGAAGAGTACGGCGAGAACATCTTCAAGCTCAAGGATCGCCACGGTGCCGACTACCTTCTGGCGCCAACCCACGAGGAAATGTTCACCCTTCTGGCAAAGAACTATTACTCCTCGTACAAGGACCTTCCTGTCGTTCTCTACCAGATTCAGACCAAGTACCGCGATGAGGCACGCCCTCGCGCAGGCCTGATCCGTGGCCGCGAGTTCATCATGAAGGACGCTTATTCCTTCACTCTCGACGAGGACGGCTTGAAGCAGGAGTACGTCAAGCAGCGCGACGCTTACGAGCGCGTGTACAAGCGTGTTGGTGTGAAGTACGTCATCGTCAAGTCCTTCTCTGGCCCAATGGGTGGCTCTGCTTCTGAGGAATTCCAGGCTCCACTTCCGATCGGTGAGGACACTTACGCGCTCTCCCCAGCAGGTAACACGTGGAATGTGGAGGCTTTGAGCACTCCAACTCCAGAGCCTGTTGATTTCAGCTCGACTCCCGCCGCCAGTGAGGTGGAGGTTGGCCAAGCCAAGTCCATCGACAAGATGGTGGAGGTTGCCAACGCTCAGTTTGCTCGTGAAGATGGCCGTGAGTGGGCTGCTTCTGACATTTTGAAGAACGTTGCCGTCACTTTGATTCACCCTGCCGATAGCGAGCACAAGGAAGCATGGCGCGAGGTTGTGGTGGTCGGTGTTCCTGGCGACCGCGAAGTGGATACGAAGCGCCTTGAAGCTGCTTTCAGCCCCTGCGAGGTGGAAGAGGCGAGCGAGGAGAACTTGAAGAAGCACCCTGAGCTCGTGTTGGGCTTCATTGGTCCGAAGGCTCTTGGCCCTCAGGCTCGTCAGGCTTCTGACGGTGCTTCTGATTCTGCCGTTCGTTACTTCGTCGACGCCCACATTGCCCGCGGCTCTGCCTGGTACACCGGCGCTGACAAGAACGGCGTGGATTACGTCAACCTCGTCTACGGCCGCGACTTCGAAGCCGACGGCGTGGTGGAAGCTCTGCGCGTTCGTGAAGGTGATATGTCGCCAGATGGCTCCGGCCCGCTCTCCTTCGAGCGTGGTGTCGAGATCGGCCAGGTGTTCCAGCTCGGCCTCAAGTACACCAACGCTCTGGGCTTCTCCGTTCTCAACCAGAACGGCAAGACTCAGCCAGTGTGGATGGGCTCCTACGGCATTGGCGTGTCCCGCACTTTGGCTTGCATCGCCGAATTCCACCATGACGAGCAGGGCTTGGCATGGCCAATGAGCGTTGCTCCAGCGCAGGTTCACGTCGTTATCGCGGGTAAGGGTGAGGAGCTGAGCGCTGAGGCGGAAAAGCTGGTTGCTGAGCTTTCTCGTAACGGTGTTGAAGTTCTCTTCGACGACCGTGAGAAGGTTGGCGCTGGTGTGAAGTTCAAGGATGCTGAGCTCATCGGTGTTCCGCTGATCGCCGTGGTGGGTCGCGGCTTCAGCAATGACGGTACCATTGAGGTTCGTAACCGTCACACTGGTGAGTCCCTGCAGGTTCCTGCTGATCAGGCTGCTGAAACCTTGCGAAAAATGGTGGTCGAGCAGCTTGCCGAGTTGGATGCAGCTGCTGGCGAGTGAACGCTGCTGGCTAGTTGTAGCTCAGCGCCTTGCTGAGGATTATCACTGCCCATGCTGATATGCCTTCGGGCATATCAGCTTTTTTATTTCCGGCTCAGTTCGCGGTGAGGATGAGCGGATAGCCCAGCTGGTAAGCGCGAAGCGCGAGACGAGCCACACTCGACAGCAGCAAAACGCGATCTGAGTTACTCAGACTGGTAATCTGGGGCGTTTCTTCGAGAGCGTGAGCCTGTTCGAGGGCCGCATCCATATACAAAGCGGCCAGGGTAGGGGCGGGCAAGCCGGTCGCCTTGTCGACAAGAGTTGCCGGATTGGAGGCGAGAGGCGCCCAATTGTACGCTTTATCGCGCGGATCCGCCTCGTTGGCCTGGGCAAACGGCACGGCAAACATTTCGCTGGCCTGTACGTTGAGGAGCATATCTTGCTTCAGCTCACCGTGCGAATGACGGATAATCAGGTACTTTTGCGCCATGGCGAGCCTGTCGTAACTGGCGGCAAAAGCACCGGAAAGCTGGCGAGGAAGGCGGGTGGAGAGCTCGGCTGAGCTGGAAGTTTGCGCCGTTACCGCCTGTTGGGAACCCTCGAGATTATCACTGCTGGTAATCTCAGCTGTGCTGATACTCCGGGAAAAGCGAGAGTCGAGCGTGCGAAGAGCGCGAGTACGTACAGTGCCGTCTTCGAGAGAGAAGTCAGGTAAAGCTGCCAGCAGAGCTGCCGCTTGTAAACTTGCCTGCCCACAGTGCGAGGTGCAGGTGTTGAGCAGGGCGAAAGCGCGAGAAGAGGCGAGAAGCGCGGAAGTGTTGCGCGGGAAGAAGCCGGTTTGCCATGCGGGCGTCGGCTCAGAAACGGAACGAGAGTGTGCGGCTGCAGAGTGGGCGAGCGCGACGTGAGAACCCGAGTGTGTGGCCTCCGAGCTGGAATGTGCGGCCGCCGAGTTCGAATGTGCAGCATTTGCAGTATCGGCCATTGCCAGGCCAGGCGTACCAACAGAGCCCATCACCACTACGGCCAGCGCGCTAGCGAGAGCGAGGCGACGAGAGAAGCGATGCGCGAAGTGATAAGTCTGCATGAAACCGTACAATAGCCGGTGAATACGACGTTCCAACCTTTGGCCAAAGGGCGGCGTCGGCATAATTCAAGCAAACGTATACGTATAAGTGAACATCAGAATTGAAGAAGATGAGAGGCAGAGGTATGGAACTGGATTTGGCGGATATCCGCGAGCTTGCGGTACAAAATGGCGTTGACCCTGAAAAACTGAATTCTGCTCTCGAGGAGGCTCTCCTTCTCGCGTACTTGAAGACTCCCGGTGCTCAGCAGCATGCTCGCGTCGTTTTGGACGAGCGCGCTGGCACTTTCACGGTGTGGGCTCGTAAGGCAATCCCTCAGGAGCCAACCGAAGATAACCCGCATCCAGCACCACTGTTGGGTGAAGAATACGACGATACCCCTCATGATTTCGGCCGCCAGGCTGCTATGGCTGCCCGCCAGATTATTCGCCAAGTGTTCCGTCAGGCTGCTGACGAGAAGGTGTTTGGCGCTTTCGCTGGCCAGAAGGGCAAGCTGATTTCCGGCATCGTCCAGCAAGATGACGAGGACGATTACAACGTTCATATTCGCGTCGGTGACGTCGAGGCTCTGCTGCCGAAGCGCGAACAGGTTCCTGGCGAGCATTACCGTCACGGCCAGCGTCTGCGCGTCTACGTCGTCTCCGTCAACCGCGGCCTGAAGGGCCCCGAGATCGTCGTTTCTCGCTCTCACCCAGAACTGGTCCGCCTGCTCTTCGAACGCGAAGTCCCAGAGCTCACTTCCGGCGCAGTCTCCATCATGGCTATTTCTCGCGAAGCTGGTGCTCGTTCGAAGGTTGCCGTTCGTGCTAATCAAAATGGCGTGAACCCGAAGGGCGCTTTGATCGGCCCTGCTGGTCAGCGCGTGCGTGCGGTGATGGACAACTTGGGTGGCGAGAAGATTGACATTGTCGATTGGTCGAAGGACCCAGCCAAGTTCGTCGCTGCGGCTCTCTCGCCAGCTCACGCCACCTCTGTGGAAGTGGTGAGCTTGAAGAATGAGACGGCCATCGCCTTTGTTCCTGATTCTCAGCTTTCCCTCGCCATTGGTAAGGAAGGCCAGAATGCTCGTTTGGCAGCCAAGCTCACCGGTTGGAAGATCGGTGTGGAGTCTGCTGAAAAGCATGCCGCACAGTTGGCTCAGGGCGAAACCGCACATCACGATTTCAACCAGCGCTGAACCGTCAGTTGAAACTTTGCTCAGCCGAGCGCATTGCCTCATGCTCTGAGGAGAGCAGTTGAGGTGATGCGCTATGCTTGCACACGGGCAAGCCTGCGCTTACCCGTCCGATTTCGAACATGTGGGATGAGGTTGAAAACAGCCATGGTCACACTATGAAACGCTCAACAAGCGTCACCAGAGGAAAAAGTAAGAGAAGATAAGTGGGCCACGCCAGCTTGCGTGGTCCGGAAACGGAGTTTGAGTGCCAAAAGCACGCGTCTACGAGTTGGCGAAGCAATTCAACGTCAGTAGCAAGGATGTTCTCAACAAGCTCAAGGATATGGGCGAGTTCGTGAAATCCGCATCTTCCACAGTCGAAGCTCCCGTTGTGCACAAGCTGCAAATGGCCTTCACTTCACAGCAGGCAAGCACTGCTCCATCCCACAAGCCAGCACCGAGCGCTCCTCGCACTGGTGCCAGCGCAGCTGCTGGTGTCAAGCCAGGCCCACGCCCTGCTGCACGTCCAGCAACACCTGCTTCGGCTCATGCTGGCTCCTCCGAGCACACCCCGGCAACGCCAGCTGCTCATACTTCCGGTTCTGCACCAACTCCGAACCCGGGTATGTTTGTGAGCCCAGCAAGCTTGGACCGTCACAATTCGCATAACGAGCATGATTCTCGCCGTTCCGAGCGCTCTCGCTCCGACCGTTCTGAGCGCTTTGAGCGCGGTGGCGAGCACAATGATCGCAATGAGCGCGGTGGTCGTCGCTTCGAGGACCGCGGTGAGCGTCGTGGAGGCCCACGTCGTGGTGAGCACGGCGAGCGCGGTGAACGCAACTTCGATCGTAATGATCGCGGCGAGCGTGGCCGTCGCTTTGAAGAGCGTGGCGAGCGCCCAGCACGTACCTCGGCAAAGCCAGGTCCACGCCAGGGTGGTCCACGTCCAGGAAACAACCCATACACCTCCCATCAGGGTATGCATTTCCCAACTCCAGCCGACATCCCACGTCCACGCCCATTCTCCCGTCCTGGCTCGGGTAACAACTCCCAGAACGGCCCAGCAAATGGCAACTCTCGTCGTGGTGGCGGTCGCGGTGGTCGCGGCAACCGCTTCACGCGCAACACTTCTGCACCAGCAGGTGAGAACAAGTGGGGTCGCAACGCCTCTGCCGGCGTACCATCTAGCCCGAACTCTAACCAGGGCGGTCGCGGCGGCTTCCACCGTGGTGGCCCGAACTCCCGCGGTACCGCAGGTGCATTCGGCCATCAGGGTTCCCGCTCTTCTCGTGCTCGTAAGTCGAGGATGGAGAAGCAGAAGGAATATCAGGAGGAGATGCACGCACCAAAGATCGGTGGCGTGAGGATCGCTAACGGCCACGGCGAAGTGATTCGCCTGCGCCAAGGTGCCTCGCTTGCCGACTTGGCTGAGCGCATTCACGTTGACCCAGCAGCTTTGGTCACCGTGCTCTTCCACTTGGGTCAGATGGCAACGGCAAATCAGTCCTTGGATGCTGACACCTTCCAGATTCTGGGTGAAGAGATCGGCTACACCATTCAGGTGGTCTCCTCTGAGGAAGAGGACAAGGAGATTCTTCAGCAGTTCGACATTGATCTGGATAAGGAAATGGATCATGACAACGCTGATAATCTTGTGCCACGCCCACCAGTCGTGACCGTGATGGGCCATGTCGACCACGGTAAGACTCGCTTGCTCGACACCATCCGTAAGACCAACGTTTCCGCCCACGAGGCCGGCGGCATCACCCAGCGCATCGGCGCTTACCAGGTGTCCGTCAACCTCAACGGTGAAAAGCGCCGCATCACCTTCCTGGATACCCCAGGTCACGAAGCCTTCACGGCTATGCGTGCGCGCGGTGCTGAAATTACCGATATCGTCATCCTCGTTGTCGCCGCTAACGACGGCGTGATGCCACAGACCGTGGAAGCTTTGAACCACGCTCAGGCGGCTCACGTGCCGATCGTCGTGGCCGTCAACAAGATCGATGTGCCAGGCGCTAACCCCGAGAAGGTGCGCAGCCAGCTCATGGAATTTGGCCTCGTGCCAGAAGAGTACGGCGGCGACACCATGTTCGTGGATATCTCCGCAAAGCAGGGTACAAATATCGACACCTTGCTCGAAGACGTCCTGCTCACCGCTGACGCATCCTTGGACCTGAGTGCTGACCCGAATATGCCAGCACGTGGTGCCACCATCGAGGCTCGTTTGGATAAGGGCCGTGGTGCAGTGGCTTCCATCATCGTTCAGGAAGGCACCTTGCATGTGGGCGACCCAATCGTGGTCGGTACTGCATACGGTCGCGTTCGCGCCATGATGGACGAGAACGGTCACTCCTTGCAGGAAGCGAAGCCATCCACTCCAGTTCAGGTGCTCGGCTTGACCTCAGTTCCAAGCGCAGGCGACCTGTTCTTGGTCGCACCTGACGACCGTTCTGCTCGCCAGATTGCTGAAAAGCGTGAGGCCGTCCGTCGTGCAGCCCAGCAGGCTAAGCGCCACAAGGTCGTTTCTCTCGAGAGCTTGAACGAACAGTTCAAGAAGAGCGAAGTCGATATGTTGAACCTCGTCATCAAGGGCGACTCTTCGGGTTCTGTCGAGGCCCTGGAAGACGAGCTCATGAAGATCAAGGTGTCCAACGAGGTCGGAGTTCAGGTCATCCACCGCGGTGTCGGTGCCATCACCCAGAACGACGTCAACCTTGCAGCAGTCGATAAGGCTGTCATCTTGGGCTTCGACGTGCGTCCAAACCGCAATGTCGCACAGCTGGCAGAGCAAGAGGGTGTGGAAATCAAGTTCTACTCCGTCATCTACCAGGCCGTGGAAGAAATTCAGAGCTCCTTGGAAGGCATGCTCAAGCCTGTCTTCGAAGAGGCAACGACTTCTCACTCCGAGATTCGCGAAATCTTCCGCTCCTCCAAGTTCGGCAATATTGCTGGTGTGATGGTTCTCGATGGTGTGGTCAAGCGCAACACCAAGGCTCGCATCACCCGCAATGGTGTGGTCACCGTCAACGACCTGACCATCACCTCGCTGCGCCGCTTCAAGGACGACGTCAACGAAGTCAAGCAGGGCTTCGAAGCCGGTATCAACTTGGGTAGCTTCAACGACATCCAAGAGGGCGACATCATCGAGACCTACGAGGATCGTGAGATTCCACGTGCTCAGGTCGTGGCCAATGAGAAGGCCAAGATGCAAGCCCAGGAAGCCAAGAAGGCTGAGGACGAGAAGGCTAAGGCTGAGGCTGAAGTCGCACAAGCCGTCGCTGCTGCAAAGGAGAAGTGATGGCGAACACTCGTGCTGCGCGCATTGGTGTGCTGATTCAGCGTGTGGTCGCAAGCTCGCTGCAACGTGAGCTTCACGACCCACGCTTGAGAGGCGTCACGATTACTGAAGTGCGCGTTACTGGTGATCTGCAGATCGCCCGCATTTACTGGACTCTGCTCACCGACCCGAATAAGGCTCGTGGTGAGCGTAAGCGCGCCGAGCAGGCTTTGCGTCAGTCTGCTGGTCGTCTGCGCTCGCATGTTGGCCACAAGGCCGGCTTGAGATTGACACCGCAGTTGGAGTTCATCTACGACGAACTTCCTACCCAAGCTCATGAGATCGATGATGTGCTCGTGGTCGCCAAGAAGCGCGACGAAGAGCTCGAGCGTTCTCGTGAAGGCGCGCAATACGCCGGTGAGGAAGATCCGTACCGTCATCCTCGTGAGGATGAGGACGATGACTTCGACGATGAGGACGGTGAAGAGCTCGACGATGACTTTGATGACGACTCTGACGAGTCCTCTGAGAACCATTCTGAAGACGATGACGATGACCTCGACGAGGACTCTGATGACTTTGACGACTCCGAGTCCCACGATCCCTCTACAAATTCTGACGAAAACGAGGATGTAGCGTGACATCCTCTTCCTCGATCGGGCAGCAGAGCGAGCCTCTGTTGCCCGAATCAGGTTTTCTCCTGATCGATAAACCCCTGGGCGTCACTAGTTTCGATGTAGTTGCCGCCTGCAGGGGAGCGCTTCACACCAAGCATGTGGGCCACGCTGGCACCCTCGACCCGCTGGCTTCCGGCCTGCTGCTGGTCGGCTACAACCAGGGCACCAAGCTTCTCAACCTTCTTACCGGTAAAAACAAGCAGTATCGCACCACCATTCGCCTCGGTGCATACACGCATACCGATGATTCCGAAGGCTTCCTGGCCCATCACATTTCTGCGCACCCTGAGATTGACACGACGCTGAATCAGTCTCTGGCCCTGCAGGGCACTCTCACTGATTTATCAGCCCGCCCCGAGCTCATTCGTTCGGCCATTAGTGAGCATTTGACGGGTGTGATCTCTCAGGTGCCGAGTTTCTTCTCCGCAGTGAAAATCAATGGCCAACGGGCCTATGACATCGCCCGCGGTGGTCACGATGTGGATATCCCTGCCCGCGAGGTGACGATTAGTCAGTTCGAAGTAGGCGAGATTCGCCCTGTGTATCTGGCTGAAGCCCAAGACAGTCTCGCCAGCTCTGCGAATTCGCGCAACCGCGTCACGGCTGAGAAGAGCGAGCTGCCCGTATTCGTCGACGTTGATGCAACCGTGACGTGTTCTGCAGGTACGTATATTCGCTCGCTCGGCCGAGACTTGGGCCAGATTCTGGGTGTCGGGGGCTACCTCACACGGCTTAGACGAACCCGCGTTGGTAATCTCAGTGTGGATGACGCCTTACAATGCGAGCTGGCCGACAAGACTTTTCGCAACCGCGAGGGAGAGACCATCACCCGAAAAGCGGTGCGAGTAGACCTGAAGCGCGCTGATAATCTGGAGAAATGCGTGATGAGCGTGCCACAAGCCGTCAACGGGACGCTCGCCTGCATACCCGTGACCGCGCACCAAGCCAGCGACCTGAGTTTTGGCCGTTTCGTGAGTACCAGTGTGGCAACCCTGCTCAAGCTGGGAATGAAATTTGAAAGTCTGCGCGCATCAGGCGAGGTCGAGCACGGTAGAATGACAGGCGTAGCGCTGACGGGCACGGGCGAGCAGCAACGAGCCATCGCCGTGGTCAGTGTCGAGCTGAAGCGCAGCGGCGAGCTGATCATCAAACCGACCACCGTTCTTGTGCCGCAGATGCGGTGAGTGACCAGTACGACTGGCCAGCCGCGCCGCCTGCCAGTACGACACGCCGGTAACGCGAGCGACAACCAGCGTGACATCCAGCGCGAGAAACACAGAGAAAGGGAACCAATGAAGGTTTACTACCTCACTCCAGACGAGCAAGGGAACGTGATTTGGCCACGTCTGGACCCGAAAGTCAGCTCCGTGGTGACGCTGGGAACTTTCGACGGCGTGCATAAGGGACACCAGGCCGTGCTCAAGAGGGTGGTGGAGCTGGCGAAATCGTACAATTCCCGCTCTGTTGCCATCGTTTTTGACCGTCGCCCTGGCTTCCTCTTTTCCTGGATTGCCCAGCATGGTGAGGAGCCAGCAATCAGCGAGCCAGATTCTCAGCAGCTCTCCACCGTCGACCAGCGCTTGAAGTATATTGCCGAAACGGGTATCGATATTGCCATCGTCGTGCACTTTACGCAGGCCTTCTCTCAGATTTCCTACTCGGCATTCCTCGGCCAGCTCATTAGCCAGCGCGTGGAGAACTCGCGCCAGCCGGTGCACACGCTGGGTATGACTCGTTTGGTTTTGGGTCAGGATGCGAACTTTGGTCGCGACCGTGGCGGCAACATCAAGTCGGTGCAAAGGCTTTCCGAAGCTTTCCGCATGTTTGACCTCGAAGTCGTCGACTACAAAGGCCCTGGCTTCATCCATGTTCCTGCTGGCGTTGTGGACGGCAAGCCAGTAGAGAAGAAGGTGCGCGTGTGGAGCTCGACTGCCGTGCGTACAGCTCTCGAGCAGATGAAGGTTTCCCAGGCCATGGAGATTTTGGGTCATCCGCATGCCGTCGACGGTACGGTGGTGCACGGTGAGGCTCGAGGACGCACTTTGGGCTTCCCGACTGCTAACTTTGCCCCCGATTATGAAGGCCTTCTGCCTGCTGATGGCGTTTACTCTGGCTGGCTTATCGATTATGGCCCGGCAGACTCACTGCCTGCTCCCGCCTCTGTTGCCGCACTTTCCGCTACTCCTGGCTCGGTGACGAAGGGGGAGATTATCAGTACGCAACCTGCTGAAGTGGCACGCTGGACTGCTGCCATTTCTGTGGGTACGAACCCAACTTTCGGCCCTCATGCTCGCGTTTTGGAAGTTTTCGCCGTGGAGAACGACTGGCTGGATTTGTACGGCCATCGCGTCCGCGTCGAGTTTGCTGACACAACAGGGCAGATGGTGAAGGCCGAAACTCTGGATAATCTCACAGAACTCATTTCTCAAGAGGTTCGAGATTCTCAGAAGCAGTGCGACGGCGGATGGACTGATTCCATCACCGGCGAGCATATTCAGGGCACGGTCGTGGATTGGGCTGGCCCTGTTATTCGCGAAAGCTAGGGGAGTACGTTAACGCGCGCACTAGCTGGGTGAGTGTGAGGCTTCGCGAGTGAGTGAAGCGAAAGCCGAAAATTGTACACGCAAATCGCCGGTAGGGGAAGTGTTTTTTGAACTTATCGGCGATTTGTGCTATTGTGTTGACAGCTTATGGGCGTGTCATATGGCGGGCAACCCTGAGTAAGGATCAGGGGAGCGGCATATGGCGGCCGTCAGAGTTTGAGCTGTGATAATCTCACGGTATTTTTCTCGTTCCTTGATCCTTGGCCATAGTAGTGAACGGCACAAGAACATTAAGGAATGACTCACTTGGCTGCTGCATCACAGAGCACAACGAAAACTTACGCGCGAAACGACGCGGAAGATATCAAGCTGCACAAGGCGCCGAATCGTGTCAGCTTTGCGTCCATTCGAGAGCCAATCGAGCTCCCGTACCTTTTGGGCGTGCAGACTGACTCCTTCGACTGGCTCGTCGGCAACGACCGCTGGAAGGCAAAGGTCGAGCGCGACAAGGCTAACGGCACCTTCACCACTCTTCACACCTCTGGCTTGGCCGAGGCCTTTGAAGAGATCTCTCCGATCAAGAACTTCGCTGACACCATGGAGCTGGCTTTCTCCGATCCCTATTTCGAAGAGCCACGCCACACCTGGCAGGAAGCAAAGGATCGTGATTACACCTATTCTGCACCACTGTATGTGAACGCAGAATTCACCAACATGGAGACTGGCGAGATCAAGTCGCAGACCGTCTTCATGGGTGACTTCCCACTGATGACGCCTCACGGCACCTTCATCATTGGAGGTTCCGAGCGAGTGATCGTCACCCAGCTCGTGCGTTCCCCAGGTGTGTACTTCGAATCTGAAGTGGATAAGACCACCGACAAGGCTGTCTTCGGTGGCCGCATCATCCCATCTCGCGGTGCTTGGCTCGAGTTCGAAATCGGCAAGCGCGACGATTTGGCAGTGCGTATTGACCGTCGTCGTAAGACTTCTGTCATCGTCTTCCTCCAGGCCATCGGCATGAGCGTCGATGAGATTCGCCAGGAGTTCCAGGGCTACCCAATGGTGCTCGACGCCATTGAAAAGGAAGCTGTGGAAGACCGCGACGCTGCACTGACCGACGTCTACCGCAAGATCCGCCCAGGCGATACCGCCACCCCAGAGGCTGGCCGTACCCTGCTCGAATCCTTCTACTTCAACGATCGTCGTTACGACCTCGCTCGCGTGGGTCGTTACAAGATCAACCGCAAACTCGGCTTGGAGATCGACCCTGATAATCGTTCTCTGACCAAGGAAGATATCGTCTCCACCTTGAAGTACTTGGTGGCTCTCCACGACGGTGCGAAGACCTTCACCGGCACTCGCAACGGCGAGGAAGTCAACCTGCGCGTGGAAACCGATGATATCGACCACTTCGGTAACCGTCGTGTGCGTCAGGTGGGCGAGCTGATTCAAAACCAGCTGCGTACCGGCCTCTCTCGTATGGAGCGCGTTGTCCGCGAGCGTATGACTACGCAGGACCCGGAGTCCATTACTCCACAGTCCCTGCTCAACATTCGCCCAGTTGCAGCAACCATCCGCGAGTTCTTCGGTACCTCCCAGCTGTCCCAGTTCATGGATCAGAACAACCCACTTGCTGGCGTGACCAACAAGCGTCGTCTCTCTGCACTGGGCCCAGGCGGCCTCTCTCGCGACCGCGCTTCCATGGAAGTGCGCGATGTGCACCCATCCCACTATGGCCGTATGTGCCCAATCGAGTCTCCAGAAGGCCCGAACATTGGTCTGATCGGTTCGCTGGCAACCTTCGCTCGTGTGAACCCATTCGGCTTCATCGAAACTCCATACCGCAAGGTTGTTGACGGCCATGTCACCAATGAAGTCGTCTACATGACCGCAGATGAGGATGCCAACCACTACATTGCTCAGGCCAACCAGGAGCTCGACGAGGACGGTAACTTCACCTCCGAAACCGCACTGGTTCGCGACGCTGAGGAAGAGGCAGACGATGTGCCTGTCTCCAAGGTGGATTACATGGATGTGTCCCCACGCCAGATGGTGTCGGTGGGCTCTTCCCTCATTCCATTCCTCGACCACGATGAGGGCCACCGAGCACTCATGGGCGCTAACATGCAGCGTCAGGCTGTTCCACTGGTCCGCTCTGAGGCTCCACTGGTCGGTACTGGCACCGAATGGCGTACCGCTCACGATTCTGGTGACTGTGTCATCGCCGATAAGCCAGGTACCGTCGACTACGTGTCCGCAGACCTCATCCGAGTGGCCAACGACGATGGAACCACCTCGAGCTATCGCTTGGCGAAGTTCCAGCGCTCTAACCAGACCACCTGCTACAACCAGACTCCAATCGTGAACCAGGGCGACCGTGTCGACGCTGATTCCGTGATTGCTGATGGTCCAGCTATCAAGAATGGTGAGCTCGCACTCGGCCGCAACCTCGTTGTCGCCTTCCTTCCATGGGATGGCTACAACTACGAGGACGCAGTGCTCATTTCTGAGCGCCTCGTCAAGGACGATACCCTGAGCTCCATCCACATCGAGGAGTACGAGATTGACGCTCGCGACTCCAAGCTGGGTGCAGAAGAGATCACTCGCGATCTGCCAAACGTCTCCGAAGACGCTGTGGCTGACCTCGACGAGCGCGGCATCATCCGCGTCGGCGCTGAGGTTGAGTCCGGTGACATTCTGGTCGGCAAGGTCACCCCGAAGGGCGAGACCGAGCTCACCCCAGAAGAGCGCCTGCTGCGCGCCATCTTCAACGAGAAGTCTCGCGAAGTGCGCGACACCTCCCTGCGCATGCCTCACGGCGAGCGCGGCACTGTTATTGCAGTGAAGGAAGAGACCAAGGAAGATGCTGAGGCTGACGGCGATGAGCTGCCAAGCGGCGTCAACCG
>CASERW010000023.1 GCA_949290445.1 Aeriscardovia aeriphila | reverse complement strand
AAGTTCAAAACTGCCGTTTGAGATCCATGTGGGATTGGAATACTGGCTCTGCCAAGGTGCAGGACATCGACTCGGACTTCCTCTCCCGCCTGCTCAAGCTTGGTGTTGCTGGCTTCCGCGTTGACGCGGCAAAGCACATCAACCCAGCCGACCTCAAGGCCATCAAGCAACAAACTGCGCAGAAAGCTGGAAAGTCAGCTGACGACATCTATTGGGTGCAAGAAACCATCGGCAACGCTTCCGAAGCCGCTGGCATTCAGCCATCCAATTACTACGGCAATGGCGATGTTACCGAATTTGGCTTCGCCTCTGAGCTCAACCAAAAGTTCAAGGGCTCCATTGCTGGCCTCAAGGACCTCAGCTCGCGTTTGATGCCATCTGAAAAGGCCAATGTTTTCGTGACGAACTGGGATACCGCTCGTCAGGAAGGTTACCTGACCTATAAGGATGGTGCTCGCTATCAGCTGGCCAACGCCTTCATGCTGGGCTATGGTTATGGAACTCCTCGCCTGATCTCCGACTACAAGTTCGGTAACGACATAGCAGACCACGATGCCGGCGCTCCAGGAGCAACCGACACCAAGGTGCCTGATGTTGACATGGATAAGGCATGCTCCACGAATACTTCAGACTGGAACTGCCAAGAGCGCTGGACGTCGACGCGAGGAATGATTGCCTTCCACAATTATGTGGCAGGAACGAAACTGACGAACTGGCAATCTCAAGACAACAATAATATTGCCTTCTCGCGTGAGAATAAGGGCTTCCTGGCCATCAATAACGCCACCGAGCCAACCAAGGTGAGCTATGCCACCGACCTTGCCGACGGCACCTATTGCAACGTTTACACCGCTCAGGATTGCTCCCAGAAGGTTGAGGTCAAGGCTGGAAAGGTGGAAGCCACGATTCCAGCGCGCTCGGCCATCGCCCTCTACGCTGGCGCCACCGAGGCCAACCACCCGGCAGCAAGCCAAGCCACCGACCCTTCCGACCCAGCAAAGGGCAAGGAAGACGAAGCGATTTTGCCAACCGACCAGACGCTCACCGTCTACTACAAGGCTGACCCGAGCTGGAAGGCCGTGAAGATGGGCTACTTCGCCAACGGTCAATGGTCAGCCTCCCAAGAGCCAATGAATGGACCAGACGCTCAGGGCTACTACACGATGGAGCTCGCCACCGGCGGTAAAGAAGCCAAGGTGTACTTCACCGACGGCAACGACAACTGGGATTCCAACAATTCCGCCAACTACACCATTCCAGCCGGCATCGTTCAAGCCAGCATCGAAAACTCCCAGGTGAAGTTCGGCAACCCAGAGGCTCTCGAAGGCAGCACTCGCCTCGTCATTCACTACAAGCCAGCCGCTAACGACCCTGGCCGTGGCGTGTACGTGTGGGGTACAGACAATTCCGGTAAAGATCTGGCCGGTGAGCACCACCAGTTCACTGGTGAGGATGCATGGGGCAAGGTTTATGAGGCTTATGTCCCTGGCTCCTTTGATAAGTTCAACTTCATTGTGACCACCTCGAACTGGGATAAGTTCGGTAGCGACCGCTCCGTCGTCGTGGCGAAGAACGGTACGGCGGAAGCATGGGTGGATGGTAGCGCAGCAGATGGTGCTGACACCACGCTCACTTCTGCGCCGAAGGATTATACCGTTTCTGGTAATCTCACGCTGACCGTTCACTACTATCGCGCCGATGGCAAGTACTTCGATGCGGCAAATACCAGTATCGAAAACCCGCAGTGGAACCTGTGGACCTGGACCTCGGCTTCGGGTGGCAAGTCGGCAAGCTTTACCAAGCACGACGCTTTTGGCGAGATTGCCACCATCACCTACCCTGGCTACCAGCTTGTCACTTCCGGCGACAACACGGATATCGGCATGCTGCGCCGCTTGGGCGAGTGGAGCGAGAAGGACCCTGGCGACGGTAACATCTCGGTTCCTGCCAACGCCCTGGTGGCCAATAAGGCCGACGGTAGCGCTCATGGCGAAATCTGGCTGGTGGCTGGTGACGCTACGGTTTATACCGCTCAGCCAACTCTGTCCACGACGGTGAAGTCCGCCTCCATTTCCGACTTCACCCAGCTCGACGTCAAGATGAGCAAGCCGGTCAGTGAGGCCGACGTGAAGGGCAAAGTTGAAGTTACCGACGCCTCGGGCAAGCCTGTCAAGCTCAGCTCGGTGAAGGTCAACGGCTCAACGCTTGAGATTACCAGTGCTGATGAGCTCGAACCGAACGCCAAGTACACCGTCAAGGTTGCGGATTACGGCCAGGTTGCCGCCACCGCGGGTGCGATCGTGCGCACGAAGAAGTTCGATGAAAAGTACGCTTACTCGGGCGACGACCTCGGTGCGAACTACACGGCGAAGGAAACAACTTTCAAGCTGTGGGCTCCAACCGCTTCTGCTGTGGACTTGCGCACTTATGCGTCCGACCAGTCTGCTGATGCGCCTCTGGCCAAGACTTACCCGATGGTTCGTGGTGACAAGGGCGTCTGGAGCGTCACTGTGCCCGGCGACGTGAAGGACACTGCTTATGATTACGCAGTTCACTTTGCTGACGGCACGACCAACGAGTCGGAAGACCCATACGCTACTGCTGCCACGGTGAATGGTGACCGCTCGGTGGTGTTGGCTGACGACGAGAAGGATATTGCTGGCTTTAAGCGCATGCCTGCCTTTGAAGGTGGGGATAGCAATGCCATCGTCGCTGAAACCCATATTCGCGACTTCACCAAGTCCCCAACTTCGGGTGTGGATGAGGCCAAGCGTGGAACTTATTTGGGCTTCGTGCAAACGGGTACGAAGAATGCTGCTGGTCAGTCTACGGGCATTGACTATTTGAAGCAGTTGGGTATCACTCATGTTCAGCTGCAGCCATTCTTCGACTATGCTTCCGTCGATGAGACGAAGGCATTGGGCGATACCAACTACAACTGGGGTTACGATCCGAAGAACTACAACGTTCCTGAGGGTTCGTACTCGTCGAATGCTGCTGACCCGGCAACCCGCATCAAGGAAGCTAAGGAAATGGTCAAGGGCATTCACGATGCCGGCCTGCGTGTGGTGATGGATGTGGTGTACAACCACGTGTTTGACGCCTCTCAGCATGCCTTCGGCAAGGTTGTTCCTGGCTATTACTTCCGCTACACCGCTGACGGCAAGATGTCGAGCGACACGGGTGTGGGCAACGACACTGCTTCCGAGCGTGCCATGGTTCGCAACTACATCGTCAACTCGGTGACCTACTGGGCTAAGAACTACAAGGTGGACGGTTTCCGCTTCGACCTTATGGGAATTCACGATCTGGAAACCATGAAGCAGGTTCGCGCCGCTCTCGATAAGATCGACCCGAGCATTCTGGTGATTGGCGAAGGCTGGGATATGAATTCCATGCTTCCAAAGTCGCAGAACGCTATTCAGCCGAACGCTTACGAGTTGGATAACACCGGTGATAACGGCACGAAGACCGGCTCTACGGTCGGCTTCTTCAACGACTCCTTGCGCGATGGTCTGCGTGGTTCTGTCTTCTCGCTGGATGGCACTGGTTTCGTTGCAAATAAGGGCGACCAAGAGCAACTGGTGATGCACAACATTCTGGCTTGCCCGCTTTCGGACGGTTCTTCTGAGGCGACGAAGTGCTGGAATGGCAATGCTGAGGACCACTTCGCCTCTCCTGGCCAGGTGGTTCAGTACGCCGAGATTCACGATAACCAGACTCTGTTTGACCGCTTGCTCAAGTCGGTTCCTCAAGAGGCTGGCGAAAGCGCTGAAGATTATCAGTCTCGTTTGACCAAGATGGACAAGTTGGCAACGGGTACGATTCTGCTCTCTGAAGGTCAGTCTGAGCTTCAGGTGGGTCAGGAATTCCTGCGCTCGAAGGGTGGCGATGAGAACTCCTTCAACGCGGGCGATTCGGTCAACCAGCTCAACTGGAATAACCTGGACCCAGCACAGAATGCCAATGCTGCCAGCACGGCCGAGTTTGTGAAGGGGCTTATTGCTCTGCGTAAGTCGGTGCCAGGCCTTCGCTTGAACAGCTACGAGGAGATTGCCAATAAGGTGAAGCCTCTCACTGCTGCGAAGGGTGTTATCGCCTACCAGATCAGCGATGAGACGGGCACCTATGTGGTCGTTCTCAACGCCAATGATTCTAAGACTGCTGTGACTGAGGTTCCTGCTGGTAAGTATGAGCCTCTGGTTTTGGGCTCGCAGGTTGTGAAGGCGAACACCACGGATGTGAAGGCTCGTTTGGCTCTGCGCTTCCTGCGTACTGCCGCTGCTGAGGGTGTGGATAACACGCTCACTGTGGATGAGAAGGGCTTCTCTGCTGCTCCGATCTCCGTGTCGGTGCTCAAAGTCGCCAAGGATGAGGATAAGCCTTCGAATCCAGGCGACGGTGATAAGCCATCGAACCCGGGCGACGGTGATAAGCCATCCAACCCAGGCGATAACAAGAACCCTGGTAAGGATGACGGTAAGGACAGTGGTAAGGATTCTGGTAAGGATGGTTCTGCCTCTCAGCCAGACGGATCCAAGCCAAGCACCTCCAAGCCATCCGCATCGAAGCCTGCAGCCTCGAAGGGTGCTAAGGTGCTCGCATCCACGGGTGCGTCTGTGGTGATGATCGCCGCACTTGCCCTGCTGGCTGTGCTCGCTGGCGCAAGCCTGATTGCCGTGGCAAGAAGGCGTCAGAATAACTGATAATCTCGAGGGCTATCGAGCGATGATTGCCAAGACCAGAGTGATTGTCGCGGTGATAATCTCGAGTGATAAGTGAAAATCAAGGCTTGGTGTGCGAAAGTACGCCAAGCCTTTTTGTTACAAAACGTTGAACACGAGATTTTCCGCCGTTCAGTCTCTATAATGAAAGGGTTGCGACGGCGATGAGGCCTGGTAGAGGTTCCAGGCTGAGCCTTCGACCCAACGCCAACCCAAGGAGTAGGCATGAGCGTACCAGAAAATGAAACTGAAAAGGTGACTACTGAAGCCACTACCCCAGCTAAGGAAAACCAGCTGAACGAAAAAGAAACTTCCACGACTGCTGAAAATGCAGCTCCTACTCCGTCTGCTGTGGCGAAGAAGAGCGCTGAGCCTGTTGTTCGCGTCACCTATTCCGAGGAGGACGTGGCTACAGCAAAGACCTTCGCTTCCGTTCACGATGGCTCCGTGTTCGTCAAGGATGGCGACCAAGAGCGTGAAGTCGGCAAGTACGCTGAGGGTGAAGAAGAAACTGCTCTGAACCTTCTCGCGCGTCGTTACCTCGACCTTAAGGCTCGCTTGGAGCTGTTCGCTCAGCGCCTTAAGGCTTCCCAGATTCGCTCTCGCGAAATCGACCAGACTGTGGAAAGCCTGAAGAAGGATGTTGAGGCACCTCAGGTTGTGGGTGACCTCACGGCACTTCGCAACCGCATGGATGAGCTCGCCAAGGTTGCGCAGGAGAAGAAGGCTAAGCTCGAGGCCGCTCGCAAGAGGGCTTTGGATAAGTCCATTGCTGAGCACACTGCCGTAATCGAGAAGGCGGAAGCTCTCGTTGCCGGCCTCAACGACAACACTAACTGGCGTGATACTGCTGACAAGTTCCGTGCCATCTTTGATGAGTGGAAGGAAACGCAGAAGAAGAACGCTCACCTTGACCGCAAGACGAGCGACGCTTTGTGGAAGCGCTTCTCTGCCACTCGCTCCCAGTTCAACCGTCAGCGCCGCCAGTGGGCTAAGCAGCGTGATGAGGCTCGCGAGGCTGTGTTGAGCAAGAAGCGTGCCATCGTCAAGCGCGCTGAAGAGCTGAAGGATTCCACCGATTGGCTCGATACCTCTCATGAGTTTGCCAACCTGATGAACGAGTGGAAGAATGCTGGCCGCGCCGGCCGTCGCGATGACGACAAGTTGTGGACCCAGTTCCGCGCTGCTGCTGACACCTTCTTCAACGCTCGCCAGGCTGACCGCGATCAGCGTAACGCCGGCCAGGAGGAGAACCTGGAGAAGAAGCGCGCCCTGTTGGCTAAGGCTCAGCAGCTCCTGCCAGTCACGACTGAACAGCAGGCTGCAGCCGCCCGTCAGGCTTTGGGTAAGATCCTCGAAGAGTGGGATCAGATCGGTTATGTTCCACGCCAGAATATCCGCGAGCTCGAAGACGGCTTGAACGCTGTGGAGCAGCAGATTAAGGCTGTGGAAGAGGCTGTGTGGCGCCAGAAGGACCCGGAGACTTCCGCTCGCCGTAACTCCTTCGAAGACCAGCTCAACGCTCGTATTGCTGAGCTCGATGAGCTGATCGCTTCCGAAAAGGATGAGAAGAAGAAGGCTGAGTACGAGTCCGAGAAGGCTGCAAAGCTCAGCTGGTTGGCTGCCGTCAGCAAGTAAGCCTCAAGATTATCACTGTGCTTGCTGCTAGTAGCGAGCACAGTTCATGAAAAAAATAAAGCCCCTGGATTGAGTCCAGGGGCTTTTTCTTGTTATTGCTTCTTCCTCGAGCCGTTGCTACCGGTCAAGCGATAAGCGTCGTACACGCCTTCCACGCCACGAACAGCGGTGAGAGCAGTCTTCAAATGCTGAGAATCAGCCAGCTCGAACTCGAATTGCAAAATAGCCACGCGGTCGCGGCCAGCCTGCATATTGCCGGACATAATATCCACTCCAGCATCCGCCAGAGTGCGCGTCACATCGGAGAGCAAGTGTGGACGGTCAAGTGCTTCAATCTGAATGCGAACGAGGAAGGTGCCCTTCCTGCCCGTCCATGACACCTTGACTACACGCTCGGGCTGGTTTTTCTTCAAATTGATGAAGTTCACGCAGTCCACACGGTGGACCGACACGCCTTCCGTCTTGGTGATGAAGCCGGCGATGTCGTCACCAGGAACAGGAGTGCAGCAACGGGCGAGCTTGACCCACACGTCATCTACTCCCCTGACGGTAATCGCAGAATCGGAAGTCGAGCTCGACGGCTTAGTGGAAATATCGCGCAGTGGGATGACGGTATCATCCAAGTCTTCGCTTTCTTCATCTCCACCCAGCTCGCGGGTCAAATGCTCGATAACATTTTGAACGGAGATCTTTCCTTCCCCAATAGCCGAGTACACGGAATCGGGGCCGGATAGGCCGAGATCCTGTGCGACACCCACCATCGATGGTTCAGAAGTGAATTGAGCAACAGGAAGGTTACGACGGCGAAGCGCGCGGATCAGATCATCCTTACCATCGTCGATAGCTTCGAAACGACGCTCTTTGCTAAACCACTGCTTGATCTTCGAACGCGAACGTGGCGACTTGACGAAGTTCAACCAATCGCGCGATGGACCCGCGTTCTCTGCCTTCGAGGTGAGAATCTCCACGGTATCACCGTTGTTGAGCCTCGTATCCAGCGGCATCAAACGCCCATTCACACGCGCACCCATCGTGTGGTGACCTACCTCAGTGTGCACGGAGTACGCAAAATCAACCGGGGTCGAGCCTGCAGGCAGAGAGATAACCTTGCCCTTCGGAGTGAACACATAGACTTCGCCGGAGCTCAAATCATCCTTGAGCGAGCCCAAGAACTCGTTGGAATCTGGGGTTTGGCTCGTCCAGTCGGCTAACTGCTGAATCCAGCGCAGGTTATCCTTCTCGCTCAGCTCCTGCTCTTGGTCCTGAGAATCTTGAGCCTCACGGGTTTTGTCGGTAGCGTCAGGAGTCGAGAGTTCGCGGCCAGCTTGGCCATTTTCCTTGTACTTCCAGTGAGCGGCGATGCCGAACTCTGCCCTGCGATGCATGTCCCAGGTACGAATCTGGATTTCCACTGGCTTACCGCCCGGGCCGACTACCGTCGTGTGCAAGCTCTGGTACATGTTGAGCTTTGGCATGGCGATGTAATCCTTGAATCGGCCAGGAATCGGCTTCCAGTTTGCGTGAACCGTACCCAAAGCGGCATAGCAGTCGCGAATGGTGCTGCAGATCACGCGCACACCGACCAAGTCGTAAATATGATCAAAATCGTGGCCGCGCACGATCATCTTCTGGTAAATCGAGAAGTAATCCTTCGGCCTACCCGTCACATAGGCGTCAATGCCGGCACCGCGAAGGTCGGAGCGCAGGTCGGAGAGAATCTGGTTCAAATACACATCGCGCTTACCCGCACGCTGAGCCGTAAGAACAACAATCTCGTTGTAAATCTTGGGGTATAGCTGCTTAAAGCTGAGCTCTTCGAGTTCCGTCTTGATGGCGTTCATACCCAAGCGGGAAGCCAAAGGAGCGTAAATATCGAGAGTTTCGCGAGCCTTCTTGTCGCCAGAATCCTTCGGAACGTATCGCCAGGTGCGCGCGTTGTGCACGCGGTCAGCAAGCTTGACCACCAGGGTGCGCACGTCCTTACTCATCGCGACGACGAGCTTACGAATCGTTTCAGCCTGAGCAGAGTCGCCATATTCGATCTTGGAAATCTTGGTCACGCCGTCTACCAAGCCGGCCACCGTGTCGCCAAACTCTTCGCGGCACTCGTCCAACGTGTAATCCGTGTCCTCCACTGTGTCATGCAACAGACCAGCTGCCACGACACGCGGAGTCATACCCAAATCAGCGAGAATCTGCGCCACACCCAGAGGGTGAATGATGTACGGCTCGCCCGAGCGACGACGTTCCAAACGGTGCTGCCACACCGCGCGGTTATACGCCTTACGAAGAATAGTGAGGTCAGCTTGAGGGTGATGCTCACGCACCTGCTGCAAAATCGGTCGCAGAGAATCGCCCGGAATGTCCGAGATTTCAGCGCCCAGCTGGCGGGAGCTCATGTCAATCCAGTCGGAAGGGTCCTGCGACAGCGGGTTGGCAGCAGCAGCCGACTTTCCCGCACCATGGCGAGCGTCAGAAGGCATCGCCGTCACGACTGGCTGCGCGACCTGACGAGCGATGGTGTCATCCACCACCTGCTTCTTCTTCTCGGGAGTGCGCGCATGAATATCACGCGAGTTGGCAGCAGAGAGTGCTGCAAAACCGCCAATATGGTGTTCTACTTCCTCGCTCATCGTTTCCTCCATCCCTCAGGTCCTATAACGTTCTTAACTTTACGCGATTTCACGTGTTTTGTGACAAATAGCAGAAACTCCTGAGCACGTGTGCTCAGGAGTGAGTGACAAATGCGTTCTGGTAATCTTGAGCGATACTGGAGCCTGACCAGCCAAGCCAGTACTTTCCAGTTATCCAAGCCTCAGGGCCGGCCTTAGTTTTGAACTCCTGTCGAGCCAAAACCTCCCTGGGAGCGCTGCGAGTCCGGGAGCGCTGAAACTTGGGCAAAAGAGCCTCGCCAATAACGCTGGATTACCATTTGGGCTATGCGATCGCCCTGGGAGAAATGCCAGGTGTGCGTGGGATCAAGGTTGACCAGCGGCACCTTGATCTCACCGCGATAACCCGAGTCGATAGTCCCCGGAGCGTTCGGAAGCGTGATGCCCTTCTTCCAGCCCAAACCTGAGCGAGGGTGAACCAAAATGACGAAACCATCAGGAATCGCCAGGCAAATGCCAGTAGGAACCAACACGCGCTCAAACGGCTTAATGTCGAAATCGATAGCAGAGCGCAAGTCGGCGCCGGCATCACCCTCATGCTCATAGGAAGGGATGAAAGCAGGCTCTTTACCGTCCACGCCGGTGATGAGCACAGGAACAATTTCTGGCCCATCACTCATCAACGCGGTAATTGGTGCAGAGGCTTGCGAGCTCACTCAGCCATCTCCTCAGCGCATTCCTTGCAGATTGGCTGACCGTTTTCGTCGGTGTAAGCGAGCTGGCTGCGATGCTTCACCAGGAAGCAGTTGCCGCAGATGAACTCATCTTGCTGGGTTGGGATGATGGTGACGGATGAATCTTCGTTGCTCAGGTCAGCGCCGGGAAGCTCATAAGAATCAGCAATGGCGTTTTCGTCGTCATCACCGTCAATGGAGCCATCGTTATCGCTGCTAGCGCCGGAGAGTTGGGCAACAGCAGCCTCGTCGTCGTCCTCTTCGTCCTTGTCCTTAGGCTGATCGTAATCCTGGGCCATAGCGGTTCCTTTCGTCCGCGGAACAAGCTCTCCCATTGAAAGCCTGTCCGTAACTCTACGCGCAGATAGTATATTTTCTCCACCCTACAAAGAAAAGAGGCAAGCTTCAGGCTAAAGTGTAAGAAGAATGTGTTCGTATGAGCCAGGCCTTCACAGGCTTACCCCTCTGGCATAGGTTGGAGGCAGGAAAGCGTGCGAAAACGTTGTGTTTCAGCGGAAAAGGGACGGATATGAGCGAGTTGAATGAGAACGAGAAGTCGGAGAGCACGCCATCGCAGGCAGAAAACCCTGTGGTGCTGCGCAGCGTGTCATTCGATCACGTGGATGACAAGGGGAATATTATTCTCACCCTCGCCTCGAACGGCACGAGTGGTGCAGCAGAGAAGCTGACCCTTCCTTTGACCGCCGAGCTTGAGAAGGGCGTGACTCGTGCTCGCGACATCATTGAGCAGGCTCGCGTCGCCGCTCAGAAGCCGTTGCAACAGACTTTGCCCCTCGCAGAAATCCAGGTGATGGTTCGCGAGGGTGCATCCTTCAAGGAAGTGGCCAGCAAGTACGGCATCGACGTGGAAACCGTTCGCCATTACGCTCAGTCTGTCGAGCAGGAGAAGCGTTTCGCCATCAGCCAGTTCCTCAACGTTCGCCTGGCTACTGATAACGGCACTCGCTCTACACAGCGCCTGATTGCTGACCAGCTGCAGGCTGCTGGCGTGGATATGACTTCCTTGCGGTGGAATGCGTGGCGTAAGGTGCATGAGCCGTGGCAGATTCAGCTGTCGTACAAGCATTCCGATATTCTCTACCGCGCTCGTTGGAATTGGAACCTCTCCGATAACCATGTTGACCCGCTGGACCCTGCTGCTGCTCAGCTCGTTCGCCCTCTGACTCGCGACACTGACCCGGATGTTATTGCTGAGCCGAGCACTCCGGTTTCCCGCGTGTCGGGACGTACTTCTCGTGCAGCTGGCGTTTCTGGAGCCTCTGGCCAGGCTGCTTCCACTTCTTCTACCTCGCACGCTCGGTCTGCGGCAAGCTCTGCAAAGGCTTCTGCCGCTGGTACTCAAGCAGGTACTCAAGCCGGCACTCAAACTGACGGTCAGGCTTCTGGCTCAACGTCAAGCCGCAACTCTCAGACTTCCGCACCTCAAGCTTCGGGTTCAGCAAGCTCGTCGTCCCAAGCTTCTTCGCATGCCTCCTCTGACGCTGCTGGCATTGCTTCAGCTCGCGGCGATGAAACCCGCGTTTCACAGCCGGTGGCCATCGAGACTGCCGTGGCAACAGCTGAGGTGCAGGAGCCTTCTGAGGAGCATATTTCTGACGCCGCAGCTCTCTTCCCCACGACTGCTGAGGAGGAGGCTTTGAGCACTGCTTCGCTGCAGAAGGCGAAGAAGAACGCTCATAAGGGTCGCTCGGCCATTCCTTCTTGGGATGATATTATTTTCGGCGACCAAAAATAACTTTCGAATAGCTTGAGATTATCAGATTGCTGACTAGCACGTTTCGTTGTAATCCCTTGCTGTTTTGTCGCTTCGCTTAGCCGCAGTGCTTGTCACCTTTCGAGATGAGCACTGCGTTTTTTATTCGCTCTCCCCTGTTCTTCTATACGTTGGTTATTGTATACTGCTCGTAGTGTCACGCGGCGGAAGGACGATGATGAGCGATACACAGAACACCGTTACGCAGAGCTCTCCTGAGCAGGTTTCTGACTCTGCTCCTCATTCCTCTCGTCGTCTGGTGATTATCATTCTTGTTTCTGCTCTCGTGTTGGTTGGTGGCATTACCGGTGGAGTGTTTGCATTTCAGAAGTATCAGCATTCTCAGGCGGTGAGCGCGTGTGTGACAACCGTTAAACCCCTACAGAATGCACTCACCAACTTGCACACTCAGCAGACTGCGAAGTCAACAACCGAGTTGGTCACGCTGGACGTGAACAAGCTTGCTGACAAAACCGCCTACACCACTCTCGTATCTGCAGTGAAACCCGTCAGTGTGACTGTTGCCTCTTGCGCCAGCACGTTGAGTACTGCCCAGTTGAGTGTGAACGCGGGTAAGAATAAGCGTGCTTTCACCCGCGTGAAAACCGCTACCCGTAATCTCACCACCGCAGTAGACAAGCTCGTCGCATCACGTACTCTCCAATCACGCAACCTGCTCACTGCTGAAGTGAAAAGCGGCAAGCAGTTAGTGAAAGACTCTCAGGGTAAGGTTCAAGACCAGAAGACGCTTGACCAGTTGAACACTGTTCTCACGCAATCTGACAAGCTCGCACAAGATAAGACTGCTGACTACACCAAGTTGGACAGCAAGCTAGCTGAGGTGAAGAAAGCAGAACAGTCTGTACGTGACTCTGTGGAGGCGAAGCGCAAGGCTGACGAGGAGGCAGCGCGCAAGGCGGAAGAAGCGCGTCAAGCACAAGCCGCCGCACAAGCCGCACAACAGCGCACCTACCAAGCGCCATCACAGTCGTATCGCGCGCCCGCACAGTCCTACCGCGCACCCGCACAAGCACAGCAAAACGATGGCGGCGGGTACACAACTACGAGAATTGGTGAGGCAGAAGGTGCGGACGAGCACCCAGACTGGCCGCATGCTACGCCTGAGCAGATGTGTTTGATTACTGGCATGTGCCACTAAAGGTTGTTTTGTTCCTTACTCTTCTTCTTTCTTTTTTATTCGTGGTGTTTTTCTTTGAGAGGTCACGGTGGTGTGGCCTCTCTTTTTGTATGAACAACCTTCTTATTCTGTAAGTTTCTATGGTTTTCACTGCTCAACGCTGAAGGCTGATGTTATACGCTTTTAACGGAGTGAAAGCGTGTCAAGTTTCCACTCTCCGCCGGTTCTTTGCTTGTGAAAAATAAGAGGGAAGAAAGACGAAAGGACACAACAAGAACGCACAACAATCACAGTCCATTACTCACATAATGCGGCATTGACTGTTTGTGTTCGTGCAACCTCTCAGTGAGGGGGGGAAGAGTTGTGTTCTTGGCTTTTCTTCTATTTGGGATTATTCACATCGAGGAAGGAAGAAGACGCTTATGTCTCTTTTGACGCGATTGCGCAAACACTGGCGAGCAGGTATTGCAACTATCGTTGCATTAGCCACACTGGCAGGTGGTATGACTGTCTCTTTTGCTGGTGTGGGTACAGGTGATGCTTCTGGCGGTTGGACTAATGTCAATGCCGGTGGCGATGTGAAATACGGTTGGTTCTATAAAGAGAGTTTCGGCTCGTTGGATAATTCCACGGTTGAACGTTTCTTTAGGGAACGAAATGTTGCTTTGGGTGATGGTTCTCATCAGATGATTGAGACGGCTGTCAACAAGGCTCGGGATAGTATTAAGGCTCGTTCTGGTGGTCAGTTGAAGAACCCTCGTGTTGTGGGTATTGCCAGTATGATTTGGGTGAAGCCTGATGCTGGTCACCCGCTGGAGTTCAATAGCCATACCTTCTATTTAGACGTGACTCGTCAAGATTGGAAGAGGTATTACCACCAAACAGTAGACGGGCACGATTTTTTCTTCTTCGTCGACGCATCAGATTTATCGGACTTCTCAGGTGTGGTCGAATGGTCGTTCCATTGATTCGTTCGCTGATGGGATGATGGATTCTTTGTCTAATCCCGGGAAGACTGAGCTCATGATTATCGCGTTGAATGAAGATGAGCCTCAGACTACGTATCATGTTGACGTGTCAACGAACGCACACCCGGGCAGCATGTACCTGCGCAACAACGAACCCGTCTACGACACCGTTCACACGAGAATCACCAAAGGTCAATGGCCAAGTAGGAAACAAACTGAATGCTACAGTCTGGCTCAACTACGAGCCGGGGCAGGATGCTAGCGCACAACCTGCTAAAGCAGTACGCCACGACTTCACCATCGATCATGTCAGCGACACCAACACCCCACAATTCACCCCACAATTCACTCCAACTATTCAGCGAGCATCGTGAGCCAAGGAATCGTCGCCTCCAAGCGCGTCATTGAACCATGAACACCTGGCATCTGCATCGCCGGCTGCTTTTGGAAGCGCGAATCTACAATCGTCACATCCTCATGGCAATACACGAGTACATCGCCCAACATCTCCTCAATACGCGGCGTCGAATAGCCGTACAACCTCGAATCAATAGCCTCTTGCTTGCTCATCACCGTGGCAACTTTGCCTACCTCTTGCCGCCAGCGCTGAACCACCGCATCAACTGACGCACTCTTCCTCGTGTACAGCATCAGCGCGCGCGGCTCACCTGCAACCAGCTGAACACCGTCTTGAAGGGCAGGATTCTTGGCAATGTCAATCTGGCGCGTTAAGTCAGTTTCTACCATGCCATGGTCGGCACTCACGCACAAAAAAGTACCTTTCGGTAAGCTGCTCGCAACAGTGTGAATAAGATTATCAACCTGCTCGAGGGCCTGCGCCCATTCGCGAGAAAACCAACCATAATGGTGACCAGCCTTGTCAACCTCGCGCAAATACCAGTAAGTAAGGCCAGGTTGGCTGGCAAGCTCCACTACCTTCTGCGCCTGCTTGTCCAGCTTGTTCTCGGCAACAAAGTCCGCGCCGCGCAAGCACGCCTCCGTCATAGGCGTGCCCTTAAACTCAGGCAAACTCACATTGCTCACGCGAACTGACTGTGCTGATAATCTTTCGAAAACCGTCGGCTCGCGCTGCAAATCGGCCGGCGGAATCGCGCCTTTAAACTTGATCATCTGGGTAATGCGATGGGTGCGAGGGTTGAGCTGCGTGTAACCCAACATTCCCGTCAGACCAGGGCAAGTGCCCGTTCCTAATGTCGCTAATGCGGCAGTAGTCGTCGAAGGGTAGCAGGTGCGCAGGCTATGAGTCTTATCCTGCTCAGCAAACGAAGAGTCATCCCCCAGCAGCGAGGCGAGGAAAGGCGCATGTTCGCGCTTTGCCTTCAGATTGAAATAGCCCAAACCATCCACCAGGATTACCACTGCGGATGAAACCCGAGGAATAGCCAAAGCAGACTGGCAGGTTTGTGGGTCAGTCTGCGTCGCCGTGGCAACAGGGTGGCCGAGCGCTGAGGAAAGGCCGGGGAGAATAGCGGAAAGTGTGCGGTACTTGGAGTACGAGCTGCCAGCAAGGTCCCACACGGGTGTTTGGTCGATTACACCTTGAGGGGCGGGGATGCGGGTGTCATGGGAATTTGTGGGGGTCGAATTGGTGGGGTTCTGAGGGTCGCTATGAGAAGTGGAGTCCTTGAGAGCGTTGTTGTGAGAACTGGTGTCGAGAGAGCTGTTGTCGTTATCAGTGGGATTTTCCGTTGCGCACATGCCTCTATTATTCCAACACGGGTCAACCTGAGCACACAATGAAACTCGGTTTTCCGCTTTCGCCCGGGTGTGAGAGAATAGCAGACGCACGAAAGGAGAGCTATGGCAAGCAAAAGGCATTCGCCAACCCAAGCAGCGTACGACCCTCGCGAGGTGAAAATGAGGATCGTCGATACGCCGCTGAAAACCGAAATGGATACGTCCTTCCTGGCGTATGCCTACTCGGTGATCTACTCGCGCGCTCTCCCTGACGCGAGAGACGGCATGAAGCCCGTGCAGAGGCGCATTATCTACCAGATGGGTGAAATGCACCTCACACCGGACAAGCCGTATATGAAGTCTGCTCGAGCCGTGGGCGAAGTGATGGGTAAGCTCCACCCGCACGGCGATTCTTCGATTTATGAAGCTATGGTTCGCCTCGCTCAGCCGTTTGCCATGCGCTTGCCACTCGTCGATGGTCACGGTAACTTTGGCTCGCTGGATGACGGTCCGGCAGCATCGCGTTACACCGAAGCAAGATTAGCAGCGGCGGCACTGGCCATGAATGCTGATATTCATGAGGGAACCGTGCCCTTCTCCCCTAACTATGACAACAAGCTGAGCGAACCAGACGTTCTTCCTGCTGCTATTCCGAACCTTTTGGTCAATGGTTCGCAGGGTATTGCCGTGGGTATGGCCACGAATATGATCACGCACAATCTGCGTGAGGTGGTGGCTGCTGCCAAGCATGTGATGCTTCACCCTAATGCCACGCTTGACGAGCTGATGTGCTTCATTCCTGGTCCTGACCTTCCTGGCGGTGGCGTCATTATGGGCCAGTCGGGCATTCGCGAAGCCTATGAGACTGGACGGGGCACCTTTGTGACCCGCGCTCGCGCCCACGTGGAAAACGTGACGGCACGCAAGAAGGGCATTGTTATCACCGAACTTCCTTATATGGTCGGCCCTGAAAAGGTGTTGGAGCGTATCGGTCAGTGCGTGAAGGAGAAGAAGCTCGATGGTATTTCTGACGCTGTCGACCTTTCCGATCGTACCAATGGTTTGAAGATGGTGATTAGCGTGAAGTCGGGCTTTGACCCGGCCGCTGTGCTCGCCCAACTCTACCGCAACACGCCATTGGAAAGCCCCTTCACCATTAACAATGTGGCTTTGGTGAACGGTAGGCCTCACACTCTGGGTTTGAAGGCGCTGCTCGAGGTGTGGATTAACCACCGTCGTGACGTCATCACTCGCCGTTCTCAGTTCCGCCAGCGTAAGGCGCAGGAGCGCTTGCACTTGGTGGAGGGTTTGCTGCTTGCTCTCGTCGACATTGATGAGGTTATTCAGGTGATCCGTTCGTCGGAGAATCCGGAGGCTGCTCGCGAACGTTTGATGGCTGTCTTCGACCTGGACGAGGTGCAGGCGAAGTACATTCTTGACCTTCAGTTGCGTCGTTTGACGAAGATGAGCCGTATTGAGCTCGAGGCGGAGCGTGATGATCTGCGCCGCACGATCGAGGAGCTTCAAGAGATTCTCGATTCAGATGAGAAGCGCGATAACGTCGTGATTGAGGAGATGGATCAGGCTGCCAAGGCTTATGGTGACGCTCGTCGCACGGTGATTATGAGTGATGAGGGTGCGCTCGTCGCGGCTCAAGGCTCGCTTGCTGGTGCTCGCTCTGGCGGAGCTTCTACGGCTGCCGCGTCTGGTGATGGGGCTTCTGGTGCCGCTGGTGCTGGTGTCAATGCAGATGCTCTGGGCGCCGGCCTTCCTCCTGCCGCTTCTGCACCACATGGCGCTCACGACCTCACCGTGATTGACACTGCTGCTGTCTCTCAAGCCTTGAAAACCCAGGATGCTTCCGAGGTTTTGCAAATCGACGACGCTCCTGCAACTGTCGTGTTGAGCGCAGACGGCCAGATTGCCAGGATGGGTGAATCGGCAATGGACTTGTTCTCCACCCGCGACGCCTCCACTCCTCGTGCCGCTCACGATGCAGTTCGCTCGGCCTTTGCTACCACAACGCGCTCGCGTTACGCTCTGATTACCACTGCAGGTCGCTTGGTGTTGGCCAATGTAATGGATTTGCCTGTGGTCGCTGCTACCCCAGATTTGGCGGTGGTACATGGCGTGAGTGCGGACGAGTTATTGCAGTACACGCATGATACTGACCCTGTTGTAGGTGAGCATGTGGTCGCTGCCATTCCACTGCCAAGCTCGGATACATCCACTTTGAGCCTTGCTCTCGGCACCGCTCAAGGCGTGGTCAAGCGCTGGAGCATGGATGACATCCCCACCACGCTCGACTCGTGGCCAGTCATCTCGCTCAAGGCCAATGACGCTGGTGAAATGGATCAGGTGGTTGGCGCCTCCCTCGCCCAGGATGAGGACCGCCTGGTCTTCATTACAACCGACGCGAAGCTGCTCACCTTCCCGGCAAGTGAGGTGCGTGCTCAAGGTCGCAACTCTGCAGGCATGAAGGGCATCGCGCTCGAAGAGGGCAAGAATGGTGAGGCTACTCCTCGCGTTCTCACTTTCAGCGTGGTTGCCGCCGGAGCACTCAGTTGGACGGGTGACACTACTGACCCGGATGCTGACCCATCTCAATTCCAAGGCGCTGTCGTGCTCACTGTCGCTGGTCAGCGCGACTTGCTGCCAGGCACTTACCCTGGTTTTGCCAAGCTCACCCCTCTGGCACAGTACCCGACGAAGGGGCGTGGCACCCATGGTGTCCGCGTGCAAAAGTTCCTGGTGGGTCAAGACGAGCTGATTCACGCTTTCGTCGCCCCGTTCCCAATGCATGCTCTCGACGCCTCAGGCCAGCCGGTTGAGTTGCCTAGTGTGGATATGCGTCGCGACGCTTCTGGCCGCGAGCTCCCAGCAGTCATCGCCACTCTTGGCTTGTAAACTCAGTATTTCTCCAGATTATCAATACACAACAAAGCGCCCCGCTACTCATCTAGCGGGGCGCTTTCGTCACTGTGCTCACTGTTCGTAATCACTTCATCAGCCGCCGTCTATCGCGTGCTGATAATCTCCTGTTGTTGCCGTGCTGAATATCAAGCGTCGATTTGCGAACGGTCGAAGGTATCAGCATTATCAACGATGAACTGCTTGCGCGGAGGAACCTCATCGCCCATCAGCAGGCTGAAAATCTCATCTGCATGAGTGGCATCATCCATCGTAATGCGACGCAGCAAGCGCGAGCGCGGGTCCATCGTGGTTTCTGCTAACTGATCAGCATCCATCTCACCCAAACCCTTGTAGCGCTGCACATCTGGATCATAGGTGATATGCTTCTTATCCAATTCGGCGAGCTTTTCGCTCAACTGCTCCTCCGAGTAGGTGTAGAGCAACTCCCCCTTATGCGAACCCGTCAAAGCGATACGGTGCAGTGGTGGAACAGCAGCATACACATGGCCGGCTTCAATGAGCGGACGCATGTAACGGTAGAAGAGCGTGAGCAGAAGAATGCGAATGTGCGCACCATCCACATCTGCATCAGTCATCATGACAATCTTGTTGTACCGAGCCAAGGAAAGGTCGAAATCCTTACCTGAGCCAGCACCAATCACCTGGATGATGGCCGAGCATTCTGCATTGTTAAGCATCTGGTTCAAGCTCGCCTTTTCCACGTTTAAAATCTTGCCGCGAATCGGCAGCAAAGCTTGGAAAGTCGAGTTACGTGCAGCCTTAGCAGTACCGAGTGCAGAATCGCCCTCGACGATGAACAACTCGGCAATATCGTCGTTACCTGAAAGGCAGTCGGACAGCTTGGCAGGCATGGCGGCTGATTCCAGAGCGTTCTTACGCCTGGTGACCTCTTTGGCCTTATGCGCCTGAATGCGCGCATGCATTTCGCCCGAGATCTTCTCCAGCACATTCTGCGCTTGCACCTTGAAGCCGCGGCGTGAACCGGTGATCATCTCACCAAACTGCTTGTTGGTAATGCGCGTGACGATCGGCTTGACCTGTGCGGTGCCGAGAACATCCTTCGTCTGGCCTTGGAACTGCGGTTCCGGAATGCGCACGGCAACCACGGCAACGAGACCGGCGCTCAGATCGTCACGTTCGATCTTTTGGTTGCTATCCTTGAGGTTCACCTTGTACTTGCGCGCGTTGGCTTCCATAGTGGAGCGAATCTGCTTGGTTACCGCGTTGAGGAAGCCGTCCACATGAGTTCCGCCCCCTGGGGTTTCCACGACGTTGACGAAGCTGCGAATTTCCGTGTCGTAGCCGGACGTCCAGCGCAGTGCGATGTCGACGTCGCAATCGCGCTCCACGGTTGCTGCATGCAGCTCGTCGTTGGCGTCGACTTGCTGAGTTTCTTCCTTGTAGGTGGCGTGACCGGTAATATGCCACACGTCGCACACGGGCTCGCCGTGGGAGAGGAAGTCGACGAAGTCGATGAGCCCGCCTTCATGGTGGAAGGTCTGCAGGCGAGGCATGTTGGCCAGTTGGTGGGCTTCTTCTCCGGCAACTTGAGCCCTCGTGGTCTCACTTACTGCCTCGTCTTCCTCCAGATTTTCAGTGCTCACCTCATCGGTTTCGGGCTCAGCACTCTCCACTGCGCTGTTATCCAGGTCACCATCCGCAGTCTGATCCGCACCAGAAACTCCAGGCTGACTGTCATAGGTATCTGCATTCTCACCAGAAACGGTGGTGTCGGCTGGCTCGCGGTTGACTACTTCGCCATTGATAATCTGGAGGGCATCCTCAGGAGCATACTCATTTTCCACCTCAATGGTGAGGCTGGGAACCAGGAAGCTTGTTTGACGGACGCGCTCGATGAGCATGTCATAGTCAAAGTGCGCGGTAGCGTTGAAAATTTCCGGGTCAGCCCAATAGCGAATGCGCGTACCCGTCTGCTTCTTGGGAACGCTACCCACAATTGCGAGCTCGGTCGGCCTGCCCTTGCGCGTCTTCTTAAAAGGAGAGTTCGGGCTGGGCTGTGTGGGATCAGCATCGGTATAAACGCCTGGATGACCCAGGTGGAATTGCATCTGATGTGTTTTGCCATCACGGTCAACTTGCACGTCGAAACGCGAACTCAAAGCGTTGACCACAGAAGAGCCCACACCATGCAAACCGCCAGATTGGTTGTAGCTGGACTCGCCAAACTTTGCAC
>CASERW010000022.1 GCA_949290445.1 Aeriscardovia aeriphila | reverse complement strand
CACAACCCAAACACGGCGTGTCGAAAAAGCATTGCAGACACCATCAACCTAACCAAACCCACGTAAACACCACATGAACCATCACAAAACCAACACAATCGAAAGTGAAATTCCACTCAATGAATGATCCACAGCACGAATCCACCCACCACAAACCCCAAATGAGAATGAAATCCAGAAAACCGCACTGATAATCTCAAGAAACCCAAAAACCGAGAAAACAAAAAACGGCAGGCCATAAAGACCTGCCGCTAAACGAGCCAAAGCCACCCCAAACTATTCGTCAACCTTGAGCATGGCGTACTGAGCCTGGTACAGCTTGGCGTACTCGCCACCGCGCTCTAGTAACTCAGCATGAGTGCCGTGCTCCACGAGCTCGCCGTGATCGACGTAATAAATCTGGTCAGAGCCGACGATAGTCGAAAGGCGGTGGGCAATCACGAAGCTGGTACGGCCCTTCAACAACTCTTTAATGCCAGCCTGCAACGCCTCCTCCGTACGAGTATCGATGTCGGAAGTGGCCTCGTCGAGAATCAGGATGCGCGGGTCAGCAAGCATGACGCGAGCAAAGGCGATGAGCTGACGCTGACCAGCAGAGAGAGTCGAACCGCCTTCCTCAATCTCAGTGTCGTAACCGTTCGGAAGCTCGCGAATGAAGCGATCAGCATTCACTGCCTTCGCAGCAGCCTCGATCTCCTCATCCGTTGCATCCAGGCGGCCGTAACGAATGTTCTCGCGCACGCTCGCCTTAAAGATGAACGTATCCTGCAGCATAACGCCCATCTGAGAGCGCAGAGAGCTCAAAGTCACCGAGCGCAAGTCGTGGCCGTCGATCGTAATCGAGCCGTCCGTCACATCGTAGAAGCGCGACAGCAAGCTGACAATCGTCGACTTTCCAGCTCCAGTTGGACCCACCAGCGCGATGGACTTGCCAGGCTCGACGTGGAAATCAACATGGTGGAGAATATCGGGGCCATCCTCCTCGTAACGGAAGGAGACGTCGTTATAGTCCACCTTGCCGCTGATCTGAGGCATTGGCTGAGCGCCAGGAAGGTCCTTGATCTCCGGCTCGATATCCATCGTTTCGAAGATGCGCTCCAAATAAGCCGAGCAGGTGATCAGCTGGTTGTAGAAGTTACCGATCTCGATAATCGGGTTCCAGAAGTTGCTCAGGTAGGCCAAGAAGGCGATCAGAACGCCTGCAGAGACGTGAACTCCACCAAGCTTCATAATTGCCAGGTAATACACCATTGCGGTCGTCGTCGTGGCGATAACCTGCACCGAAGGCCACATGAGGAACTCGAGGTACTGCGCGCGCATCCAGAAGTGGCGAACCGTAGCCTGCTGGCCTTGGAACTCGGCAAACTGAGTGTTCTCCCGCGCAAAGCTCTGCGTCGTCTTCACACCGGCAATAGCCTCGTGAATGAAGGCGTTCAAGTTCGACTGCTTGGCCGACAGACGCTGGTAGGCGATGTGCTGGAAGTGCTGGATCACGCGAACCATCACCAGCAGCACCGGGAAGAGCAGCAGCGACCACAAGGTCAAACGCACATCGGTGAGGAACATGCCCACCAGAGCCATCACGACGATGAAAATATCGGCGATCACGTTGACCAAGCCATCCGAGAGCGTATTGGACAGCGTATTGACGTAGCTGACCACGCGCACGAGAATCTTGCCGTGCGGACGCGAGTCGAAATAGCTAAACGGCAGCGTTTGAATGTGGTGGAAGATGTCACGGCGAATATCGGTGAGCATCAGCTGGCCAATTTCCATGATGTGAATGGTTCGGTAGCGCAAGCACAGCTCGTAAATGACGATGACTGCAGCAAAAACGCCTGCCAATACCCACAGCATGGACCAGCTCTTCTTGGCAATCACCTCGTCGATGAGCAGCCTCGATGCCACCGGGTTGAACTGCGCGACAAGCGTCATCGTAAAGACGACGGCCACAACGCGCAGAATTTTTGGCATATAAGGCTTGAGGTAAGCGCCGACTCGCTTGAGGTCCTTCCAATCGAGGGTCTCGATGACTTCCTCATCTTCTTTGTACGTATTGCGTGCCATCAGCGACCTCCCTCCTGGCTTGGTTCCTGCTTTTCGAGTTTCTTGAGATTATCAGTGCCCAACTGCAAGCCCATCTGACGGCTGTACACATCCCAGTACATGCCGTGAGCAGCGACCAGCGACTTGTGGTCACCGCGCTCGATAATCTTGCCGTGGTCAATGACGAGAATCTGGTCGGCATCACGCACCGAAGAAATGCGGTAAGCGATGGTGACAACCGTCTTGCCACCAGCCAGCTCGCGCAAGTTCTTCTGAATCATGCCTTCCGTCTCCATGTCGACAGCCGACGTCGTGTCGTCCATGATGAGCACCGATGGGTTGTCAGCCAGAGCGCGAGCCAAGGAGATCCTTTGCTTTTGGCCACCAGAGAGGCCAACACCACGCTCGCCGACCACCGTGTCGTACTTTTCCGGCATCTCTTGAATGAAGTCGTCTGCGTCAGCGATGCGAGCCATCGAGCGCACGAAAGCACCATCAACCGTGCTCTTGTGGCGAATTTCGGCCGCGCGCATAGCTTCCACAGGGTCGTCGTACACCACTTCTTCCTCATCGCGAGAGGCGCCGAACACAATGTTTTGGCCAATCGTATCGGAGAAGAGGAAGGTGTCCTGGAAGGCGAGAGTGACTTCGCTACGCAGCTTTTCCAATGGCCAGAAGCGCGCATCGATGTCGTCGATGTAAACGTGGCCAGAGGTTGGGTCGTAGAAGCGGGCGATCAGCGCCACCAAGGTGGACTTACCGGAGCCGGTTTCACCCAGAACGCCCAGCTTTTCGCCAGGGCGAATGTGGAAGCTCACGTCGTTGAGGACGAGAGTATCCGGATCGTCGGGGAAGGCGAAGCTGACGTGGTCGAAGCGAATATCACCCTTGATGGTGCGCTGAGCGAGGTCCTTATGCCCAGAGAAGGCGGAAAGGTCGTCGCTGATCATTGCGGAAGTACCCAGCAGGCGGCGAATCTTAATGCAGGAGGCGTTGAAGCGCTGATAATCATTCAGTAGCCAGCCGGACATGCGCAGAGGCATATCCACCATCCACTGGTAGTTCATGAAGCTGACGAGAGTGCCCACACGCATATTGCCCATCAGAGCGAGCACGCCGCCTAAAATGAGAATGACGAAGTCGATGAGGTAGGAGATTCCATCGATCAGAGGCATGAACTTCGCGTTGTTATAAGCCAAATCCATGTTCTTGGAGAGGAAGTCCTGGTTGTGCTCCTCGAACTTCTTGTTTTCGTATGGTTCGCGAGCAAAGGCCTTGACCACACGGTTCGCCTCGATGTTCTCCTCGACCATGTCGTTCAAACGCGACAGCGACTGGCGGATGGAGTAGAAAATGCGATGCGAGCTCTTCGACATTCGCCTGACCACGAAGAAGAAGAGCGGTGTGATAAGCGTCAAAACCAGTGCGAGAATCCAGTTGAGGTAGAACATCATGCCCAATGCAGAAATAAGCATGATGGCGCTATCTACCAGCTGGAGGCCGGCCCAGGAGATGAAGAAGCGAATGGCCTCAGTGTCGGAGGTCATGCGGTTCATCAAATCGCCGGTGTCGGTGTGGTTGAAGTATTGGAAGTCCAGCGAGTGCAGCTTCTCGAATTCGTCGGATACGAGGCGGTACAGCACGTTCTGGCCGAAGCGCTGCATCATAATCTCGTAGATGTAGCGCAGCAGCATATGCCCCAGGTTGCTGGCAACAAATACAACCAGCAGGGGGACCAGACGTGTGGTGATGCCTCGGGTGATGCACTCGTCGACAATAACGCCCGCAATAAATGGCGGGATCAGAGTGGCAACTTTATCGAAAGCGAAAAGAATGAGGGAAATGACCAAGCTCCACTTGTCTGGCTTGCCATACTCCCAAATCCATCGCAGATTGCTGTGCTTCTGGCTTACAGCCGTCGGCTCAACATACATAGGAAACCTCTTAATACGTTTCTTTTTTTCCTCTTATTCCTCAGTTTCCATACCGTTGCCCCAGCTCTTTCACTGCCCGGTATGGCCTTTGCGTCGGAAAGCCTTTCCCCATCGACCGACCACGCTTAGGTATTTACAAGCCTATTGGGTGCACTAGCCTATTTTGGGCTTTTTTATTGGCGTGTCGCTCAAGATTATCAGTTCTTTTTCTCACCCGCGCTGCTCGCGGAGCTTCGTGCGTTCACCGAGATGACCACTTTGTGTATTTTCTTCGCATTTTCAAGTGCTTTTCGGGCTAGCAAGCCGTGGACGCTCGCATTTTCCCGTAAAGTGAAACTCGGAAGTTTCGCCGCGATTGCGCTCAGCGCGAGGCACGTAGTCAAATATGCGAGGTTCTGGTAGTGACGCCACCCGGTCGTGATGTCACCTCAGTGGACAGCCACTGGGTACTGACGCCACCTTGGCCCAAGTTCCAGCTCCGCGCGCTACGCCCGCACAGAAGGGAAAGTTATGCCGTCATTTGTCACGACGATCATCGAATTGTTGAAAGACCCCCGCACTGCTATTGCAGGCTGGATCGCTATGGGTGTGGGCCCAACGTTGGGCTTCATTTTCCTCATCCTGTTCTTGGAAACTGGCTTGGTTTTCACGCCGTTCCTTCCTGGCGACTCGCTGCTTTTCGCGGCGGGTTACTTTGCGCATGACCCGAATTCTGGTTTGAAGCTGCCAGTTCTGCTGCTCATTTGCTACATCGCGCCGATTTTGGGTGACCAGTGCAACTACTTCATCGGCCACTTCTTCGGCAAAAAGATTATCGAATCTGGCAAGGTGAAGGCGATGACTCCCGAACGCATCGCTAAAACTGAGGGAATGATTGAAAAGTGGGGCCCTCTGGCCGTGTTCCTGGGCCGCTTCTTCCCCTTCATCCGCACGTTTATGCCGTTCATTTCGGGCATTACTGGCATGCGTTGGGTGCGTTTCGCCCCCTTCTCCGTGCTCGGTGGCCTGACTTGGGCGTCGCTGTTTACGCTGCTCGGCTACTTCTTTGGCGGTATTCCTGCTGTTCAGAAGCATTTCGAGCTGGTGATTATCCTCATTTTGTTGGTCTCTTTGGCTCCGACGCTGATCACTGCTATTCGTGCGGCCATCAAGCATCATAAGAATAAGGCTGCTGGCGAGAGCAAGTAAGCGTGAGTTTTCATGGTACGCTCCAGGTTCTGCGTGATGCAGAAACTGGAGCGTATTGCGTTTTCTGGTAATCTCGAGCTATTATGAAGGACGTCGTGCGATCTCACGACTTACTCTTGGGGCTATAGCGCAGTTGGTAGCGCATCTGCTTTGCAAGCAGAGGGTCGCCGGTTCGAACCCGGCTAGCTCCACGGGGCTATAGCGCAGTTGGTAGCGCGTTTCCTTCGCATGGAAAAGGTCACGGGTTCGATTCCCGTTAGCTCCACTCTTGTTCTCAGCGATGACTTTCGCTGGTTTCTCATCCCTTGGACGCGAGCGCTCGCAGTAGTGCGCGCCTATTTCTCAGTTTCTTCACCCGCTCACAAACCCAGCAATTGCACAGCGGCAGAGCTGAGTCCGTAACGTATTGGCTTCTGCCCCACTCTGGTAATCATGTGTTGCGCCTCTAAATCGGAGAGTACGCGCAACAGTTGTGCTGTGCCCATGTGAAGTTCCGCGAGCAGCTGGCGGCGAGTGAAAAACCTGGGAACAGTGCTGAAAATATGCTCCTGCACGAGCAGAGTGAGCACCTGATTTTCGCGCGCTGGGAAATGGGTGAGAAGGTGAGATTGCGCAGCCTGATAATCTTGAAGCTTACTTTCGAGGCTTTCGGTGACGGAGAGCTGAGCTTGATGCAGAAAAGTGAGCATCGTGAAGCAGAAAAGTGACGCGTCGGCGCAGTTGAGCGGGAATTCAGCCTCGTCGAAAGCGCGATAATACTGGCTTTTGCTGGCGGCGATGGTGGCGCTCAGGCTGAGGGTGGTCGGTAGGGAGAAGCTGGTGCTCAGTTGTTGTGCGAGGAGGAAGCGGCCAGTACGCCCGTTGCCGTCATAGAAGGGGTGGATCGTTTCGAACGCGAAGTGGCACAGCACTGCTCGGATGGGCAGGGGGATGTCATGGTTGCGGGAGAGGGCAAGCCATTGTGTGAGTTTGACCTGGATCTGCGTTTCGTTGGCCGCGCCTTCGTGTACGCGCTTGCCTCGCGTTTGGTCCCAGATTGACACTGAGCCTTTTCGAAAGAGCTCGCCGTCAGGGAGATCGTGCGGGTCGATTTCGCCGTCGACTACAGAGTCGTAGATGTGGCGCAGTTCGGACAGTGTGGTGGGAAGAGCGAGAGCGGGAGTGCCGTCAGTAGCCGCTACACCCGTGTCGTTTCCGTTGTGAGTGAGAGTGAGGTACAAGCGGGCAAATTCGGCGAGCCTACTCGGGGACGCAGAGCGGCGCTGAGATGGGCGCTGAAACGGGTGCTGAGCAGCCATGCCAGAGACGTCCTGCGACGAGAGTCCAGCGACGTGTTGAGGGCGCTGAGGAGTCGAGCTAGAGGAATCTTGAAGGGCAGCTTGCGCCGCTTCGAGAGCTTGAGCGATCTCCTTGCGCGTGGTGTGCACGCCTTCGATCGCCGTGGTTCCTTGCATATCCTGGCCGATCAGCTCGAAGAGGAACGCTCGTTTGGCTGCTCGAGGCAGGCTGTTCCACAGTTGAGCAACCCGGGTTTCACTGTTACGAATTTCGTCGAGGAGAGTCGTCATTTCGCTGAAGGCGACAGCAAAAATCTCGTGGCTGCCCAAGTGAATGCCGCTGCGGAAGGCGCTGTAACTGTTGATTCGCTGCTGGTAGAGTTCCTCCGCCGCAACTTCTGGCCGCGTTGAGAGGGCTGAGATGTGCAGCGTTTGGCGAATGCTCTTATACTTCATCTCCGCTCCCCTACCTTCCCTCAAGATCGTCAGTCCGCCGAATTGGCCTCTCAGCGTTGTTTGCTTTTGCTTTATCGTACCCTATTTATCGATTTTGGCGAAAATCGCATAATAGGCATCACGCTGCAAGCGATTATTGCCCGATTTTCTGAGTTTTCTCGCTTTCAGCACTGAGAATGTGTAGTACGCCATGCAGATAGACACGGAACGCAGGTAGCCACAGTATGCAGGGTAGCCACGGCGCGCGCACAGCCCACCACTGCCGAAATTTTCTAATACCCAGTGCAAGCCACCATTCACCGTGCAGCATAGCTAGGCTGGGAATAACGCTACACAGCTATACAGCTATAAACCCTCAACGAGGAGGTTGCCCAATGCAAAGTGTGGAAGTCAAAGATCAATCTATTCCCCACCGTTTGGGTTCTGTTAATCTTCATATCATCGACCAGCAAGGCCACGCGCTTACACGACAGAAAGTGCGTATTCGCCAGGTTCGCCACGAGTTTGACTTCGCAGCAGGCGGCTTTGTTTTTGAGAATATTGCCCGCGACGAGCAGGCTCAGCAGCTCACCAGCGAAGATGAGCTTTTAGCCAACCAATTCTTTGATTTATTTAATACAACGACTCTGCCGTTTTATTGGGGCCGTTTCGAGCCGGAACGCGGCCACCCTCGCACGCAGGAAATGATGAGGACGGCGCGTTACCTGCAAGCCCACAATATCAAGATGAAGGGTCACCCGCTCACCTGGCATACCGTTACTCCGCGCTGGCTGACGAATCTGCCGTTGCGCGATATTGAGGAGCTGTTGCGCCAGCGTATTCGCCGTGAAGTGAGCGATTTTGCCGGCCTGGTGGATATGTGGGATGCGCTCAACGAGTCGGTTATTGCCCCTGTTTTCACCGCTGAAGAGAACGGCATCACGAAGCTCACGCGCGCAAAAGGCCGTATTGAGATGATCCGCTTGTCTGTTGAGGAAGCTCGCCGCACGAATCCGAATGCTTTCCTGCTTCTCAACGATTTCAACCTGGGTACTGCTTACGAATGCTTGATTGAAGGCGTTTTGGAAGCTGGGATTCGCCTGGACGCTATCGGCTTGCAGACTCATATGCATCAGGGTTACTTGGGCGAGGAGTACGTCGAGTCGGTGCTCGAGCGTTTCGCCCGTTATGGCCTTCCTTTGCACATGACGGAGAACACTTTGCTCTCTGGCCACCTCATGCCGAAGGATCTTGTTGACCTCAATGATTACCAGGTTGACGATTGGCCGAGCACTGAGGAGGGTGAGGCTCGTCAGGCTGATGAGATTGTTCGCCACTATCGCACGATTGTGAAGAACCCGGCTACTGAGTCGATTACCTACTGGGATTATTGTGATAAGGGCGCTTGGTTGGGTGCGCCGTCTGGATTGTTGCGCAAAGATGGTAGCGCTAAGCCGGCCTATCACGCTTTGCACAGCTTGATTAAGGGCGACTGGTGGGTTGCACCGTCTGAGGCGACGACCGACGAGTTTGGCGCGGTTGGTCTGACGGGTTGGGCTGGTTTTTATGAGCTCGATCTGTTGGATGAGCACGGCCTGGTGGTGAGCACGACGCCGTTTACCCTGAGCCGTCGCGAAACTGGCACGCGCGAGCTCATGGTGAGCGTACAAGCCGCCGTAGAGTCGTGAGGCTCCCCTCTCCTCGCGCATGCTTTGTGAGAGGTACCCATTCCCGTACCTCTCACGATTATCACAACGCTAGATTGTCACTACTGAAATAGCTCATCATGCGTACCGGTACGCTGGAAAACTGCAATCCCGTTACCGGTACGCCAAATCAACAACCAGTCACCTGCGTTAGCGATATGGCATTCATTACTGCCTAACCATGCTCCTTTCAACGCATGAGCATTGTGCTTTTGCCGCAATACTTTCTTTGCGGTTTCTGTGTTTTGAAGCACTAGCTCGATTACCTCTTTCAAATCAGAAGTATCGCGATGCTTCTTGAGCAGAGCTTTCACATCCCTCTTGAAACTGGAAGTGTAATCAGGGATCAAGTTGGCCATATGTCAGATTCCCAAGTCTTCAAACATTTCTTGAGCATTGTGGAATCGACCTGTACCGCCACGTGAAATAATTTCATCGGCCTCTTGAATAGATTTCTTCGATTCCGCATTCGGCTGAGGATATGAAAGATTCAACGGAATACGACGCTCACGTACAATTTGGCGGTAAAAAGCGCGGGTTACAGAAGAGAGATCAAAACCAAAATCCTCAGCAATATTTGATGCTGCTTCCTTTGTTTGCTGATCCACACGAATAGTAACAGAGCTCATAATTACCACCCACCCAATAAACAATGTCTTACATTGTAATGCTATCGTCTTACACTTCACATAGCAATAAGCTCATTACTCCATTCGCAACAACATCAGAAATACATTGATTTGTTCGATGCTTGTCGTGTGTGCTCAAATTAACCGCAATGAGGTCGTAGCTCACCACCACAGCTTGAGAGGGTGCTTCTCAAACTGATGGCACGTGGAACATTGCCCGCAGCGGTCAGTGCGATGCTCGCCAAAGTAATCAAGAAGCACGTTTCGCAGGCATACGCGCGGTGTTGCTTCGCAGTAGGCTTCCACTGCGTCGAGCATTTTCATCAGGTGGAAGCGCATCACCGCGGTGTCAATCATGCCCATTTCTTCGTTGCCTTTGCCGGCTTTGGAGAGCATGCGGCGAGCGGTGGCAAAATCCGATTTTCTCCAGTACAGCACGCAATGGCTGACCTTGCCGTCTCGGCCAGCGCGGCCAGCCTCCTGGTAGTACTCTTCGAGGTTCTTGGGCACGTTGGCGTGCAGCACCCAGCGAACGTCCGGCTTGTCAATTCCCATGCCGAATGCTGATGTTGACACAATTACGGGGATTTCGCCGGAAATAAAGGCTTCTTGTATGCGCGTTCTCTCTTCCGGTTTCATTCCCGCATGGTAGGCTTGCGCGTTCACTCCTCGTGAGGCGAGGTATTTGGCGATTTTCACGCAGCCTGCTCTCGACTCTCGGAAGATAATTCCGCATCCCTTGTGGCGTCGCGCGTATTCGAAGAGTTCACCCATGAGCATGTTTTCGCTCGTGCACTCTCTTACGTACCAGCGCAGGTTCGGCCTGTCGAAGGTGGTGACGCCAATGTAGGGGTCGTGCAGGTCGAGCTGCGAGATAATGTCCTGCCTAGTCTGTGGGGTGGCCGTTGCGGTGAAGGCTGCAATGACGGGCCTGCTGGGTAGTTGTTTCACGAATTCGGGAATGCGCAGGTATGCGGGGCGGAAGTCTTTTCCCCACATGCTCACGCAGTGTGCTTCGTCAACGGTGATCACCGAGATGGGCAGTTGGACGGCGAAGTTGACGAATCGGCGGGAGTCGAGCCTTTCTGGAGCAACGTAGAGGATCTTGTAGCGATGGTTGTGCAGGGTGTCGCTCATGATCTTGTTGACTTCAGTTTGGCTCATTTGTGAGTTGATGAAGGCTGCTGGGTAGCCTCGCTTGTTGAGTTGCTCGACTTGATCACGCATGAGCGAGATGAGTGGTGTGATGACGAGACCCATGCCTTGGATCATGTGGGTGGGCAGCTGGAAGCACAGTGATTTTCCGCCGCCGGTGGGCAGCACTCCGAGCACATCGCGTCCGTCGAGAATGCTGGAGATCAGTTCGTATTGGCCTGTGCGGAACTTGGTGTAACCATAGATTTTGGCGAGTTCGGCGTACATGTCGGCTTTCTTTTGCTTTTCGTACGCTTCTCGCTTGGCGCTGTTCACGGCTCGCTTGGGTTTGGCCGGTACGCTCGCGCTGGTTGTTGCACTTGCACTCACTGGCTTGGTGTTGCCTGTCGACTTGTTCGCACTACTCGCTGACTTAACGCTCGCAGTCTTGGCGTTACTCGCAGGCTTGGCGACTCTCCCCAGCTGCTTCCCCTGATGTTTTGCGCTCACGAGTTGCGCGAGCTTGTTGTCCCAGTCACTGGAGTCCTTCGACGGCATAACAACAGGAGTGTCCCAGTCGTTCGCCTCATAGGCCTGACCGTTGCTCTCCCCGAGCCCTGCCAATTCCTTGAGCTTGCTGGCTGCTAACTCTCTTAATCGCTTGAGATTATCAACACCGTTTACTCTTCTGTGCCTCACGGTTCTACTCTAGCGGTTTTATGCGCGCTTACCGTACTCTCTGCGCTAAAGCTACTGATCATCATTCGATTGTTTTCCGTGAAACATTTCCGCTTACTTTCTACACGTTAAACATCCCTATTCCCACGTGAAACAATAAGCTCGGAGAGGCTTTACTTTAGCAATATTCCGTACTTTCGCGATTGCTTCACGTGAAACAAAAAGCCCAAACTCCAGCAATGACGCGGAGTTTGGGCTCAACGTTATTCGCGCGAAGTGATCACAGATTGTGATAAGCGAACTTCCTCATCTGCTCGAACACTTCCTGGCTCTCCTCCAGCCAGCTCATGCCAATGGAGAACACATGGCCCAAAGCTCGGCCTGGCTCAGGAGCAACATCATGAAGCTCAAACTTCTTATGAGCCTGGCTCATCGCTGTGGCAAGCTTCAAGGTTTCTGCTTCCACGAAATCATCTGAGCTGGTGAGCAAGTACAGCGGTGGCACATCCATGTCAGCCACAAGCTTGCCTAACGCCAGATTCTCCACACCCACAGGCTCCAAGCAGGAGAAGAAATCATCACCCAGCATACTCAATAGGTTCTGAACAGTCGGATCTTTCTTCGCCGTTGGGTCCACATACGGAGGCATATCCAGCAAAGCAGAAACGACGGCCGCACCTTTGACGCGCACTCCTGCCGGCGCAATGTTAATCTTGCTGGCAAAGTCAGTGTTGCGCTCCACCAGGCTGGCGTAAAAGGCGAGGCAGCCACCAGCCGAGTCGCCGGTGAGGAAGACACCCGTCGGGTCGCCAGCGTACATCATAATGTTCTTCTTCACCCACGCCAAGCCTTGAGCAACGTCCTGAAGTTGGCCGTGAAAATCTGTTTGAGGGGCCGGACGGTAGGAAAGCGAGACCACGACGACGCCGTGAGCCGCCAAATGCGTGCAATAATTGCGGTTCAGTTCCTTGTAGCCATACACAAAACCGCCGCCATGCACGTCAACGTACACCGGAAGCGTGTGGTCAGCGCGCAGGCGAGAATCGTGAGGAACATACACGTCCAGCTTGTGGCCGCGCAGGCCATCGTCCAGGTAAGGGATATCCACGAAGGCGTCAACACCGTCAGGGTCCTGCCATTCGGCTGCTCGCACAGAGTCGAAGCGAGCCATGCCTGCGCGTGACTTCTTGATGAGCTCAGCGCGCTGAGGATCGACTCCTGCTAAATCTGCGTCGATTTCCGTCCAGGCTTCAGGGTTTTCGAGCTCGGGGAAAGGCTCCTTTACTGTTACCATGCAACCTCCTCGTTGCTTGTTTTTCCGTGGGAAACGTGAGCTTCACAGCAAGCAGAACGTTTAGCACAATCCTTAAGTTATTTATACACCTCTCAATAACAAGAGGGCGAACGCCGTACATTGTCGTACAACTTCGCCCTCACGTCTTTTCACCGTTCAGTTTTCTTGAGCAACATCATGCCGCAGCACTGGCACGACCACACAGCCAAACGGCTACCAGCTACCAGATTACGCACTCAACCTCATTTGCCTGACATCTGCAATGCTCCACGTGATCAGTCTGCCTGAAGCATAGTCATTGCCCCTCAACGGGATGGTGCTCAGAGCCGGCCTGGTAACCAACTCCTCTTGCCACTTGTTGTTACGAGTGTGACGAACACGACGAGCGTGAGCACCACGACGAATAATTCCCATGGAACCCTCCTTTGAACGCCACGAGAAGCCCGGCATTGCGCTTCCCATCACTCATCTCCAGCTCCATTACTGGAAATCGGCACATTCCATTCTAGTCATTATTCGTCAGTTATGCCCCGAGCTCAGCCACTCTCCCTCGTTTCTCCTCAGCCGTATTAGCCTCGCACTGAGGGCAGCTTTTCCTCCAAGCTCTCGATGTCCTCAGTTTTCGTTGCCCAGCAGGTGACGAGGCGCAGCACTTGAGAGCCGTCCTCGCGGTGCTCCCACACTCCCGCATCCACAACCTGCTTGAATTGCTCAACAACATGCGCTGGCACGATAACGAACTGCTGGTTGGTTACCGATTCATTGAGGAAGCGATAGCCTTTGGCGGCGAGAATGTCGTGCAAGCGCACCGCCAGATTGTCAGCGTAATTTCCGATCTGATCATAGAGAACACCACCAGCCTGGCTCTCCCCGCTGTACACATTCGGCATCTGGCTGAACAGCGCGTCGAATTGGACGGAGCATAAGCGGCCTTTCGCGAGCAATGCTCCATGCTGCTTAATGCGGGTGAGCAAGTGGCGGGGGACCAGTTCCGGGCGAGTAAACACTACGGCTTCACCGCACAGCGCTCCCATTTTGGTGCCTCCAATGTAGAACACGTCGCTTAGGCGAGCGAGGTCCGCTGGTGTGACATCACAGGCTGGAGATTGCAAAGCGTAGCCGAGGCGGGCGCCATCAATGAAAAGTGGCAATCTGAAGTCGTGCGCGAGGGCAGAGAGCTCTTCCAACTCTTCCACGGTGTAGAGAGTGCCGAGTTCGGTAGGCTGAGTGATGTAGATCATGCCAGGCTGAACCATATGCTCATGTGTATCTTCCAGCTCAAACTCGTGCAGGTACTGGCGAACGTCGCTGGCCAGCAGCTTGCCGTCATGTTCCGGAAGGGTGATGACTTTGTGGCCGGTGAACTCGATAGCTCCCGCCTCATGCCAGGCGATATGCGCGCTGGTGGTAGCAATCACGCCTTCGTAGGGTTGGAGGAGAAGGTCGATGACGAGCTGGTTGGTCTGGGTTCCGCCGCTGATAAAAGTGACGTGAGCTTGAGGGCAGTGTGCCCATTGCCTAATTTTCTGGGTGGCTGCCTGGGTGAAGGAATCATCGCCGTAGCCTGGCTCAGCGATCATGTTTGTGTCGACGAGGCGTTGCAAAACCTGAGGATGCGCGCCGTAGTTGTAATCGTTAATCAGTGAGATTGCCATAGCACATCCTCCTTAGCCGACCAATTTCTCAGCTCTTACCAGTTCCTCGCCAGCTTGCTTGCAAGCTTCCTGCAAAGCTGCCGCCAGCTTGCCGCCAGCTTTTCACCGTGTTGTTAAGTTGGGAACATTCTACGCACGAGGGCGGAGGAAATATGAACACTCTGTCTCTTTTCAGCTTGGAAAACTGCATCCGCCTCCAGCTGTCAGCATTTGTCAGCATCTGCCCGCATCTTCCTCCACGCCTATCAGATTCCGCCCACGCCTGTCATTACCTCTTTTCCACTGTCACACCCTTTCGCAGCCTTTCATAGCCTTTCGTACCCTTTCGCATGCTCTCACATGTTCTCATTTCTATGGCATACTTTCAGTAACAACGTGCAGGAAGGAGTTTCGATGTCCTCTCCTCACTCTCCTGTATTTGAGGCGCTTTTGCCGACACCGCTTGGCCCGATGGTTGCTCTGGCTTCTGAAGCCGCACTTAAGTGCCTTTATTTTGCTGATCAGCCTCACCCTCCGGCACTTTCTCACCTGCCTGCCTCCAGATTGCCAGCACTCTTTCTCTCCTCTGGCTCTTCTCCTGCTGCGCGTGTTCTTCAGGCTACCAGCCGGTGGTTGGATTCTTATTTTGCTGGTGAAAACCCTTCTGCTTCACTCGTTGCAGTCGGTTCTCCGGCTTCGACAGTTGCTCAGTCTGTGTTTTCTCATTTAGCAGCTATCCCTCTTGGCCAGACGACGACGTATCAGGCTCTTGCTCATGAAGTGGAGGTTTCTACGGGCAAGCCTACGAGTGCTCGTGGGGTGGCAAGTGTTCTTGCACATAACCCTGTGTTGCTTCTTCGCCCCTGCCATCGTGTGGTGGCTAGTTCGGGTGCTTTGTCAGGGTATTCGGGTGGTGTGAAGCGCAAGCGGGAGCTGTTAACTCTCGAAAGAACCTGGGCTGGCCTTGCTTAGCCAATGATTGTTGCATAGTTTCGAGCTACTGGTGGGTGCTCTCAGTTGCTTCAGAACACAAAGGAAGGCGACGAGTTTCCTCGTCGCCTTCCTTTGCTTAGTGCTGTATTACGTCACCTGATGAGGTGCTTCATCAGCCTCTTGTGGTCACTGCATTGCACGTTTTTTGAGGAGTGCAACGACTGCGAGGAAGAGCGCTGCGATCAGGGTGATGATGCCGACGATCTTCCATGTGGTTCCCATTCCGCCTGCGCTCGGCAAGGTGGAGTTGGTGATCGGGGTGACAGCTACCTTGAGGGCAATATGCTGTGTTTCATCGACCGTGACTGGAACCGGTGAGTAGTCTTGAGTGCTTTCAACTACTCGATGGTCTCCTGTGACTTCATAGAGAACATCCGACTCAATATCACTTGCCCACCTCTTGTAGGATGGCCACGTTTTCACTTCTTCACCCTTGACGAGCTCCACCCAGTCAGTAGTGTCACTCAAGCTTGCCTGAGTAGCGTCATTTCCAGTGTATAGGTAGAACTTTGGCTTGGAGGACGCGATCTTGCCAACGTTGGTGGATGCAACGCGCAGTGTTCCTGGATAGTAGTTAAGCGTATCTGTAACGTCTACTGTGCTACCAACCTTTTTTGCATCTTTACTACCAGCGTTTACATCGTTTACATCTTGGTCGTTGCCGTCATCACTTTGCAGAGTGAATACCCATGCGTTCTTGGCGTAGTCTGGCATGTCTCCTAAGAGGCTGACTTCACTGGTGGCAGCGTCGAGGAAGCATACTGTGGTCTTGCCTGGTTGAACAGACGAACCAATTGGCTTGCCGTTCTCATCTTTTGGCTGTCTGAAGGATGGGCACTGCATTCTCCACTTCCACAATGGCATCGTATCAGTGGAGAACTTCCAGTCGCCAGGTTGCAATGGCGTGTACTTGCGCATTGTCACTGGAGTATCTTTATTCCCTTTAGTCAAGGCTATGACGTTGTACACCATAGGGTTGCTGGAGTCATAGTTTGTGACGTTGTTCGGGTCTGGTTCCAAGTTCTGGTATGGCTCCACCAGCGTTGGATGTTCCACTGCACGGTGGAAACGTTCCCACTGTGTTGGTTGACCGTCAGGGAACTGACCGTCGAATCGAGGGCTTCCATCAGTGTCATCCATTGGGTATTGCTTCCACATGAAGTCGTCATCTGGCAGGAGGAACCTACCATCACTATTGACGCTCGTGTACTTGTCTGGAATGTTGCCCATTGGGTAGACAATGACGCCTTGATGGCAGCTGGAATCAATATTCAAAGTGAATTTATTCACTTCATCATAAAGCGCGGTGTCAAACTTCTGTGGAGTACCTTGTGCGTTTGTTCCATACAGTTTTGTTGCTTGAGTTGCGGGGATGTCTACTCCGCCGCTCTTGCCATCATGTTCACTACTGATTTCACCATAGTTGACGACACACATGATCTTATTCTTGAGCTCATACGAGTAGCTCACGGAGATAGTGCCACCAAAGGTGAAGCCGCCAATATTGTTTCCAAAGTAGTTGCCTTCAGAAGAACTGGATGGGGCTTTGGTCACTTGAATTTTTGTTCCGTCACTCTTTGTAATGATGACTGTCACTGGAATGTACTGCTTTAGGCGATCAAGTGTGCTTTGATCAACTGTAGAGTATGGCTTATCCTCATTATCAGCATTATGCCAGGTATAGTTCACTCGAATGTTCACTTGTACTGGAGCGCGGTAAACAAACTTGAGTACAACTTCATCTGGGGTCGAACCATCCAAGGAGTTCGGAACTGGGATGGTATTGGTCAGTGTTGAATCTGCTTCAGAGTATGAATATTCTGGATGGCTCTTCAGCAGGTTCTTTGCTGGGTCATAGTTACTCTTGACCAAGTTTACCGTCAAGCCAGGGGCAGCGAAGAAGTTGAAAGCAGCCTCTTCGTAAGTCAGGTTGCTTCCAGCCTTAGAATACTTGGCAGCGCTGTACAAGCGTGGAACACCCAACGAAGTTGTATCGAAGGTTGGTACAAGTTGAAGCTCTTGGTACCGTGGACCATCGAAGTTATCATTAGAAAGCTGAATATTATTCGCTTCTCGCAAATCAATTGCATCACCTGGTTGATACTTCCGGTCTCCCAGTGACACTGATTTTCCACTAGTTGTAATACCTTTCAAGAGATAACCTGTGAAAGCCTTACCATCCTGAGGAGCAGGAATCTCACCATCTACTTTCAAATAATAGTTTGATTCCTTATCCACAGTAGGAAGATTCAAAGTATCACCCTTCCACTGTGAAGCAACAGTCTTACTATCTGCGGCAGTCTCACTAGTAGCCTTAGCACCAGAATCAGTTTTCATAATTGCCACTGGGGTGGAAACAAGATCAGAAGTGACACGAATTGGCTGAGCCGTTGCAGTACCAATATTTGCATCGACAGCAGTAGCCTTGTCGAAAGACACAGCATCTTCGTTATTCCAACTCCATAAGTAATGGAATCGTCCATCCGACCATTTCCTTACCGGCAAAGAATTTGCATCAGTTGAAGCCGCTAGTGGCACATTACCTTCACTCAAGATTTTACAATTAGCTGCTTCGGTAGTACCACACACTGCAGTACGAGTACGGTTAATAAAAGCTGTCAAACGTGGATTTATATAACCATCCTTGAGAGTAACCGCGATATTTCCATCGGTAGTTTCACCAGGATAACGTGGCATATCATCGGCGATAGCACCGTCGCACTTACCTTTTGCACAGCCGAGGTCTTCTAAGCTTCCACCCACGGTCGTGCGGTCGCGCCACTGAGGTTTATCACTCAACACACCGACCTTCGAACCGGCTGGGTAATTACGGATAGAAGCTTCCTTAACTTCAACCTTCTTAGCACCACGAGAGGAGACAACCCACACCTTGGACTTCGAGGTGTAGTCATACTTGGCCGTCACCTTAAGATTCGGATTCACCATACCGGTGATGGTGATCTTGTACATCGTCTTCCACTGGTTCCACTCATTGATAGAGCGAGTTTTAGGTGATGGATCGAAACATGTGGTGTTGTTGGTCAGCTGAGTAGGACCACCATATGCTGGTGAAGGATGATGGCGATTTGCGCGATCAACCTTCTTACCGGTATTGTCCAGTCGAGACATACCATCTGCCAAAAGATCACCTTGCGTGCGAGCGTTTACAAGCTCGACCTTCAGGTGAGAGCCTGCATTCTTACCCTCAGTGATATCTCGATCAACAAGCACACGAGGTTGGTATACATCCGTGCGGTAGCGGCCCTTGCTCTTGTCTTGACCGTCAGGCGTGCCAATAGCACAGAATCTGAAGGTGTAAGGAGCATTCTCCCAAATATCTGCTGTAGCTGTTGAAGTTTTGGGATCGGCTTGTTCAGCATCACTTGGTTCGCGGAGCATCTTTTCACGTGCGTGATAGTAGGCGCTGGTACAGCCAGAAGTGCTCCAGCCATTGCCGTAGCATGACTGACCGGTTTCCACTGCAGGAATAGGTGTTTTCGGGAAGTCAGGGGAGGGCACGTCGTACCATTCGCCATTAACTGACACGCGGTTGAGGAAATAGGACCATGTGTACTGTGAACTCCCAGCTTGTGTAAGTGACGTAGGCATGCCGTTGTACTGCACGTAAAAACTTACGTCACTACGCTTGCCCGCATCGTTTGTACCGATATCACTACCGGAATTATCGACGTTTCGGCACCCATTCGCGTCAGGAGTAAGCGACCACTTGCCTTGCACATTACGCGTAATCGGCCATTTTGAGTCAGCTACAAAGTGATTATCAATAAGCCAACCAGGAGTCCACCAACCATCCGACCATGTAGTCTTGTATCCATTGGCTTTCGCGCACGCATCATGCTTGACATCAAATGTAGTCGAGTCTGTCGGCCTCGGCATATCCACCGACGAGTCCACTAGGCGCGCGGGCTGTTCCTCGATATCCCAGCCACTACCAGGATTGAAGTACTCTTTTTCAAAATTCCACAATCCCTTAGTATTCGCATTAAAAGGAAGCGCCGGGATACCTGTACGGTGGAAAATCGCGTCGTACCAGGGATCATCAGTGCGCTTACGATCACGGGTAGAGGTAACTTTATAGAAGAAAGGATCGGTCCATCCATCATAAAACTTACCGTTACAGGATCCAGAACCACAATCCAGAGGATACATTTCTTTAAGGTCCGTATCCTTCCACGCAGTAGTAGCAGCATCAACAGCCTGGTCGTTTCGCACATCTGCATCCATCGTCACCGACGTCAGCGACGTAAGACTAAGCTCAGCAGAAACTGTATTCTGCGTGTTATTGGGATCGGAGTACGTAATTTCGTACGTCTTGTGCGTTGTATCAGGCGTGGAATTATCAATACCCTCGGTGAATTGCAAACGTCCAGTACTTGATGTTTCCTTCCACGTAAAAGAGTTAATCCCTGCTCCATTATCCGTAAAACGTGGATACTGCACGTCAATATTACGCGCAAAAGTATAGTTTCCTCCGCCGAGATCTTTGCGATACAGAAACAGCATACGGCTTGTATTCTGAGCTTGCGCTTTACCGTCAATGTTTAAACCTTCAGTAGTAGATGAAACTGCTAGTTTAATACGACGGAAAGTACTCGTATCAGCATAGTGCAAACGAATAGGAGAGTTATTCGTCCCATCAAATTGGTCTAAGCTTTCCAGTGGAATACTGAGACGAACCTTGTTCTGATTGCTCTGCATTGCAGCAGAAACTTGAGGAACAAGAATGACATTGCTCTTGCTACCGCTACCTTCAACATAAATCTGGCTCAGAGGAAGATCAACACCACCTTTGATGTAGTGAGCGGAAACATAAGAGCAATTTCCATACGTACCAGGAAGTCGAGAATCGCTCAATTCCAAAATTCTGCCGCTTGTAGTAGGCAGACTCGTGCACGGTGATGGTGATGTAGGAAGACGAGTATCCGTCCTGGGATCAACTGCATCATAGCCAATAGGAATTGTAGAAAATGCATTGGCAGGTGTCAGTGGCACAGTAACGATTGCGACAGCAGCTGCCACCACAATAAGTACGCTTCTCTTGAAGCGTTTGGCAATAGTTGAAACGCTCATTTCTTCTTCCTCTTCCAGCTCTAGTTACACTCGTCTCTCCCTCGTGCAACTAACGCATCTCTTATTCTAACAAATCGCTCACGAAATTTCGCCCTCGAAACGGCGCAATTACTGAGTTAGCGCTCACTAGAACCTGTCCTGCGCTGCTGATCTTAATGAATTACTCATACTTATTGCTGAACATCAAGCTTGACTTCCTCCCCCGACTGAAGTCGGGGGATTCCTCCCCTCACGGGGAAGAGTTTCCTGTGGGTTTAGGCGATTCACGCTCTTGTGTTCACCGGAGTGTTGCTTCGGTGAGGCGTGAATCCCCGCAGGCTCGAACCGCCAGTCCGGCGGATAGTATGTTTACGGCGGCGTTCAGGTCGCGGTCTTGCATGGTATGGCAGTATGGGCATTCCCATGTTCTGACGTCCAATGTCTTCCTGCCGGTGTTTTTGCCGCACGTGTGGCAGATTTGACTGCTGGGATACCAGTGGTCGATGACTGTGAGTTGGCGTCCGTACCATTCAGCCTTGTATTCGAGCATGGTGCGGAACTGTCGCCAACCCGCGTCCCTGATGCTTTTGTTCAGGCCGCTTTTCGCCTTCTGCCCGTTGGGTAGGTACTGTCCCGGATTGTCCAGGTACTGTCCCGGATTGTCCGGGTCAGTTTTCGGCTTGCAGCGTCGGCTCATGTTCTTGACAGCCAAGTCCTCGATGACAACCGTTTGGTTTTCACGGATAATTCTGGTCGAGAGCTTGTGGAGAAAGTCGGTGCGACTGTCTTTGACCTTCGCATACGCCTTAGCCACCTTCAACCGGGCTTTCCGATAGTTGTTGCTTCCTTTCTTCTTCCGAGCGAGCTTTCGTTGCGCCAGCTCGAGTTTTCTCAAGTGTTTTCTCAAGTATCGTGGATTGTCGATTTTCTCGCCATTGCTGAGGATGGCGAAGTGTTCCAATCCCATGTCGATACCAACCATATTTCCATTCTTGGCTGGTTGAAAGATGACATCTTCGACCAGTATGCTGACGTGCCAACGTCCAGCCGCGTCCAAACTGACCGTCACACTGGACGGTCGGCTTTTGCATGGCAGGGTGCGCGACCACCGTATATGCAATGGTTCGCGCATCTTCGCCAACGTCAACGCCCTGTGCTCCCCATCCCATGTGAACGCGGAGACCGTGTAGGTGGCGGA
>CASERW010000021.1 GCA_949290445.1 Aeriscardovia aeriphila | reverse complement strand
GTTTGGTCAGACCACTCGAGCATGGCACGGTAATGCACGGATGCGAGTGCATAGCGAGCAACCCAGGCGCTGCACTGAGCCAAGAGAGCATCAACTGCCAGGCCGTTGCCCAGAGATTTACTCATCTTTTCACCTTTGGCTGTCACCCAAGCAGAGTGCATCCAGGTGTGAGCAAACCCCCAGCCGGCGGCTCTTGATTGTGCCATCTCATTCTCATGGTGAGGGAAGCGCAAATCCAGACCGCCGCCGTGGATGTCGAAATCGTCACCGAGGTAGCGGTGGCTCATTGCTGAGCATTCCAAATGCCAGCCTGGTCTGCCCCACACAAGGCCATGGCCAAAGTCAGCCTGCCAGCGAGCATCCTGCGGTTCGCTGGCTTTTGCTGCTTTCCATAGAGCGAAGTCGCGAGGGTCACGCTTGAGGTTAGCGTCAGAATCGTCGCTGGGGTTGTATTTGTCTTCGCCAACCTGGTCGACGGAAGGGCCCATTTCATCAGCAATACGAGCATCTTCGTCTTCTGTGGTGACAGCGTGGGCGGCAACAGTGTTTGCCTGCTGTGTCGCCGCGTTACTTGCGTGCTGTGCTGAGGACAATGCGTTTGAGGGCAGGGCAGTAGGGGATGATTCGTTTGTAGATAGTGCGCTTGAGGACAGCGTTCCCGAGGTTTGATGGGTGAGAGCTCCGTAATCAGGCCAGCTAGGAACAGAGAAATACACGTTGCCGGTGCCATGGCCTGCGCTGTCGAGAACCTCGTAGGCGTGCCCGCGTTCAATGAGGCGCTTCACCAGGGCGATCATCTCGGGCATTTCACCAGTAGCATGCGGCTCATAGGTAGGAGGGATAACACCGAGCTGTGCGTAAGCGTGGGTGAAAACACGCTCGTAATGGTAGGCGCGGGCCCACCAGCGCTGGTTGGCTTGAGCTGCCTTGGCAAGAATCTTGTCGTCAATATCAGTGACGTTGCGCACGAAAACGACGTCATAGCCTAAACGAGTGAGCCAGCGACGCACCACGTCAAAAGCGACGGCTGCTCGCATATGGCCGATATGAGGTGCAGATTGAACGGTGGCGCCGCACACGTACATGCGTACTTGGCCTGGAGTGAGTGGGTGGAAAGCTGAAGTAGTATGGCTTTCCGTGTTATATACGCGCAGGGTTGCCGCTTGTTTACTCACTTTTTGAGGGGTAGGCCCTTCGCTGACGCGATAGGCAGGGTCTGCAATTTGGGATGCAGTATCCGACAAACTCGTATTCTCACTCATACGTTAAGACTAAGAAACAAAGACGACACACGCGGCCAATTTTGACGGGGATGTGATTCCTTGTTGGTGGGGATGTGATTCCTTTCTGCGCTTATTGAGTATGTTATTTACAAGCCTCTTGGAATAATAGAAGTGATCAATAACGACAAAGAAGTCGGAGGAAGAATGAGCAGTACTGATAATCAAGAAAAACAAGAAAATCAGGGCGAGCAGCGCAGTGCAGTCCACAGCGCGGCTGAGGCCACCTCTCTCAAGGCCAGTGACCTGACTATTGAAGAGCAAGCAAGCCTGACCTCAGGTTCAGACGCTTGGCACTTGACCCCTGTCAAGCGCGTTGGCTTGGAAGGCTTCATGATCACCGATGGGCCTCACGGTTTGCGTAAGGCAGAAGGTCTCATCGACCATCCCAATACAGTTCCTGCCACCTGCTTCCCACCAGCAGCTGCCATGGCGTCGAGCTGGAATCCAGAAGTTGCCCGGAAGACGGGCGTTGCCATGGGTGAAGAATGCCGCCAAGAAAAAGTAGCCGTCATTCTCGGCCCAGGCGTGAACATCAAACGCAACCCTTTGGATGGGCGCAGCTTCGAATTTTGGAGTGAAGATCCCTTCTTGGCAGGCCACGAAGCTATCGGCATTGTCGAAGGCGTGCAATCTCAAGGTATTGGCACTTCTCTGAAGCATTTCACGGCCAATAATCAGGAAACCGACCGCTTCCAAATTGATGAGCGCATCAGCGAACGCGCACTGCGCGAAATCTACTTGCCAGCTTTCGAACACATCGTCAAGACGTGCGAACCGTGGACGATGATGTGCGCTTACAACAAGATCAACGGTCACTATTCTTCTCAGAACAAGTGGCTTCTCACGGATGTGTTGCGCAAGGAGTGGGGTTTCTCCAGCATCATCATGAGCGATTGGGGTGCTGTGCATGATCGCGTCGCCTCCATCAACGCCGGTTTGAACCTCGAAATGCCACCATCCAACACTGATAATCAAGTGGTGGAAGCAGTTCGAATGGGTAAGATTTCAGCCGGCCAACTGGAGAAGATGGCACAGGGCATGATCGAACTCATCGAAAAAGTGCGTCCCGCAATGCAAACAGATTTCACCTACGACGTGGACGCTCACGATGAAGTGGCCTATGAAGCTGCTCTCGAAAGCATCGTGTTGCTCAAGAACGAGAACGGCCTTCTTCCTCTCGAACCTGCAGGTGAGAAGACCTACGCTTTCATTGGTGAATTCGCGCGCACTCCTCGCTACCAAGGCGGCGGTTCCAGCCACATCAACCCGACCAAAGTCACCTCAGTTCTCAACGCTCTTAAGCTGGAGAACAATGCTGAGTTCAAGAAGCGCGTCGAGTTTGTTCCTGGCTTTACTTTGGACAATGAGCCACAAAGCCAAGAGCTGACGAATCAGGCGCTCGAAGTGGCCAAGAGGCATGATGTTGCCGTGCTCTTCTTAGGATTGCCAGATATTGATGAGTCAGAGGGCTACGACCGCACCACTCTCGCTATCCCAGCCAAGCAGGTCGAACTGCTCAAGCAGGTGAGCGCAGTTAACAAGAACACGGTTGTAGTTCTTTCCAACGGTTCAGTGGTAGACCTTCGCGAGGTCAAGGAACATGCTCAGGCCATTGTGGAAACCTGGCTGATGGGTCAGGCTGGTGGACGCGCTGTGGTGGATACTCTGGTTGGTCGCTCAAACCCGTCGGGCCGCTTGGCGGAAACCTTCCCGCTGCGCCTGCAAGACGTTCCTAACTATGAAACCTGGCCTGGCGGCGAGCATGTGACGGAATATAACGACGGCATTTACGTCGGCTACCGCCACTATGACACAGTCGGCGTTCCAGTCACCTTCCCGTTTGGCTTTGGATTGTCATATACGAGCTTTGCATATGAGAATGTGAAGGCAGAACTGACTTCGCCTCGCACTGCTCGCGTCGAACTCGACGTTCATAACACTGGTGAGCGTGACGGCGCTGAGGTGGTGGAACTGTTCGTCTGCCCACCATCTGATTGCGCTGTTGACAGGCCTGTTCACGAATTGAAGGGCTTTGCCAAGGTGTTTGTGAAGGCTGGTGAGAGCAAGCATGTGGTGATCGACCTCGATGAGCGCAGCTTTGCTTACTGGTCTGAAGCGCGCCATGATTGGCACGTTCAAGCTGGTACATATCAGCTTGAGGTTGCTCGCTCAAGCCGTGACGTTGTGGTGACGCTTCCTGTTGACATTGCAGATGATGACAAGTCGATGCCTCTGGACGAGATGAACTCTTTGGCTGAGTGGATTCGCGACTCTCACGCATACGAGCTCTACCTGAAGAATGGTGGTAAACCATTCGATGTTGACGTGGACGACAAGGCGCAAGAAATGTTCACTGCGATGCCATTCGCCAACGCTGTCGGCTTTACTCAGGACGCTACCAGCCGCGAGGCAATGTATCAGGCTGTCGAGCAGCTGAAGGTTGAGCGTCAGTAAAGCTTTACATCGGTAAGCTGGGCCGCCGGTAAAGCTGGCAAGCTTGGCTTCGCTGGCAAACGGTAAGCCTTTCATGAGATTATCAGGCTTCGAGGTTCTTCCTCGGAGCCTGTTTTGATTTTGAAGCCAAGCATGAAGCACAACTGGCTCATGAACGGGCACAGAAAACCCAGCACGCTGCAATTTTGCGCTTGCGATACATGGGATTATCACTGCGCGATATCGGCACAATCCTCGGGTTGAGCTATCAGAGAGTGTATCAAGTTCTTCACGCCTAACACGTAAAATCAAAGGGCTATGCCTATTTTTGACTGTGGAATTGAACATGTATCCCTTGCCTACGCCACGAAAACCGTTTTCGTGGACCAAACGCAAGGCGTGAATGAAGGCGACCGCATTGGAATTGTGGGTCGCAACGGTGACGGAAAGTCAACCCTGCTGCGCCTGATGGGCGGGCTCATGCCACCCGACTCTGGCCGCGTCACCCGACGCAACGGCCTGCGCATGGGAATTCTCGGCCAAACCGACCAGCTCGACGGCGAAGCAACCATCCGCGAAGCAGCCTTGGAAAATAGGGAAGACCATGAATGGGCTGCTGACCCGCGCAGCCGCGAAATCGTGCAAACACTACTTGCTGATATCCCCCTCGACGCTCGCGTCAACGGCCAGCGCAGGCGTGCTGACCTCGCTCGCCTGCTTTTGCACGATTGGGATATTCTTGCCCTCGACGAGCCGACCAACCACTTGGATATCGTCACCATTCACTGGCTGGCAGAACACCTGAAAAACCGGTGGCCTGATGGCCAAGGCGCTCTGCTCGTGGTCACACACGACCGCTGGTTCCTCGACGAAGTGTGCACAAGCATGTGGGAAGTGCACGACGGGGTGATCGACCCCTTCGTGGGCGGTTATTCTGCCTATATTTTGCAGCGCGTAGAGCGTGACCGTCAGGCTCAAGTTTCCGAAACAAAGCGCAGGAATTTGGCGCGTAAGGAGCTCGCCTGGCTCACTCGAGGTGCTCGCGCGCGCTCAACCAAACAAAAGTTTCACGTGAAAGCCGCTGAGGCGCTGATTGCTGACGTCCCACCCGTACGCAACTCGGTGGAGCTCAAGGCGATGGCAACCTCACGCTTGGGTAAAGACGTTGTCACGTTGCAAGACGTGACGAAAACCTACCCGCTGCACAACGAAAAGTCCGGGGAGATTAACAGCACTGATAATCTTGAGAAACCCGCCGAAAAAACCGTCATCAAAGACCTCACATGGATTATCGGCCCGGGTGACCGCTTCGGCATCGTCGGAGCAAATGGCGCTGGAAAATCAACGCTGCTGGGCCTGATCGACGGCTCTATCGCGCCAACAAGCGGGCGAGTCAAGATCGGCAAAACCGTCAAGTTTGCCGTGCTCTCCCAGCGCCTTGACGAGGTCACCAAGCTCGGCGACGCCAAAGTCAAGGAAGTGCTGACGCGCTACAAGTCGACCTACGTAGTGGACGGCAAGGAATATACACCGGCGAAACTGTTGGAACGCCTCGGTTTTGACGCGGCACAAATGATGACCCCCGTCTGCGACCTCTCCGGCGGCCAAAAGCGACGCATGCAGCTGATGCTGATCCTGCTCGACGAGCCGAACGTTCTCATCCTCGACGAGCCCGGCAACGACCTCGACACCGACATGCTCGCCGTCATGGAAGACCTTCTCGACGACTGGCCAGGAACTTTGATCGTCGTTTCGCACGACCGCTTCCTACTCGAGCGCGTCACCGACCACCAGTTTGCTCTGATCAACGGCACGGTTCGCCACCTTCCGGGCGGTGTGGACGACTACCTCAACGTCATCGAAAAGCGACGCAAGCAGGTGGGGTTGCTCGCCGCTGAAGGTGTAGCTCCTGCTGCTGACACGGCGCTGTCCCTCACGGCGAGCGAGTCGGAGCGTGTGGTGCTCAACGATGTGAAGGGTAAGCCGGCTGCTGTGGGTATGCCTGCTGGTTTGACGGATTCGCTGGTCTCGGTGGCTACTGATGCGCAGGCGGAGGAGTCGAAGGAAGAGAAGCGCAAGAAGTTCGACGCGCGCAAGCGGCAGACGGCTATTATGCGCAAGATTGACAAGCTGGAGGCTGACCTGGCCGACTTGGACCGCAAGATGGCTGATGCTTCTGACGCTGTGGGTGCGGCAAGCGGCGAGGCTTTGCAAGAGGCGTTGAAGAAGCTTGCAGACCTCACCGCTCAGCATGAGAGCGTGGGCAAGGAGAAGGCGCAGCTCGAAGACGAGTGGATGCAGCTCGGCGAGTTCCTGGAGGAGTAAGCACTGGTTGCGCGCCGGTGGGCTGATTTCTTTGGCAGCCGGGTTTCGCTGGTAGGTGGACGCGCCGGCCTGTAGCTCAGCGTTTGTGCTGGATGTGCTGGAACTTGCGCCCGAGCAGGAAGATTATCAGCGCGTAAAATGCTGCCAACACCGCCACCACAATGCGCATAGCGTCCGTATTCACCCACAACAGCAAGCCCGCAAAGCCCATCATGACGGGCAGTGCGACGAACACGCGCCATGGCTGCTGCTTTCTCCACGTGAGATTTCGCTTGATCATCCAGATGAACAAGATGAGAATGATGATGCTCATCATCGTGATATTGCCATCACGCGTCGGGTTCGCCGGCATCGAAAAGTCGCTGAAAAGCACGATCAAGCACAAGCTCAGCCACATCTCCGGAACACTCGAAGCAGGAGAGGCTGGGCGAAGGAAGGGCATCATAGTGCGCACGAAGCCAGGCACGCTCGCGTCCACGCGGCCGGCTGGCAGGTTCTCTTGGACTTTCGCCTTGCCAGCTTTCGCCTTGCCAGCTTTCGTCCTGCCAGGATTCACACTGTGGTGAGAATCTGCGCCCGTCGTACTCGACGCAGATTTCGCAGCTTGTGCAGCTTTCCTCGCATTCTTCTTCAACTGGTCAGCCATCAGTAATACCACTTCTTCTTGCGCTTCGCCTGAGGCGCGCCTTCCTCAATCTCGCGCTCGATTTTCTGAACTTGATGCAGCAGCGCCGGGTCGCTCGAGTCGGTGGCTCTCACCACTGGCTTGCTGCCAATGTTGGGCTCCAGATTATCAGTGCTCTTCATCCCCTCTGCCGCTTGTGCCGTCTCCTGTTTCGCCTCGCGCTGCTCTGCACTCTTCTGTGAAGAAACTTCGCCAGTGACAATCTGGTAGGCAATGTGGGCGGCCTTCATTTGAGCCTTTTTCTTCGAGCTTGCTTGAGCAGTGGCAATCTCAGAGCCGTCGGCCATCACCACATGAGCAGTGTAAACCGGAGAAGTGAGGTCCCCAGAAACTTCCATACGGTACGTAGGGTCTTCGAGATTCTTGCCATGGCAAGCCACGACCAGAGCAGTTTTCCAGTCGAGTGCGGGGCCCAGCTGTGCGACATGAGCCAAAGTGTCATCAATGAGACGGTGAATAATCGGGCGAGCGCCGTCAATGCCATGCTCCAAGAACACTGCACCGATCAAAGCTTCGACAGTATCGCACAAAATCGACGGCTTATCAGCACCGCCGTTTTCCATCTCGCCCTTGCCCAACAAAATGTAGTGGCCAACGTGCAGTTTCTCGCGGCCAATAGCGGCCAGAGAATCTTGGGAAACGACTTTCGCGCGCAGAGGAGCGAGGTGACCTTCCGGCCAGTCAGGGTATTGAGAATAAATGGTTTCCGTCACCACGAGCTCGAGCACCGCATCGCCCAAGAACTCGAGGCGCTCATTGTTGGGCAGGCCTGGGTTTTCATGGGCGAAAGAGCGATGAGTGAGAGCGTGCACGAGCATCTCGGGGCTCAAGCTTGTTCCCAAGGCATCGAGAAGGGCTTGAGAGCCGGTGGTGTCGAAACTGTAATCTACCTGCACGTCGTTGCGCAGCAGCTCGTTGCTCTGCTTATCGCGAGTGTGAGCCATGGGTCTCCTTGTCCGTTTGTGTGCGTCGCGCGGTGTCGCGTGAGCGAACGCGGCGGGCGCGGGTGCTCGTCGTGGTTGCGCGATCCGCGGGTGCTCGCTGTGCTGTGTTGCGTGGGCGAGCCTGAAAATGCAAAGACCCCGCCACCCGTCGATGGCAGGGTCTTCAGACGCTTATCTGTAACTCAGGCAGCGTGATCAGCCTTCATAGCAGACTTGTAAGTGCGGCCGTGATAGGAACCGCAAGCTGGGCAAGCCTGGTGAGGGAGCGTTGGAGCTCCGCAGTTCGGGCAAGTAACAGTTGCGACAGCCTGGGCCTTCCAGTTCGCACGCCTCGAGTGCGTATTCGCACGGGAGGTCTTGTACTTTGGCAGTGCCATGATTTCCTCTATTTCGATCGATTATTAGCTTAAGCCTTGCATATACTAACGCATCGGGCGGATTTTGTCAGCTTGGTGGCACGCAACCTCGCTGTCAGCTCTGGCGCGCAGCTGTTAGCTTTCGCAAACCACCACAGTGACCAGCGTTAGTCTTCTTTCGCCTCCAGCTGAGCCTTGAGGGCAGCCAGCGCCGACCAACGCTCATCACCCTCCTGCTCGTGGTGGTGCTCGGGGTGATCATTGAGATTAACACCGTCGAGAGGGCACAAACCCTTGCAATCAGGCTGGCACAGCGGAGTTTGTGGCATGGCATCAGCGAAGGCATCGCGCAGAAGGCTCTCCAAGTCGGCATACATACCGTCCTCGAGCAGAGGGTAAACATCCTCACCCTCGTCCTCATCCACGTTGACATCCTTCTGAGCGCTCGTGCCACGGCCCAAACGCTCGTCTTCTTCTGCTGTGCTCGCCTTCAGTGGCATGAAAACGGTGAAGTTCACGCTTAGAGGGCCGGAAAGGTCCTTCAAGCAGCGCGAGCATTGGCCGTGAACATCAGCGGTAGCTTCGCCAATGAACACGAGGCCGTCTTTGATGGCGTCAAAGTGGCCTGTAACGTCCACATCGCTATCGGCCGTGATGCCGTAGAAGTCGTCGCCAATTCCGCTCGGTGCGGGAAGGGTGATGTCGAGTTCTTGGCTTTCGCCGACGCGCCCGGAGATGTCACCAACGCGAATAGCCCATGGTGACTGGTTGGCGTACTTCCAGTGCCTATCTACTTCGTCTGCAGAGTGACGCCAGTGCTTTTCTGGCAAGTTCATAGTTTCCATATCGTTACCTTAAGTCGGAATCAGGGGTTCTGCTCTCAGCGCGAGTGGCTAACTCGGCTGGTACTCGCGGGGCAGCCGCCGAGCAGCGGGCCAGCCGCTCAGCAGCTGCGCGGTCCGCGCCACTCTTAGTTCTGCTCGTTCATCCTTTGATGCAGAACATCCAAGCCGCCGTTCACATCGCGGCTGAGCTTGCTCAAACGCTCAGAAAGGTCACCAAGCACCTGAGCTGCATACGAGTCAGCACCCTGGCGAATCTGCGTGGCCTGAGATTGTGCCGTCGCCACCACAGTTTCTGCCTTCTGGCGAGCCAGAACCATCACATTTTGCTGGCCTGCCAGGTAATCTGCCTGCTGCTGAGCTTGTGCCAAGCGCGACTTCGCCTGCTGGTCAGCCTTGGAAATAGTGTCATGCGCTTGAGCTTCAGCCTTATCAACCATGGCTTTCGCCTGCTGATTGGCATCGTTGACGATGCTGGCACCTTGCTTCTGCTTCTCCTCAAGCTCGCGGTTGGCTGCTCGCATGATCTCGGAGGCGTGAGAAAGCTGGGTTGGTAGTGCTTCCCTCAGGTTGTTCACCAGCATTTCCAGCTCATCACGGTCGATTTTTACGTAGCCTGGCTGGAACATGACGGGATGCGCGTCATCGACGAGGTCGGTGATTTGGTCGAGGATGTCGAAAGCAATCTGGAATTCCGACTCTTGATTATCAACGTCAAAACGATCCATGCTGCGCTCCTGAGTGTTCTGTGGGGGAAGAGATGCTGCGCGCTGGGCACTCGAATGTGCCTGGTGTGCAGATGAAGCTGGCGATGCTGAAGCTGCTGCTGCGGCCGGCGAGGCTGACGAGGGCTCAGAACTCGGAGAACTCTGAGCACCCGCATGCACACCATTATCACTACGCTGACTACCATTTTCGCGTGTTTCTCGGCCCTCGTCGTTGTCGCGAGCCTTCATCTGTTGGCGGTAGATCTCCTCGGAAGGAGAGCTGCTCGGCTCGTCGTCATCGTCGCTGGCGAAAACAGTATTTCCTTGGTCAACAAGTGCTTGAGCGTTGGCGAGGTCATCATCAGAGGAAGATTCATCGTGCTGATAATCTTGCTGGGAATGCTGATTTTGCGTGACGTGGGCATGCCCCTCGGTGCTCATCGCTTGCTGCGGAGTCATTGCAGCAACGACACGAGTTTGGGTATCAGGACCGACATTTTCTTCAGGCATTCTCTTCTCTCCTTCGCTCACCAGTTCCGTCTCTTATTATTGTCCACCATTCCTGTAATTCCAAGGCTTGGGGCGGCTGTCATGGTTTAGCGTTGAGCAAGCTTGCTCAAAAGGGCGGGAACCACGCAATCGGGCACCATTCCGGTGATATTGCCCCCGTGCAGCGCAACATCCTTGACGATGCTCGAGGAAATATGTTCGCGGCTCGGGTCGGCCGGTAAAAATATCGTTTCGATACGTCCCAGTTGGCGGTTGACGAGCGCCTGGCCGAGCTCCGCCTCATAATCGCCGTTTTGGCGCAAGCCTTTGACGATAACCTGAGCACCTACAGATTGGCAGTACGTGCTAATCAGGCCTTCTGTCGAAGAGACGATGACGCGAGGAGCCTCGTAGCCATCCTGCTTCAAAGCTTGTTCAAGCAAGGTGACACGTTCGTGCTCGGTGAAGAGGGGCTTTTTAGCGCTGTTGACGGCGACCAGAACATGAACTTGGTCGAAGAGCTGGGCCACTCTTTCGATGACGTCTAAATGCCCGGAAGTGACCGGATCGAAGGAGCCGGGGCATACTGCAATTCTCATAGTTTCTAGGCTAGTCGGATGCGTGCCATAACCGAGGTGGGCGGTCGCGAGTAGCGGGTGCGCATGATGAGAGTTCTGCTGTGTGCGGGAGGGCGTATGACGAGCGCACCACCGTGTGCGGGAGTCGTCGGCACGTGTGCGCGGGTGTGAATGTTCACTGAGCGCCACTTCTCTGCTGAATTCTCTAATATAGGAGCAGAAGAGTGAGGAGTGGATATGGCTCAAAATGTGGTGAATGCTGTGATGAATGCAGCGGGTGAGGAGAGCAGTACAGCCTCTTTTGTTGATGAGATGGGTTTCCACTCTGAGAATGAAGGCCAAACTCAGGTTCTCGACCGTCCTGATACACAGGAAAAGCCAGAGCTGGACAATAATGACGGTGATGCTGACCGTTTCGCCCACTACGTTTCTCGCGCACAAATGCAGAAGTCGGCGGGAACGGGCAGGCCAGTGATTGCTCTATGCGGTAAGGTGTGGGTTCCGACGCGCAAGCCCGATGGTTACCCGATTTGCCCGGAGTGCAAGAAGATTTATGCGCAGCTGATGGGTGGATCTCAGCAGTAAAGCGCTGTAACGCAAACACAGACGCCTGCCCTCGTATGAAGGCAGGCGTTTGTTGTAGCAGCTCAGCGTGCGGTTCAGTTCGGCGCGGTTCATCACGCGGTTGAGGGCGTCACGCAGTCCGGTTCGTCACGCAGTCCGGTTCGTCACGCAGTTTCCAGCTCGGAATGCATTGGAGCGCGGCGAACCAAAGCCTCATGCGTGAGCGCCATAATCACTGTTGCTGCAAACAGCCAGAACGGCATGATGGCAAAGCTCGTGTGACGCGCAACCACACCGAAAATCGGTGGCATTGCAAGGCTTCCCATATATGCAGTAGCCATCTGTACGCCGATCACTGCTTGAGAATTCTTCGCACCAAAATGCGCTGGGGTGGAGTGAATAATGCACGGGTAAATCGGTGCACAACCCAAACCAGCGAGAATCAAACCAGCGAAGGCCAGCCATAGAGGCCCAGGGATCATCACGATCGCAAGGCCTACGCACAAAATGATTTCACCCAAGCGGATCATCTGCGTATCGTTCAGCTTCATCGTCACAAAGCCAGAAAGGCCGCGGCCCACGGTGATGCCAATGAAGAAGAGCGATGCCATTTGAGCTGCCGTCTTGCCATCGAGGCCGCGCCACAACTTCAAATAGGAGCTGGCCCACAGCATGCTGGTCTGTTCCACTGCGCAGTAGAAGAAGAAGCAGACGAGAATCTCTTTTGCTCCAGGAATGCGCAGAACTTCGCGCAAGCTCAGCGCGCGCTCTGGAGCAGCGGAGGTTGGAGGCTCAGAAGAGGTGGAGGTGGAAGAAGAGTCCGCGGAAGTTGAAGCGTCACTGGTAATCTTGGGCTGTGCTGAGGCTTGGCCTGGCCGAGCCTTCCACAACGGCAAGCTCACCATGATGATGAAGGTCAAAACAAGCTGCAAGATTGCCACGATCTGGTAACCGCGCTGCCACCCCTGATGGGCAGAAAGCGTGTAGCCAATGATTGCAGGGCCTACCGTCGCACCTAAGCCCCACATGCAGTGAAGCCAACTCATATGACGAGAAGCGTAATGAAGCGCCACATAGTTATTGAGCGCCGCATCAACACCACCAGCACCGAGACCATACGGAATGGCCCACAACAGCAACATCCAGTACTGCGTGGAGAAAGAGAAGCCAAAGAGAGCGACCATCGTCAAAGTCACCGAAGCGGCGGTCACCTTACCGGCGCCGAAACGCAAAGTAGTGCGGTCGGAAAGCAGAGCAGAGATAATCGTTCCCGCCGAAATGACCATGGAAACGTAACCGGCAAGGTCAACAGAAACGTGGAATTGCGGGTACATGCTCGGCCAGGCGGCACCCAACAGGCCGTCAGGCAGGCCGAGGCTAATAAATGCTAGGTAAATGATGGCAAGTAACAAGTTGGCCATCGAAACATCTCCTCAAAAATGGGGAACAGGTCGTCTTTGTCCGGTTCCCCTATTTTCGCAAGAGACGGGAGACAAACATGCCGCAGCGCGTCGCTGCGCTCCGGCGCGCATCCGAGGGTGTGCACGGGAGGGCGGGCGCTGGCTCGTGCGAACGCGCGCAAATGAGCGACTCTAAGCTGACGCGCGTCGCGACGGCGCAGCTTAAATTCAGCTCTCGGCTTCAGCGCCCTCTGGGTCAACATGCTCCACAAGCGTAGGGATGGCGGGATCGCCAGCCTTAAACGAACGGGAAACAATAGGCAAAGCCTCGAGTTGCTGGCGGTGATAATCTCGAGCCGCCAACAAAGCCTGAGGAGTGGCCAGCGAGCTGTCCACATCACCATGGTCAATAGCCGTGATGAGTAGTGGACGCATATCCTCACCCTCATGCTGCTTGCCCCAGGCCTCAACATCGCGCTGACTGCCGGCCACCACATACTCCGCGTCAGCAACGTTGTAACGGTACGACCTCCACGCGCCCTTACGCCAAGCATCCGAACCCTTATGAGCCGCATGCTTGGCCACGCCCTGCATACGCCCATCCGCGCTCTCGCGCTCGACGAGCTTGTACACCATTTCGGAAGTCGGATGGCCAGAGCCCGTCACCAAACGAGTGCCCACACCATACGAATCGACCGGAGCATCCCGCAAATTGAGCAGCGAATACTCGTCCAAATCGTTTGTCACGGTGATCTTGGTGTGCGTTGCGCCCAAAGCGTCCAGCTGAGAGCGAGCCTGCTGCGCCATCGACGCGAGGTCACCGGAGTCGATGCGAATACCGCCCAAGTCGGTGCCGGCAACCTCAACCGCACGAGTAATAGCCTCCTCGACGTTGTAGGTGTCGGTCAGCAAAGTCGTCGACGTACCCAAAGCGTCCACCTGAGAGCGGAAAGCCTGCTCCTCATTATCGTGCACGAGGGTAAAGCTATGCGCAGCCGTTCCAATCGCCGGCAAATCATAGGCCATAGCTGCCGCAAGATTAGCAGTACCCGCAAATCCACCCACGATGGAAGCGCGAGCAGCCGCGATCGCGGAATACTCGTTAGCCCTGCGTCCGCCCATATCCATGCACGGGCGTCCCTGAGCGGCCGTGACAATACGCGAAGCGGCGGTGGCGACCGCGGAATCATAGTTGAGTACCGACAAAATCAAGGTTTCCAGCAGCGTGCCTTCGCCAAAAGTGGTTTCCACCTGCAAAATCGGCGAATTCGGGAAGTAAACCTCGCCCTCACGGTAAGCGCGGATAGTGCCGTGGAATGTGTAGTTCTCTAGCCATTTCTGCGTATCGGCGGAAATGACGTGACGGTCGCGCAAAAACTTGAGCTGAGCCTCATTCGGGCGGAAATTCTCAATGAGCGGCAGCAGGCGGCCCAAGCCAGCCACCACACCGTAGCGGCGATCACCCGTCAGATGGCGAGAATACACCTCAAAAACACTTTGGCGTTGCGCTGTTCCATCCTTCAACGCTGCCTCGAGCATGGTGTACTCGTACATATCCGTCATCAAAGCTGGGGTAGCGGTTGCCGCTTCAAAAGTATTCATGAGGCATCCTTTCGAGGCCCGGGCAGGTATGTAAAAGCCCGCGGCTACTTGCCATTCTAGGGTAGCGCACGGGCAAAAGTTTCTTGAGATTATCAGCGCGAGTGATGCAACGAACTGATAATCTCACGCCTTGGTAGCCAAAAGCAACGGCTTAGCGGGCAGAAGGCGGTCGACGGCCAGTAAGATTCCACCCACCACCACAAAGGCGACCAGCAGCAACACCATGTTGACGCTAAACTGCGCGACGCCGAGCTTCGCAAGGTTCATGAAACCATACGGCCACGGGTTCCTATCATCTGGCAAGCCGGAAATGCCTTGAGCAGGCATGAAGTGAGCGTGCGCGAGGATGAGAAGCAGGAAGAACAGCGGCCAGGAAAGCCAGGAGAAGGCGTAATGCCACTTGTAGCGGCGATGCACGTCGAAAAGCACAAAATCGGCCAGAGCGAGTAGCGGAACGACCCGGTGGACGACGAAAGTGCGGGCGAGAACGCCAAAAATAACCGGCTCTGTGGCGAGGTTGGGTACTGGCAGGATGAAAGTTCCCACGATTCCAGTGATGAGAATGTAGAGCGTGAGCGCACCTTTAAGCCAAGCAGGAGGTTCGACGCCCTTCAAGAGCGCGGCCAAACCAGCCCAGATAAACACGATACCGATGCCAATATTCGATTCCGTGGTGAAATACAGCAGGCGAGTAGGCGTCTGTCCGCTCCAGGCGCTGTACGTGGCGGCGAGGGCGAGAACGCCAATGCCGATGCGAATGGCTGCGAGAAGGAGTCTCTTGAGGAAATTCATGCTTTCACTCTAGCGGCTGAGCTGGCGTGCGGGCGCATTTTGCTCGCCTGCACGGCTCGCGCTGGACAAAGAGTGAGCAAATGTCGAGGCTTGGACAGCCGTGCGCTCGCACCTGCGTCCAATCAATGCGTAGCGATAATCTGAGAGCGGTCTCTAACGATGGGAGTGAAACATGGATATTCAGCTTGTTCGCACGGTCAATGGAGAGGTGGTTCGCTACGACGGCCGCCACGTCGATGAGATCCGTCCGGTGAAAATTACCCGCCACTGGACGCAAGCTCCCGAAGGTTCCGTGCTGATTGAAGCTGGAAATACTCGTGTTCTGTGCACTGCCAGCTGGGTAGAAGGTGTTCCTCGCTGGCGTCACGATTCTGGCTTGGGTTGGGTTACCGCCGAATACGCCATGGTTCCTCGCGCCACATCCCAGCGCACGCAGCGCGACTCGGTGCGTGGTCATGTTGCCGGAAGGTCTGAGGAGATTAGCAGGCTGATCGGCCGCTCCCTGCGCGGAGTTGTGGACTTCGCTGCGATGGGGGAAAACCAGATTCTTATCGACTGTGACGTCCTCCAAGCCGATGGCGGCACCCGTACCGCTTCCATCACCGGAGCGTATGTTGCCCTCGTCGACGCCGTCGAATGGGCTCGCGAAAAGGGCCTGATTGCCCGTAATGCCAAGGTTTTGCGCGACCAAGTTTCCGCAATCTCCGTCGGTGTGATTCAAGGCGTTCCTATGCTCGACCTTCCCTACCCGGAGGATTCCACTGCAGGCACCGATATGAATGTGGTGATGACCGGCGAAGGCAAGTTCATTGAAATTCAGGGCACTGCTGAGCATGGCCCGTTTGACCGCGACCAGTTGAACACTTTGCTTGACCTCGCTGCCAAAGGCAATGCTGACTTGCAAAAGTTGCAGCGCGAGGCTCTCGAGCAGCAGTAATAAGCGTCGGCGCCCCCAGCGCGATAATAAGCGAAAGCGCGTCAAGGCGTGTCCAAGCGCGTCCAAGTGCGCGTAAGCGCCTGAAGTACAGAAAGGTTTCCTATGCGAATCGTTTTAGCAACGCACAACCCCGGTAAAGTTCCTGAGCTGCGCGCCATTCTGCGCGAGAGCATCGGCGAAGCTTTTGACGATGTGGAACTGACCACTGCTGGCGAGCTCGGCCTGCCCGACCCTGTGGAAACTGGCGTCACTTTCAGCGAAAACGCATTGCTGAAGGCTCGCTTTGTTGCCGAAAAGTCGGGAAGCCCTGCCATTGCTGATGACTCTGGCCTCATTGTTGATGTGATGGGCCAAGCTCCTGGCATTCTCTCGGCTCGCTGGGCGGGTAAGCATGGCGACTCGGCGGCCAATAACGCTCTTCTTCTCGCCCAGATTTCCGACATTCCAGACGAGAAGCGAACCGCTCGTTTCATGTGCGCCGCAGCACTCGTCATTCCTGGGGAAAGTGGTGCTCGCGAGGTAGTGGAGACGGGCGAATGCCCAGGCCGCGTTCTGCGCGAAGAAAAAGGTGAGAAGGGCTTTGGTTACGACCCGCTCTTCCTGCCTGATGAGCAGGCTGACCCCGAACACCCGCTCACTTTTGCTCAGATGAGCGAGCAGCAGAAGGACGCTATTTCTCACCGTGGCAAGGCGATGCGCAAGCTTGCTGCCGACGTCACTTCTTTGCTTTTCTGAACTCAGTATTTCTTGAGATTATCAGCACGAAAACAACAGCCCGCCTGTGGTAACCACAGGCGGGCAATTTGTTGCGCGGGTGACGTTGCGCGGTGAAAATCTTGAGAAATGCTTTAGAGCACGAAGTAGATCACCGTCATGACGATGAGCGAGAAGAAACTCGTCAACGTCAATTGGAAACCAGCGAGTTTCGCGTCACCGAGCATGCGGTCGGTGAAGTACGTGCCGAAAATCGAGGCAGGGGAGAGGGTGGTGACGGCCACGATCTTGCGCGTCACCGGGTCGAAAGGTAGCAAGAACCAAGCGGCCGAGAAGCAGATGATGGCGAAAAGCAGACGCCATGAGAAGGCTTGAAGCACGAGCTTGACCTGCTCAGCGTTCGTTGGAAGCTCCATCATCAGGCCGATCATCACCATGGAGCAGAGCGAATTGCCGTCGGCGATTGGCTTCAAGAACGTGCCTACCGGCTGAGGCACGCGAATGCCGGCCAGCAGCATGATGACCAGGATGATGTAGACGACGAAACTCAAAGAACGCCAATAGCTCAGAAGCATCGCGCGAATATTACTGCGCCTTTCCAAGCGGCGAGCATCAGGGTCCTTGGAGGAGACGCGAACGTGGAGCGTGCCGTTTTCATCGCGATAGGTCGACTCGCTCAAAGGCTTGTCCGGGCGGATTTTGAGCAGCATGGAGGCCACGGAATTCGAGGTTGCGGCCACCACCAGGCAGTTGCCGATGTCGTACATCACCGAAGTGAGCATGCCGGAAGTGCCCCACAAGGCTTGCACCACAGGGAAAGTGAAGTTGCCCACGTTCATGCCCGAGCCGTTGAGCATCAGGAAGAAGCGCTCATTCACCGGCCTCTTGCGCGTTGCCAGGAAGAGAACAGGTAGCGGCAGAACGGCGCAAATAAAGCCGAACACGGAGATGAGCAGCATGTTCTTCTCCGGGTGGCGAATGGTGAACGAGTAGATGATGGCTGCAGGAAGAGTGAAATCGAAGATCACTTTTTGCAAGGCCTTGTAACTGTCGGCAGGGACGCGGCCGGTATGCTTCAACCAGTATCCGACGGCGATTGCAGAGAGCAGCGCGATAGGCTGCAAGAGCATGTTCATAGTACTCCGAGCAGGTGGTGGTGAGTGGGAGTAGCTTGCTCGCTGGCTCGGTGTGGGGTCGGCAGTAGCGTCTCACTCGGTACGTGTATGACCTGAATAGCTTAGAAAATATGGGCGATGAAACACCTGCTCGACCTTGAATATGCGGTGAAAATTGTGTGAATTGCGCGCAGGGTGAAAGGCGCTCGTACTGCAGGGCGTGCGTGTGTGGCAGGTTGCCGCTCGTTATAATGAGGTGTTTGCGATCACTACCTACCGATCTACCTACGGAGTATTGATGAGTTCACTGCAGTTTACCGAAATCTCGCCTCAAGATTTGGATTCTTTCAGCGCGAGCTTGCCTCAGGGCAATTTCCAACAGACAAGCCAGATGGCCGCGATGAGGAAATCTCAAGGTACGCAGGTTGAAATCCTCGCCGTCAAGCGGGAGGGAACGGTAGTCGCTGCTTGCGTTTTGGAAACCTACCACTCTCGCCTTTCCACTTTCAGTGTTGTGCATAACGGTCCTCTTCTGGATTATCACGACAAAGAACTTGTCACTTTCTTCTTCACTCAGCTTCAACAGCGTGCTCGCAAAAACGGCGCTTCCCAGCTCGAGATCATTCCGGAAACTATCTATAACCTGCACAATTCCGACGGCAGCCTGATGGGCGACGGCTTCCTGGCGGCCAGCCACGACGCTGGTGACGGCTCTGGCGACGACGTCCCGGTGGCCAGCCACGACGCTGGTGACGGCTCTTCTCGCCCTGCCATTTCTCCTGTCGCTTTCGCTCGCGAGCCTGAGATTGCCACTCTGGAGAAGCTAGGCTTCAAGCATTCTGGCTTTACCGTGGGTTACACGACTATTCCGCGGTGGCGCTACCTCAAGGACCTCAGCACTATCGCTGATGAGAAAGCCCTGCTTGCCAGCTATTCCAAAAACACTCGTCGTAACGTCAAAATCGCTGCGAATTCGGGTGTAACAGTGCGTGCAATTGGCCGCGACGAACTGCCAATCTTCCATCATCTGTGCGAGCTGTCCAGCGAAAAGCAAGGTTTTGACAACCGCCCGCTCGAGTACTTCCAAGCCTTGTACGACAACCTTGGCGATAAGGCGCAGTTTATGCTCGCCACACTTGACCTGAAGTATTACCTCGAGCAGTGGGAAGCCAAAAAGCAGAAGGCTGAGGCGGAAATCGCGCGTTTGCAAGCCTCGCTGGCAACCTCTCGCTACCCTGAGTCAGTACACAAAAAGATTGCCACTGCTCAGCAGACGCTCACTGCCTGCGAAAACCGCATCGCCCGCGCTCACGAGTACATCGAGCAGGATGGGACGACGGTTGATATTTCCGCAGCCATGTTTGTGTGGCATCCTCGTCAAGCTTTCTACTTGTTCTCCGGCTCGGATGAGAAGTATGCGAAGTTCTATGGTCCGACGGCTTTGCAGCATTGGGTGATGACAGAATCGCTGAAGCGTGGGCTCACATCGTATAACTTCTACGGAATTGATGGAGTTTTTGATGATCCGAATTCGCAAGGCCATGGTGTGCTCGAGTTCAAGCAAGGCTTCCAAGGTTATGTGGCGGAAATGACGGGCCAGTTCAGCGTGGTGCTCAAGCCGGTGACCTATGCGATGAAACAGCTTGCTCATCACCTGCTGGGAAGGTGATGTGTGCTGCGTGCGCAAGATGGGACTTGAACCCACACGACCGAAGTCACAGGAACCTAAATCCTGCGCGTCTACCAATTTCGCCACTCGCGCAATAGAGGATAACCCTAGCGAGGCTCAGGCCTGCGGGGTTAACTCCTCCGAGGTCTACCCCAGCTGGGGACTGACCCCAGGTAAACAAAAAGCCTCGAGAAAACTCAAGGCCTCAGAGCCGCTTGACAGAATCGAACTGTCGACCTTCTCATTACGAGGGAGACGCTCTACCGACTGAGCTAAAGCGGCAGGCGGTGTTGCTGAAACAGTGACACCACGAACAATGAAGAAGTGTATAACATAACAGCCTCTCAATGCAAGGCCTTGCCCGCGTGCCGCCCTGCGCGCCGCCCTGCGCGCCGGCGCTGCCTACCCGGCTACTTGTAAATTCTCAGAAAACACTCAGATAACCGCCGAGCAGCTTTCAGATGAAGCACTTAGCTTTACATACAGGTGACAACGCAGAAGCAAGCCTGACGATAGCCCAGTGGCACTCGCTGAGGAACGAGCCCCTCGGCAGCCGGCAGAAGCACAGCTTCACGCAGTGATCAGCGAGGAGGTGACCATGGCTTCAGTCAAGAGACGCGATATCGAAGTGGAAGTTCTCCGTATTGTGTCAATCTTGGGAATTGCTGTATTCCATACCTTTTTGCCATGGATCAACGCACTCTTCCACAACATGGACGACGGTGTAGACATTGGCGTCAGCCGGATGACAACATCATTCACTGCCCTCTTCCTGCTCGCCCTCATCGCCCTGCTTGGTTCGTTCGGCAACAACGTCTTCTTCATGATCTCGGGCTTCTTCATTATGCCGAGCCTTGAAAAGGACAGCCGTACTCCCGGCTACTGGAAACGCCAGACGCGCAAAACCTTGCGCCGCATCGCTGTCATCGTCGCCTCGGTCGCCATCATCGGCGCACTGTGCTGGCTGCTCTCCCTCGTGCTCCCCATGGATTACTTTTCCACCGGCGTGGTGGGCCGCTTCACCATGGGCTTGGAATTTATTTGGTTGTACGCCATCATTGTCGCCTTCGCCCCGGTTTTCGCATGGCTGGCCGCACGCATCGAAACCTGGGCCAACGTGGTGGCAATCTCGTTCGTCACCGTCATGGGCTTGAACCTTTACGTTGCCTTCTTTGACCAAGTCGCCCAATCAAGCTGGGTTTTCGACTGGCGCAAGCTGCTCTCCGGCGCAACCTACGTCGTCGCCTTCCTCGTCTCCGGCGTCATTGCTGACTCGTGGCGCTCCTTCCGTCGCGTCTCCGGCATCTTCTTCATCGGCATTCTCTTCGTCACTGTCATCTTTATGGCAGGCCTCGCGCTTCCTGGCGATAGGGCAGTGATCGGCGCGCTGACCTACAAGTCCACGTCGGTGCTCTCCTTCCTGTTGGCCGTCGGCTGCCTGATGCAAGCCATGAACCTGCGCGACCGCCACCGTGAGCAGCGCGAGTTGAGGCCTGTCGTCGATGAGTCCGGGCTTTCCTGGGCTGAGGCGTCGATGAAAGACCGCTGGAACCGCATCATTATCAGTGCCGCTTCTGGCATTTTGGGCTTCTACATTTTCCAGTCGCTTTTCAACCCCGTGTGGGAAAGCTGGATCCGCCCGCTTCTGTGCGCCGTTTTGGGCATCGCTCCAGGCTCAACGAATCGCGCGCTTCCTCTGCCGAGTGGCTCGCCGCTTTTCTCGCACTCGCTTCCGGGTATGATGACGGATAAACCGGTGGTAGTGTTAGCATTCATTGTGGTAGGCACTCTGCTATCCGCGCTCTATATTGTGGCGATTTTGCTCCTGGACCGTGTCGTCCGGCGCCCTCTGCTCAAGCTTATGAGGCTCGCGTGAGGCCTTTTGCAACCGATGGCGAAAGCTTGTGGGTAAGAGTAAAGCTTCCTGAAAATCTTGGAAAATAAAGAGTTTCTCAAGATTATCAGTACTCAAAAATGAGCCCTCAGCAACCGTTATGCGTCAGTGTCTGCAATCGTTGCTAAATTGACAGCGTTACGGATGCAATGAGGCTGTTTTGCGCCCGCTCTTCTGGGGCTTTGGCGCGGAAAGGACAATAATGGCCATCAATCCACCAGTCGATGCTACGAAGACCGACGCTTGGCAGGCACTGCAGAAGCACTATGACGAGCTGCAGTCCGAAGGCATCAGCCTGCGCCAGTGGTTCGAGCAGGACCCAGAGCGTACCGCTAAGCTCTCCTTCGAAGCTGGCGATCTGCACTTTGATCTGTCCAAGAACCTGATCAAGCCAGAGACTCTCGCTCTCTTCGCTGACCTCGCCAAGGCTGTGAAGCTGCAGGAGCGCACCGAGGCTATGTTCTCTGGTGAGCACATCAACAACACTGAGGACCGCGCTGTTCTGCACACCGCACTGCGCCGCCCAGCTTCCGACGAAGGCAAGCTTATCGTTGACGGTCAGGACGTTGTTGCTGACGTTCACGAGGTTCTCAACCGCATTTACGCTTTCGCCAACAAGGTTCGCTCCGGTGAGCACACTGGCGTGACCGGCAAGAAGATTACCACCGTCGTCAACATCGGTATCGGTGGTTCTGATCTGGGCCCAGTCATGGTTTACGAAGCACTGAAGCCATACGCAGACGCTGGCCTGACTGCTCGCTTCATCTCCAACATTGATCCACAGGATCAGGCTGAGAAGGTGAAGGACCTCGACCCAGAGACCACTCTCTTCGTCATCGTTTCTAAGACTTTCGGCACTCTCGAGACCCTGACCAACGCTCGTGACGCACGTCGCTGGTTGCTCGACACCCTCGAGAAGAACGGCGCAATCGACGGCTCTGATGAGTCCAAGAAGAAGGCCGTTGCCGCTCACTTCATCGCCGTTTCCACCAACCTCGAGCGCGTGCGCGAGTTCGGCATCGACGAGAAGAATACTTTCGGCTTCTGGAACTGGGTTGGTGGCCGTTACTCCGTGGATTCTGCCGTCGGCACCATCCTCGCCATCGTCCTCGGTCCACAGCGCTTCGAGCAGTTCCTCGAGGGCTTCCACGCTATGGATGAGTACTTCCGCACCACTCCAGTCGAGAAGAACGTCGTGGCTCTCATGGGCTTGATGAACGTGTGGTACACCGACTTCTTCAACGCTGAAGCTCACGCAGTGCTGCCTTACAACCAGTACCTGCATCGCTTCCCTGCATACTTGCAGCAGCTGACCATGGAGTCCAACGGTAAGGGCGTTCGCTGGGATGGTACCCCAGTCACCTCCAAGACCGGTGAGATCTTCTGGGGTGAGCCAGGCACCAACGGCCAGCACTCCTTCTATCAGCTGATCCACCAGGGCACCCACCTGATCCCAGCTGACTTCTTGGCCTTCGCTAACACCGCTTATCCAACCAAGGATGGCGACCAGGATGTTCAGGAGCTCTTCCTCTCCAACTTCCTGGCACAGACCAAGGCTCTCGCATTCGGCAAGACCCTCGATGAGGTTCACGCTGAAGGCACCACGAACCCAGTTGTTGCTGCAGCTCGCGTGTTCACTGGTAACCGTCCAACTACCTCCATCTTCGGTGACTCCCTCACCCCATTCGCACTGGGCGAGCTCATCTCCCTCTATGAGATGATCACCTTCGTCGAAGGCACCGTTTGGGGCTTGGATTCTTACGATCAGTGGGGTGTTGAGCTTGGTAAGAAGCTCGCTCTCGAGATTGCCCCAGCTCTGTCCAAGGATGACAAGGCTCTGGCAGCTCAGGACCAGTCCACTCAGGCTCTCATCAACTTCTACCGCGCTCACCGCAAGTGAGTGTGCGCCCGCTGATGCGCGTGTGTGAATGCATGGTGAACTCATGATGCACTCATGACGCATCGGCTGTGAAGTTGCTTCACAACCCGTGAACCGCGATGCAGGCTTCGGCTTGCACCGCGGTTTTTGTTTACCGGGAGACGGACCGCCGCGTGATAATCTGAAGCGGTTCATGGCGAAATTGTTCAGCATCGGGCGTTTTGCTTGCTGTTAGGGTAGAGGCTGGAATATACTGAGAGCAGTGATATGAGCCGTAGTGTTTCGGCTCTTTTCAACTTTCCAATTCTTTTATTACGACTCTACCCGTGTATGCACGTGGTAAAGGTCCATGAAAGGTGTGTTGTGGCAGCAGCCCAGAATTTCGCAGATATGAAGCTCGCCGACCTCAAGCAGGTCGCTCGTCAGATGGGCATTCGTGGCGTTTCAACCATGCGTAAGCCTCAACTTGTTGCAACCTTGGAAGCTGCACGCAGCGGCGGCCCAGCACCAGCAGGCGTGACCGTGGGTGAAATTCGCCGCGGACGCAAGCCAGGCTCTACCAAGGCTGTGCTGCAAGCCCGCCAAGAGGCCCGCGAGCGCGAAGAACGTGAAAACAATGCGCGTGAAGCCAAAGAGCGTGAAGAACTCGCCTTCGGCACTCATCTTCTCGATGACCTCGAGCGCAGCATTCAGCGTGTAGCACAGGAGAGCGCCAGCAACGATGCTCGTCGTTCTTCTTCGCACGCTTCCGACAAGAATAACCATGAAGAGCAAGGCGGAGAAAACTCGGAGCGTAGCGAGAGCGGCGAGCACCAGCCACCGCATATCTACCGCCAGCAGAATGGCCGTTTCGAGCGCCGTCCACGCCTGCGCGACGACGAGGGTACCGACTCTCGCAATGAGCGCGAGCGTACCGAGTATGACGAGCGCAACTCCCGTACTGAGCGCACCGATCGCAACGAGCGTGACGAGCGGCAAAATCGCGCGGATCGCAACGCTTCCCAGCTGCCTGATCTGCACGAGTCCCTCGGCGAATTGCACCACGACAAGGCAGAGGGAATTGAAAACCTCGACCTGGGCATCACCCTTCCTCAAGGCCGTGAAACTGGTCGTCCATCCATTCGCCGCCAAGGTGGCCGCGTGACTCGCTCTGCTGGTGCACCTCGCCACAGCTTGGATGACATTTTGGCTTCCTTGCCTGACCGTTCTGGTAACGCTCAGAACAACTCCTCGAACGCCAATAACGAGGAGGAAGACGGCAACCGCCATCCACGCCGTCGCGACTACCGCAACGAGGAGAATGACGAAGCGCCAGTGATCCGCACCATTCGCGTCACTGACGACAGTTCGGAAGAGGAGGATACCCAGTATTCTCGCCGCAACTCCCGCTTCGCCCGTCGCAATGCTCGCCAGGCAGATCGTCACGATACGCGCGACTCTCGCGACAACAACCGTCGCCGCACCCGCACTGACCGCAATGACAACGCCTCTTCTCAGCGTTACGATCGCACGGAAAACAACGAAGAGCAGGACGCTCGAGATTATCAGGACGCAAACGAGCAGCCACAAGAGCCAGCAATGGTCGAAGTGGCCGGCATCGTTGACCTCATGGATTCCTACGCCTTCATTCGTACATCGGGATATTTGCCGGGTGCTAACGATGTCTACGTTTCCATGGGTCATGTTCGCAAGTATGGTTTGCGCAAGGGTGACGCTGTACGCGGTCTCATTCGCCCGCAGAACAGCGATTATCACAACTCTCGCCAGAAGTTTGTCCCTATCCAGTCCATTACTCAGATCAATGGTTTGAGTGTGGAAGAAGCTCAGAACAGGCCAGACTTCAACAAGCTCACCCCAATTTACCCGCAGCAGCGTTTGAAGATGGAGACGAGCTCGAACAAGCTGATTGGCCGCATGATGGACATTGTTTCTCCTATTGGCAAGGGTCAGCGCGGTTTGATCGTCTCCCCGCCAAAGGCTGGTAAGACGATCACGTTGCAGTCCATCGCCAACGCCATTCATGAAAATAACCCGGAGTGCCATATCATGGTTGTCCTCGTCGACGAAAGACCAGAGGAAGTGACCGATATGCAGCGCACGGTTCATGGTGAGGTGATCAGCTCTACCTTCGATAAGCCAGCTTCTGACCACACGACAGTTGCTGAACTGGCAATTGAACGTGCTAAGCGTTTGGTCGAGTTGGGCCAGGATGTCGTCGTGCTCCTCGATTCCATGACACGCTTGGCTCGCGCATACAACATTGCTATGCCTGCCTCTGGTCGTGTTCTCTCGGGTGGTGTGGACGCTCAAGCTCTCTACCCGCCGAAGCGATTCTTTGGTGCAGCTCGCAACATTGAAAATGGCGGTTCTCTGACGATTATTGCCTCCGCTTTGGTGGAGACTGGTTCGAAGATGGATGAGGTCATTTTCGAGGAGTTCAAGGGCACTGGCAACATGGAGCTTCGCCTTTCGCGCGATCTGGCTGATAAGCGTATGTTCCCAGCAGTGGATATCAACGCTTCTGGCACTCGCCGTGAGGAGCTCATCACTCCTGCTGATGAGCTGGCGGTGACGTACCGCCTGCGTCGTCTCTTCGGTGGTATGGAAGCTGAGCAGGCTTACTCTCAGCTTGTTCCTCGTTTGAAGAAGACGGCGACAAACCGCGAGTTCTATGCTCAGCTTGTGGCTAACATGGGCGCTCAAGGTGCTCAGCTTAACCAGCAGTTGGGTAAGCAGTAATTTTCTCAAGATTGCCAGCGTGAATGAACCCAGCAAGCTGGGTTTCACCCTGTGT
>CASERW010000020.1 GCA_949290445.1 Aeriscardovia aeriphila | reverse complement strand
CTCGGCCATCATGTCCATGTTGCTCGTTGTTTGGCTTCTTTCCGCCATTCCCGTGTCCGGCACCCTGGCTGGCCATTCCGCTCAAAACCCTGAGATTAACACCGCAAGCGCCTCCACCGAGCCGGTTCAGGATAGTTTCGGCAAGGTCTCGCGCGTGGAAGACTCCTTGTATGGCACGATTGCGCAAAGTGTTGCTCCCGTTTTCGCTCCAGCAGGCTTTGGCAACTGGCAGGCGACAGCCGCTCTGATGTCTGGCTTTGTGGCCAAGGAAGTTGTGGTCGGCTCGCTGTCCCAGGCGTACCACGCTGATGCTTCAGACTCTGGTTCGCGCGATCTCTCCTCTGCTTTGCGCGAAAGCTTTGGTAAATCAAGCAATGGCCATCCTCAGGCTGCAGCGCTGGCTTTCATGGTTTTCACTTTGGCCTACACGCCTTGCCTGGCAACTGTTGTGGAGGAGAAGCGCCTGTTTGGCCGTAAGATCGCTGCAGAGACGGTGATGATCGGCTTGCTGGTTGCCTACATTTTAGCGGTGGCAATCTTCCAGATTGGAGTGTTGCTATGAAAGGCTTTCAAGCTACTCACCCCAGTAATAACGAGGGTTTTCGCAAAACTGAGGCCAACAACAACGCCGGGTTTCGCCGCACTAATAGGCCGCAGGACACCTCTCATCCCACGTTGCTGAGCTTAGTGGTCCAAGATTTACAGTCCGGTAAAAGCCCGTACGCGATTGCGCAATCTCGCCGCGTTCCCCTCGACTTCGTCAAACTGAGCCTGGATTGGTTGCAAGACCACCCTCAGGTCAACGGCACGGATATCGCTTTCGTCTCGGTCGCCGCCTGCAATCAAGGAGCGTGCGATCCCAACCCGGACTCGCTCATCTGTGTGGGTTGCCCTCTGCTGCCGGCTGCTATCAAGCGCGAACGCTCAATTCCTCGCCATTTGTGGAAGTCGATTGCCAGCAAAGTGTTCAAGAGGAGAGACTAACCTGACAGCAGGTATAAGCCAGAAACTACCGGAAAGGCGAGAAACCTGCCGGTACAAGCAAGAAAACTTTCCGGTACAAGTCTGATGGTTCAGTTGCCACCGCTGTGAAGTGGGAAGTGGAAAGTAGAGAGGAAAGGGGAGACAATGACTATTCGCCAGATTCGCGTCGTTCCTGACCCAGTGCTGCGCACGCCCTGCGATGAGGTCAAGGAAATCACGCCTGCTGTTCGCCAGCTGGTGACCGACCTGATGGAAACCGTGGATGACCCGGGCCGCGCAGGCCTGTCGGCCAATCAGATCGGTGTTAATCTCAGGGTGTTCAGCTACAACATCGACGGCAAGATCGGCTACATTATTAACCCCAAGATCGTTGAAAAATCGGGCGAACAGTACGGTGAGGAAGGCTGCCTTTCCCTGCCGGGGCTGTGGTATAAAACCCCTCGTGCCGACTATGCGAAGGCTACCGGCATCGACCTAGACGGCAAGCCGGTGGTGTTGGAAGGTAAGGGTTTGATGGGCCGCATGATCCAGCATGAGTGCGACCACTTGGACGGCCATGTGTACCTGGATCGCTTGCAAAAGGACGACCGTAAGGCAGCCATGCGCTATATGCGCGAGCACCCGTTCGCTCAGCAGTGAGAGCGCGCAAGGAAGGCTACGAGAAAGCCCCCAGAAAAATCGCCAGAAAAGTACGGCCAATCGGCTAGTATTGAGCGCTGTATGCATCGCTTGAAGAGCTGGTCGCGAGCTTAACGAGCATTTTTATTGTCAACCGCATACACGAATACGCGTCATGACTGCGATGGCCTGCGTCGGTCGGCTTTATGCTGTGTCCAGGTGCTCATGACTAGGTAATAACCGACAGAAAGGTAAACTCATGACTCAGATCACCATGAGCGAACTCCTGAACGCTGGAGTTCATTTCGGTCATCAGACCCGTCGTTGGAACCCAAAGATGAAGCAGTTCATCCTCATGGATCGCAACGGCATTCACATCATCGATCTGTTCAAGACTCTTGACGCTCTCGACGTGGCTTATGACTTCGTCAAGGAGACCGTTGCTCACAATGGCACCGTTCTCTTCGTCGGCACCAAGAAGCAGGCTCAGAAGGCTATCGCCGAGCAGGCAACCCGCGTTGGTATGCCATACGTTGCTCAGCGCTGGCTGGGTGGTATGCTCACCAACTTCCAGACCGTTTCCGGCCGCGTTTCTCGCATGAAGGAACTGCAGGAGATGGACTTCGAGGATACCAAGGCTTCTGGCCTGACCAAGAAGGAGCTCCTGCTTCTCTCCCGCGAAAAGGACAAGCTCGTTCGCGAGCTCGGCGGTATCGCTAACATGAACCGCACTCCTTCCGCACTCTTCGTCGTGGACATCAACAAGGAAGCCCTCGCCGTGGACGAAGCTCGTAAGCTCGGCATCCCGGTTGTGGCTCTGGTTGATACCAACACCGACCCAGACCTCGTCAACTACCCAATCCCAGCTAACGATGACGCCATCCGCGGCATCGAGCTGCTGACCAAGTTCATGGCTGACGCCGTTGCTGATGGTCTGTTGGCTCGCGACAAGGGCAAGGCTGCTGACAAGGCTGAGGAGAAGTCTGCTGAGCCAATGGCTGAGTGGGAAAAGGATCTCTTGAACTCCGACGACTCTGAGAAGAGCGAAGAGGCTTCTGAGAAGTCCGAGTGACTCTCGTCACAAACAAGCTGAATTTCAGCGAGTGGAGAGTTGCGCGTCACACTGTTGAAGTTTTCAATGGCTCAAGATTGTCACCGCGTGATAATCTCGCGTAGCTCTCCCCAAATTTTTCAGGAAAAGTGTTGCTAGTTTCTAGCACCGAGAGGAGACGCACATGGCAGCAATTTCGCTGGCACTGATTAAGCAGGTTCGTGAAGATACCGGCGCTGGCATGATGGCCGTGAAGGCTGCACTCACCGAAGCTGATGGCGATGTGCAGAAGGCAAAGGACATTCTTCGTGAGAAGGGTGTTCAGGCCGCTGGTAAGCGCGAAGGCCGTAAGGCTCAGGAAGGCCTTGTTGCATACAAGGTCGTCGAGGAGGACGGCAAGCAGGTGGGTTACGCAGTCGAGCTGAACGCTGAGACCGACTTCGTGGCTGAAACCCCGCAGTTCGTGCAGTATGGTAACGAGATCGTCGAAGCAATGGTTGCTGCAAAGGCCACCACTGCTGAGCAGATTCTTGCTGCTAAGACCGCTCAGGGCACTGTTGCTGACACCATCACCGAGGCTGGTGCTCTGTTTAAGGAGCACGTCAAGCTCGGTCAGTTCGCTCGCATCGAGGGCGAGCGCGTGGATGTGTACGCTCACAAGAAGTCTGCTGAGTTCCCACCATCCACCGTTGCTATGGTTGCCACCGACGAGAAGGCTGCTGAGGTTGCTCACGATGTGAACCTGCAGATTTCTGCAATGGCTCCAAAGTGGCTCACCGAAGAGGACGTTCCACAGGATGTCATCGACCACGAGACTGAGGTGGAAACCAACAAGTTCCGTGAGCAGGGCAAGCCAGAGAAGATCATTCCAAACATCGTCAAGGGTGCTATCAAGGCCTTCTTCAAGGACACCGTGCTCGTCGACCAGGCATTCGTCAAGGATCCTAAGGTCACCGTGGGCCAGCTCGTCGAGAAGACCGGCGGCAAGCTCGAGCAGTTCGTGCGCATCGAGGTTGGTAAGGGCGAAGAAGAAGCTGCTGAGGAATCCTCCGAGGAGTGACTTCGCTCACCTTCACTGGTGATAATCTGAATGGCCAGCCTCTCTCTTACAGCGTTTTGCTGTATAGGGGAGAGGCTGGTCTTTTTTATCCTCGCCTTCTGTCACTAAGTTTGCTTAAACTTGACCACAGAGTGTGGAAATACTACAACTCTTCGATGCTGGGGGTCTCACATGACTGAAGCAAGCAAGCCACGCCGCGTCCTTCTTAAGCTCTCTGGTGAAGCTTTTGGCGGCGGGAAAGTGGGAATCGACACTGTTGTTATCAGCCGAATCGCACAGGAGATCAAGCAAGCCGTACAGCAAGGTGTTCAGGTGGGCATCGTCGTGGGCGGCGGCAACTTCTTCCGCGGAGCTGAATTGCAGCAGGCCGGTTTGGACCGTTCCCGCGGCGACTACATGGGTATGCTCGGCACCGTCATGAACTGCCTGGCTTTGCAAGACTTTTTGGAGAACGCTGGCCAACCCACCCGCGTGCAAACCGCCATCGCTATGGCCCAGGTTGCTGAGCCTTATATTCCTTTGAAGGCGATCCGCCACTTGGAAAAGGGCCGCGTGGTGATTTTCGGTGCAGGCGCTGGCATGCCTTACTTCTCCACTGACACCGTTTCTATTCAGCGTTCGCTTGAAATTCACTGCTCTGAAGTGGTGATGGGTAAGAACGGCGTGGATGGCGTGTACAACGCTGACCCACGTAAGGATTCTTCCGCTCGCCGTTACGATATGCTCAACTTCCACGATGCCATCGTCAACAACTTGGCAGTGATGGATTCTTCTGCTCTTTCCATGGCTCACGACAACAACCAGCGCATTCGCGTCTTTGGTTTGGAGGAGCCAGGAAATGTTACTCGCGCTTTGTTGGGCGAGGAGATTGGCACTCTGGTTGCAGCAAACGTGGAGTCGAGCTTCGCAGCCTGATAATCTCGGGCCACTGCCTGCGAACCGGCCGGCGCACATGCCGAGCGAGCGCGGGCGCGACAAAACTGGTAGATTAGAACAACAAGCTTCAACGCAAAGTTGCGTTGGATTTATAGGGAGGTTATATGGCTGGCATTGTGGATGAAGCTACGGAACAGATGGGCAAGACCATTGAAGCCACGAAGGAGAACTTCGTTGGTATTCGTACGGGTCGCGCAAACCCATCGCTGCTCAACGGCATTATGGTGAACTATTACGGCGCACCAACTCCTTTAAAGCAGCTGGCAACCATCTCCGTTCCTGAGCCACGCGCTCTCGCAGTTTCTCCCTTCGATCAGTCTCAGATTTCAGCTGTGGAGAAGGCAATTCGCGACTCTGACCTTGGCGTTTCCCCAGCTCGTGACGGCAATGTGATTCGCATCACCCTGCCAGAGATGACGGAGGAGAGGCGTAAGGAGTACGTCAAGCTTGCCAAGGATGAGGCTGAGAAGGGCAAGGTTGGCCTGCGCAATATTCGTCGTAAGGCTCGCGAAACTGTGGAAAAGCAGCTCAAGGATGACGAACTGACCGAGGACGATCGCGACAACATCTTCAAGCAGCTCGACACGCTGACCAAGAAGAACTCCGATCTGATCGATCAGCTGCTGGACACCAAACAGAAGGAAATTCTCGAGGTCTGAGCCGGCTGAACAGGTTCTCGATAACCGCAGTTACATCACAGTTGAGCCGCGGTTTGCACTGGTGAACCGCAGTTACATCACTGTCACTTCAGTGGAACGCATGTGAAAGGCCGATACCTCATCGGCCTTTTGCTTATGCACTGTCGACCAAGTCCCTCAACGATGGGGAGGAATAATGAATAAGCGCAAAGATGAGCTTGCTGATATCAATAAGCGCACTGGCCGCAACATGCCTCAGGCGATTGCGACCGGAGCCATTCTCGTGATCGGCGTGTTGGGCATTCTTCTCGCCTCACCTCACGCTTTCACCTACCTCATCCTGGCGTTTATGCTCATCGCGGTGTGGGAACTGAAGGTCGACATGACGGTGGCTCACATCACCATCCCGTTCTTAGGCTTGACAGTCGGTTCTGCTTATGTGCTTCTCGCCACCTGGTATTCGCCTGACCATGTGATGGGCTTTGCCGTGAGTTTCGCCACTGCGCTCGTGCTGGTCATTCTGTGCGCCTGCATGCTCAATTTGGCTGGCTTTTCTACCCCGCAGATCGTTGCCAAGCAGGCGAAGAAAGCAGAGCTCGATGCGATGAAGAAGCGCGGTCTCGACCCTGATCAGCCTTTCGATTCTCCTGCCTTGCACCGCACGCTTATGCCGTTGGGCTTGCGCAATATCGTGGCCACGGATCTCTCCGTGCTCTACATTCCGCTGCTCGCTGGCTTCCTTATTCTCATGCTCACGCAAAAGCAGTATCAGTGGCGTCTGTTCATGGCTGTTTTCGTCCCGGCACTCTCGGACACTGGCGGTCTGATCTTTGGTGCGGCTTTCGGTAAGCATAAGCTGTCTCCGCGCATTTCTCCGAAGAAGTCGTGGGAAGGCTTGGCTGGTTCCGCTCTCTTCGCGGTGATCGGCACTGTGGCTTTCTATGGTTTTGGCTTTACTGCTGATTTCCTTCACTTTGGCTGGTGGAAGCCAATCGTCTTGGGCTTGGTACTCACTATTGTGGGCACGCTGGGCGATTTGTCAGCGTCGATGCTCAAGCGCGATTTGGGTATTAAGGACATGGGCTTCTTGCTCAAGGGCCATGGTGGCGTGCTCGACCGTGTCGACTCGATTTTGCTGTGCGCCCCATTCGTTTACGGCGCTCTCACACTCTTCGGTGTGTAACGCTGGTAGCTTGAGGGTTTCTTGAGATTATCAGTCCGCTTACTCAGCCTCACGCGCTAGAATGCGTGAGGCTATTAGTTTCTATTGGGGGAGCTTATTGTGCACACGCTTGCCTACATCCCGTCTCCAACTTTCTCGCAGTTTCAGATCGGGCCGCTGACCATTCACATGTATGCCATCACCATGCTCACCGGCATGATTGTGGCGGTGTGGATTCTCACGCACCGATGGAAGAAGCTCGGAGGAACTTTTGATCAGGTTCTCGATGTTGCTCTGATCTCGATTGTTTTCGGTTTGATCGGTGCACGCATTTTCCACGTGTTGACCGTGCCGAACGCTTACTTCCCGCCGAATGGTGACCCGAGTGAGATCTTGAAGGTGTGGCATGGCGGAATGGCAATCTTCGGCGCTTTGATCGGCGGCTCGCTGGCCGCGGGTATCTGGGCTCACCACAAGAAGTATTCTCTGCTGCTTCTCGCCGACGCTTTGGCACCAGGCTTGCTCGTTGCCCAGGCGATTGGCCGTTTGGGCAACTGGTTTAACCAGGAGCTTTACGGTATGCCAACGACCATGCCATGGGGTTTGAAGCTCAACTCTGCTGATGCTATTGGTAAGTCGCAACAGTGCTACACCGGTTCAACTTGCCCTGCGGGAACGCTGTTCCACCCGACCTTCTTGTATGAGATGATCTGGAATTTGATCGGCGCTGCCATCATCGTGTGGGGTTTGGGTAAGATTGCCAGCAAGCTGAAGGTCGGCATGCAGATGGCGTTTTACCTGATGTGGTATGGCCTGGGCCGCTCGTGGATTGAGATGTTGCGCATCAACCTTTCCAGCGAGATTCTGGGCATTCGCACCAACGTGTGGGCTGCTATTATCTGCGTCATCTTGGGCATCGCGCTGTTCTGCTACTTGGTGTTCAACGGCCAGAGCTTGAAGGCCGCTCGCGAAACTTTAGCGAAGGTCACTGCTGCTGATCTCGCTCGCGAGGCCGCTGAAGAAGGCAAGGGCAAGGCTGCAGAAGAGGACGCCAAGGTGGACACTGACTCCAAGGCTGAAGCTGACTCAAAGGACGATGGCGAGCGCAAGACCAAGTCCGAGCCTCGGGTTGAATCTGACGAAGATTCCAATGAAGAGGATGTCAAGACCAGCACCACGGATTCTTCTGACTCCGATGAATCTTCCGATGAGTCTGAGCAGTCCGAATCCGTTGAGCCATCCGATGATGAAACCCATGAGTGACGAGTAAAGAATATGCGCCAAGCAATCGCTAAGTTTGCTCACGCGCCACTCGAGTGCCCCGTCTGCCACGAAGCATTGGCATTAGACGGGGCATTTCTGCGCTGTGAGAACCACCATAGCTTCTCCATCAACCGCCACGGCTACGTTGATCTGCGCCGCAATGCGAGGAATTCCAGCCATTACACTGCTGATTTCTTCTCCAACCGAGCCTTGCGCACCCGTCTGGGCTTGTACCACGACATGGAGCAGGCCATCACTAAAGCTCTGAATACATGTATTCGTGGTATACAGCAGGGTAATGGCGAATCACCTGAGCAGATCACCATTCTGGACGTAGGCTGCGGCGATGGAACTGTCACGAAAACCGTGACTGCTGGGCTTGCTGAACCCAGTGCAGAGCCCGTCACCAGCTCTGCCACTGCGCTAGAGGACAGCTCTGCCACTGCGTCAGACAACAACTCCGACACTCACATCAGTGCGCGGGAAGCCAACAGCGCACAGCAGCAGGTCACCGTCATCGGCTGCGATATTTCCGCTGACGCCATCAAAGAAGCAGCTCGCGGGGGAGGCCCAAGCTTGTGGGTAGTGGGAGATGGAGCCCACCTTCCTGTGCGCGCTAACACGGTGAACGTCATTCTCAACGTTTTCGCGCCAGCACAATATGAAGACTTCTCGCGTGTGGCGCCTGGCGGCTGGCTGATCAAGGTGATTCCCGCCCCAGAGCACATGAAGCAGTTGCGCACAGCGTTGGGCCTTGCTCCTGCAGGCACTTCTGATGCTTTGGAGTTGTTGAAGAATGATCCTCGCATGGAACTCATCAGCTCTATTCGCGTGACGCAAACCAGCCCTCTGGCAAGCCATGAAGAGCGCGAGTCGGTGGCTCTGATGTCTCCGGTGAGCTTTGGCCGTTTGTCGGCTGAACCGGAGCAGTGGCAATCTCAAACCCGTGAGCTTATCGACCAGATGCCCGAGATTACCACTGACTGTTGGGTCACGGTGAGTAAAATTGCGCACGCTGTTGTGAGTAAAAGTGAGGAATAAAGCCAATTTCGACAATTGGACGTGCGCAGAAATTAATCGAGAGCTTTTATAGAATGGACTGTATGAGCATTAGCATTGCACCAAGTATTTTGTCCGCTGATTTTTGCAACCTGGAGCGCGACCTGGACGCCATCCATGCCGCCGACCTTGTGCATATCGACGTGATGGACCATCATTTCGTCCCGAACCTCACCATTGGTGAGCCAGTCGTCAAGCGCATTTGCGAAGTGTCCAAGCTTCCTACCGATGTGCACCTGATGATCGAGGACCCTGACCGTTGGGCACCTCAATTCGCCCAGAACGGCGCTGACTCTGTCACCTTCCACATGGGAGCAACTCACGCTCCGGTGCGCCTGGCACGCCAGCTGCATGACATGGGCACGAAGGCTTGCTTCGCCGTTCGCCCAGCCGAGCCTGTTGAGCCGATCTTCGACATCCTCTCTGAGTTCGACATGATCCTGATCATGACTGTTGAGCCAGGTTTTGGTGGTCAGAAGTTCCTCGACAACCAGCTGGGTAAGGTTCGCCGCTTGCGCGATGAGATCACCCGTCAAGGTTTGAACACCCGCATCGAAGTGGATGGCGGTGTTTCCCCGAAGACGGCTCCACTCGTTGCCGCTGCTGGCGCTGATGTTCTCGTGGCAGGTTCTGCTGTGTATGGCGCTCCTGACATCACGGAGGCCATCACTAGCATTCGCGAAGCCGCTGAGAAGGCTTATCGCGACTGAACTGAAGCGCGAACACTCAAGGCGCAAACACTTGTGCTGACAACAATCCACTGCAGATTGTCAGCACGCTACTCGACTGTTCTCGACTTTGTGTACACACGTGCATAAAGTCGAGAAACAAGTCGAGAAACAGAGTACTGAAACCATTCGTGGCTTCACAGCAGCAAAGGACTGAAGGGATATGATGAACGAGCAGAAAAAGCGTACCAAGGACGAGAAAACGCGCTTTTCTCCCGTTCCCACCAACCGCATTTGGACCATTCCCAACGTCATCTCCTTCCTGCGCATCGCCTCAATCGTGCTGATCGCGTGGCTGATTTGGTTTAGCCAGCCCGACCACCCTGATTACCTCATCTGGTCGCTCATCGTGCTCTCCCTCTCCGCAGCCTCCGACGGTCTCGACGGCTACATTGCCCGTCGCTTCAACCAGGTGACCCTCTTAGGCCAGCTGCTCGACCCGATCGCCGACCGCATGCTCATCATTCTCACCGGAATCGCCCTGTGCTTGGCTAACGTGATCCCATGGTGGATGATGCTGCTCATCGTTGCGCGCGATGCCACCATGCTCGTCCTCGTCCTCGTGCTTTCCGACCACCATTACGGCCCGCTGCCTGTTCACTTCGTCGGTAAAACAGGCACTTTCATGTTGATGTGCGCCATCCCGGTGCTCATCATTTCGGCAACCCTGCGCTCGCTGAACCTCTACTATGCCGTGCATTGCTTCGGATTAGCACTCTACTGGTGGGGAATCGGCCTGTACTGGGTTGCTGGCGTTATTTACCTCATGCAAGGCATTCGTCTGCTCAAAGCCGATAAGGTAGCGAAGAAGGCTGGTATTCCACTGTCCCGCGAGGTGGGAGAGAGGGCATAATGCTCGACGAATCCTCCAACCTCGACAGCGAGCCGGTAACCGGCGAAATACCGCTCGTCTTCGCCGCAGAAAACAAGCCGCAAACCCGCCGTTCAATATTCTCCCGCTTGGCAATCTACCCGCATACTATTCGCGCGATCAGCGCGGAAGCTGCCAGCGAATTACAAGCCCACCGGCGCAACCGTTCCAACCCCTTGGACGCCACTTTGCGCCTGTTGGAAGATTTCACTGATCACTCCGCCGACCAGCTCTACACTGACTCCAACCTCGTGGAAGGCCCTACAACAGCTGTTGGCAAGGTGATGTTCAAATCCCTCGTGCTGCTCATCTGCGTGGCTGTCGGCTTTTCTGCCGTTGCAGCCATCCGCCAGCTGCAGCGCGACACTCGCCTCCATGTTCGCCAAGAGCTCGCCAGCCAAGCAAATCGGCAAGATGACCAGGTTAAAAAGCTCAAAAAGTCAGTAGATGGGCTGCTGTCCCAACGCGATGAGCTGCAAAAGAAGCTCGACGCGGCAACAAGTAACGCCTCTCCCTACCAAAAGTCGCTGGATATGCTCGCCCTGAACCCTGTCGAAGGCTCAGGCGTCGAGATTACCATTGACGCAGGCGACACCGGCGGCGACCATCAGGCCCGCATCGCCACACTCCAGTCCGCCGTTCACGACACCGATTTGCAACAGATTGTCAACATGTTGTGGGCTCACCACGCTGAAGCCATTGACGTCAACGACGTGCGCATCGGCGCTCAAAGCTCCATTCGCGTGGCGGGAACCTCCATTCTCGTGGGCACCACGATTGTCACCGCACCCTACACCATTCGTGCAATTGGTGATGCGAGTGCACTTTCTCAAGCAATCACCCCGCAGTTCTTCCCGCAACGCTCTCAGCTGGAAAGCCAGGGAGTGAAAGTGGATATTCTCACTCGTCAAAACATGCATATGGCAGCCTCCAGCTCACCTCTGAACTCTGCGGGTAGCGAGGAGAAAGCGGAGCAGGAAAGTATCGAAAAATATTCAGCGCCGGGCGCATCTGCGCACTGATAATCTCGTTTCGTAATATGAACGGGCGGGAGAGGTACTAAGCTCGAAGCAAGAGGAAGTGAGGGAAGACATGGTTGCAGTACTTGGTCTGATCATTGGCATTCTGATTGGCGTATTTGCCCAGCCGAGCATCCCTGTTGAGTTGCAACCCTACCTGCCGATTATGGTGGTCGCCGCCTTCGACGCCCTCGTCGGTGCCGCTCGTAATTATTTCGAACGCAACTTCTCCGACCGCGCCTTCATCGTTTCCATCATCTCCAACGTCGTCATTGCAGCTCTGCTCGTGCTGTTGGGAAACCAGATGGGCGTGGGTTCGCAGCTGACCACGGCTGTGCTCGTCGTATTGGGCATTCGCATCTTCTCGAATGCGACGGCGATTCGTCGATTCATCTTTAGAGGCTAGGAGAGTGGTGGAATGAGTCGTCACTCTCGCAAGCACGCTGTAAAGGCAAATAACAAGGCCACAGCAGGCGTGAATGAACCTGCAGCTATCACGGGTGAGCTTCCTCGTTTCGTGCCCGAGAACGGGCCTGAGGAGCGTCCTGGCCACCGTATTGTCGCGGCCAGCAGCGCACATCTTGCCGAGGGCGCGGCCAGCAGAGTAAGCGGCGCACAGGCGGAAACGCCTGGACGAAACCGCGCAAGAGTAAAGGATCGCAGGCAGGTTCAGCGTACTGATAATCTCGAGCCAAACAGGCGCAAGAAAACCACCGCCTTGAGCATTTTCACCCAAATAATCGTGCTCATCCTATGCATCCTGCTCGGCGTGGGCTATATGGGCCAGCAGCGCAACGTGCAATCCTCGTACAGCTCGCTCTCCGAGTCGGAACTCGTGCGCCTGCTTGACGAGACCAACCAGAAAATCGACCAGCTGACCAGCCAGAAAAACCAGCTCAGTTCCCAGCTTGAATCCATCCAAAACGCTGTCGACAAGCAAGCCGAGCTCAAACAGATGGAGGAGAACAACCAGAAGACGGCTGGAGTGATCGCCGGAACTCTGCCTGCACAAGGCCCAGGCGTGCGCATCCGCATCAGTGAAGCCAAGGGGAAAACTATTCCCGCTTCGGCGCTTTTCTCGCTGATTGAGGAGCTACGAAACGCCGGAGCAGAGGCCATCCAGATTAACACGGTGCGCGTAGTCACCTCCACCTATTTCTCCGACTCTGTTTCGGGCGTGTTGAGCGATGGAACGCTGTTGCAAGCGCCTTACACGGTACTCGCAATCGGCGATTCCAACGCTTTGCGCAATGCCATCGAAATTTCTGGCGGCATCGGCTCGACCTTGCGCGTGCAGTACAAAGCCACCGTGAGCGTGGACGAGAAAGAAACGCTTAAAATCACTCACATTCGCAAACCTCGTACATTCCAGTACGCACGAACAGTAGAATAAGAAGCATGATGATTGATCCAGTACAAGCAGCAGGTGAGACCACGAGCATCGGTCTTCCAGCAGTTCAGGTTCCTCTGACTGCCGCAACCGATCGACCTCTCACTCAAGACGATGTCACTACTATCAGCAAGCTCGAGCCGGGTTCTGCTCTGCTCGTCTCCACTCGTGGTGCATCCACCGGTTCGCGTTACCTTTTGGATACGGACCAGGTGACGGTTGGTCGCGACCCTCGCGCTGATATTCTTCTGGATGATTCCACCGTTTCCCGCCAGCACGCTCACTTCCACCGCGTCAACGGCGGCTACGAGATCGAGGATGACGGCTCTCTCAACGGCACTTACGTCAACATGCAGCGCATCGAAGACCGTCAGCTGCTGCACAACGGCGATTCGTTGATGATCGGCCGTTTCCGCATGATGTATTTCACTTCTCCTCAAGCCTGAGGCGAAGTTTCCACGGTGAAGGGCGGGTTCTACCCGTCCTTTTTGCTGTTTTACCCTTGTCGTACATTTGTACGAATTTCTTAAGATTATCAGAAAGGAGAAATCATGGCTGCGAATGAGCATTCGGCTGTGAATAACCGTACTGATAATCTGGAGAACGCCATTCAAGGCCAGCTGTTCAGCGAGCCCAAGAAGCCTCGCCTCGCGTATTCGGGAGCGATTGCCCAGCAGGTTGCGGGCATTACTTACCGCCAGCTCGACTATTGGGCCAACAAGCATATTGTGGAGCCCAGCTTGCACGCTTCACACGGCTCGGGGACGCGCAGGCTGTACAGTTACACCGATATTTTGTTGCTCGGCGTGGCTAAGCGACTGATCGATGCGGGGATTAACCTGACGAATATTGCGCTGATTATCGCGAAACTGCGTCGCCAGCCGCTGGAGGAGTTCTCGCACACGTTTATTATGTCAGATGGGCATAAGGTGATGGAGTGCACCGATGACATGTCCATCATCGATATGATGCGCGAAGGAACGGCGGTTTTCGGCCTATCTGTTGCACGCTTGAACGAAGATTTAAGTGCTCGTCTGCGCGCGTTTTCGCCCATCCGTTTGGATAAAGAGGCCGTGTCGTCGGTGACAGGCCGCTCGTTGGAGTCTGTGGACCATGGGCCCGTACTGTTGGCAGATTTGGAGCTAGGGGAGAAGCACTCCTCCAGCACATCTCGCGCTGCAAAGGCAAGCGCCAATAAGGCCGGTACTGCCAATCTTGGCTTGGCTAAGAAAAGTGCTACTCAGGCTGCCGATTCTGGTTCAGCCGCACAGGCAGGCACAAGCAACAATGCAAACACGGGCTCGGTGACTGACGCTGCCTCGTCAAGTGCAACAAGTGCAGCTGATAACGACAGCTCAAACGATGCCAAACTAAAGACCCGTTCAACAGGTTCACAGCGTCGTACACGTCGAGTGAGCAAGCATGAGGAGGCTGCAGAACTCAGTTTGTTTGACGCGCTGTTCTCGTGAACGTTGTCATGTAGTAGAACGCGAAAAAAACAATTCCATCTGCTTGAAGGAAAAGGGCAGTATTTTTCTCCCCAATCTGACATAACGTACATTATCGGCAAACCATGAATATAAAGAATGCCACTAGATTTCTCCAGTGGCACTAGCCTTTATTTCAGTCCTAATTGCTTTATTTACCGAGCTTCTTGGCAAAATATGCATCGACAACTGCTGGAAGGTCCCGAGGCGTTTGTGCAAATGCGTAGCACCCATGTTCTTCTAGCTCACCTGGGTCTGCGTAACCCCAGCGTGCGCCGATACAATCTAACTGTGCGCCGTCCCGAGCTCCGTCAACATCTGTCCAGCGATCGCCGACCATGAGAGCCAGATCAGCCCCTGGCTTGTAGTTCAGCTTTTCGCACGCATAAGCGACGACTTGGTCTTTGTTAATCCTGCTGGCATCGTTGGAGGCACCATAAAGAGCATCCATATGATCCATAAGCCCGAAATGCTCACAGATTGGAAGCGCTTGTGGTTCCGGCTTTGCAGTGCAAACTGCCAGGTAATAACCCTTCGCATGCATCTCATCGAGAGCCTCGAAAATGCCGTCGTACACCTCGTTGAGGTACATACCAGGAAGCTTCTCGCCAGGGTTCTTTGGATCATCGAAAATTGGATTGCGGTAAGCGTAACGATACGACTTGACCATGTCCGGCAGCTTCTCTTCTGAAACGCCTGTGCGCCGCATGGAATCCATAATTGCAGGGCCAATGAAGCTGTTCAAAGTTTTGTCGTCAGGAACAGCAACGTTGTTGTCGCGATAAGCATATTTGACAGATGAAATGATGCCTTCATCTGAACGAGTCAAAGTTCCATCTAAATCGATGAGGACGATCTTGCGGGCCATGCTTCCTCACTTTCTCTGTACCGGTATTGAGGCTAGCCGGTACGCGGGACGGCAGATTTATTTTTCGTTGTGACCTCACTTACACTGGAGATATGAATCACAGTTCACAGGCCACATCTTCTTTCATTCACACACTGACGGCTCTCAGCACTTCTCTTACTTCAGCAGTTAATCTACCTCCCAGCATTAATGATCAAGGGATTTTGGCTGGCACAGCACTTCCCCGACACTACAAATCTGACATAACATTCTCTGTTCCAGATTTTCAAACTGCTCTCGACTCGACCGCTCGCAGCTTGCTTGGCATGGTGTTGTGCCGCCGCTTGACGACCGGAGAGATTCTCACCGCTCGAATCGTCGAGATTGAAACATATGACCAATTCGATCCAGCAAGCCACTGCTATACCGGTTTTACTTTCCGAAACCGAGCGATGTTCACCTCTCCCCTGCACGCCTACATCTATATTTCTCATGGCATGCATTACTGCATGAACACCTCGCTAGGGCCTTTAGGCGTTGGTGCTGGAGCCCTCATTCGCGCGGTAGAGCCTATCGATGGCGTTCAGACGATGGAGAAGTTTCGAAATCGCAGAGGAACACAGGTCAGTAATGGGCCTGCAAAGCTTTGCCAAGCGCTCCAGATTACCACTGAGCTTTATGGTTGTGATCTTTCCAATCCCTCTTCCCCACTTTTCTTAGCAGAACCCTTATCATCAGAAAAGTTTCCTCAAGAAGAGATTGTTGCAACACCTCGTATCGGAATTTCCAAGAACGCTTCTGCTCTTCGTCGATTCGTTCTTGCTGATAATCCTTATGTTTCAGCTTTTCACCACTAACGTGAAATCAGCAGGTTCATAGTTGAGCCACACAGTCGCAACGAGCCGTCACTCAACGAGAGTTCGCTAGAACCCACCCAGTACGGAACAGCTTATTTACATGATGCTCAACACAACTGACTCACTGCAGGTGCGATAAAAAACTCGAGATTATCAGCACTGATAATCTCGAGTAATACGAAAAAGAGCGAGGAACTCACTCGTAGTCAGGGAACCAACCCTCACGATGCATTTGCAAACGCTTCTCCAGAAGCTCCTCCAACTCAGGAATAGTGCGGCGCTCCAAAAGCATGTCCCAATGCGTACGCTGCGGCTTTCCCTGAGCAGATGGATCGTCAGGATTCTCAGCATCCTCACGCACAGCAGGCTTACCACAACGGCACTCCCACTGGTCAGGAACTTCAACGTCTTTTGCAAATGGAACAATCGTGCGGTGACCATCTGGGCACACATAAGCGACGTCGGTGCGCTGGGCGAACTCGACGTTCTCATCCGTTTCCAGTGACTTTGCACCGATGCTGGTACCACGAAGGCTGCGTTCTGCCATGAAACCCCTTTCACAAAACCACTTCTACCAACAAGTTTCGCGCAAAAATATTCCCTACCCGCGCGCAGCTTGAGGCAGAATTTCTCCAGATTATCACTCCAGCTCGTCTTGAGCGTCGAGGCCAGAATAGGCGACGACACCGCGATTGATGATCTCGGTAGAACGCTGGGCAGTATCGGCGAGCTGGTCGTCGCCCAACTGTTCGGCCGCTTCGCGCACTTGGCCAAGCACATCCAGCAGGCGCTTGCAGGAGCGGACGAAATCACCGGGCTGGATCATCGTGCCCGACAGCGCTTCCGTAAGCGTTGCATCCCCCGACCAGCGGAAGATCGGCTCCACCAAACCCCAGTTAACTTCCGGCAACTGCGGCAAGCCCGCCTGCTCAACCGTGTATTCGAGGTCATCCCACACGTCATCCATATGCTCGATAGCGCGCGCGATTTTACCGTTGCGACCGCCAGGACAGTGGCGGATGCGCGCTTCATCCGAGCGGCGCGCCTCATAGATCACTCCAGAGAGCACTGCTGCCAAGCCTTGTGCGTCGAGGCGGCGGAAAGTGTCCTCGATCATGCATTGAGCGAGGAAGAGGTCGTGCTCGCTAAACAGGCGGCGCAAGAGTTCTCCTCGCCAGGTCAGCTCGTAGGTTCCTGCGGTGCGCGAGTGTGAGGCGTCGAGGCCGATGTTGTCGCGCTGATAATCTGGAGCCGCGGAAGCTGCTTGAGCCTCCGGTACAGCTTGAGCCTCCGGTACAGCTTGAGCCTCGGTTGCGGCCGAAGCCCCAGCCATAGCGTGAGCCTCCGGCCTGCGCAAGTATCCCAACGACTCGAGCACGCGACAAATCAGATCGAACCTACGCGACACCACGCCAGTGCGCGACTCGAAACGATCCTTAAGCAACTGGTAGCGCTTATTCGCCTTCACCCAACGCATACCCCATTGCACATGCTTGTCCAAGTCCGGGCAGGTGGCGCACGGATGGTTACGCTCGCGCTGACGAACCTGGCGAATCTTGCGGTCGAGGCGCTCCAGAGCATTCTTTTTATCCTGCGGAGTCTTAAACTGCGTGTGCTTGATGCGACGACGCTCCCCTTTCTCAAGGTCACTCAAGCGAAGGCGCAACTCCAGGAACTCTTTAAAATCGCCCCGGTCGCAAGCAAAAGCCTTCTCGTAACCGGCCAGCGCCTCCTCAAAGCTCGCCAGTTCCTTCTGCATTTGCTCGGCCGACTCGTTAGCCTCCCATTGGGCAAAGCTCATGTCCAGCGTGCGATGCGCGGTGGCCAAGTCAGAGTGCGCCAAAAGATTAACAGCCATATTAAACGTGGCTTGGAATTGCGAGTGCAGCGGATACACACGCCGCGACGACATCGCGGCCAAACCCGACGGCTCAAAACCTTCATGGTCGACGACGATGGCATGGCCCTCATCATCAATGCCACGACGGCCTGCGCGACCAGTCAGCTGCGTGTACTGGCCAGGAGTGAGCGGCACGCGCGCCACACCATTGAACTTGTCGAGGCGTTCAATCACGACCGAACGCGCCGGCATGTTAATACCCAAGGCGAGGGTTTCCGTAGCAAAGACCACCTTAACCAAGCCTTGTTCGAAAACTTTCTCCACGATTTCGCGGAAGAGCGCGATCATTCCCGCATGATGGCAGGCGAAACCGTTTTGTAAGGCATGCTTGAAGCTCTTGTAGTGCAGCATGCGAAGGTCTTGCTCGCTCATCGCGTTGTAGGCCATTTCGTCGGCAATTTCACCGATGAGGCGGTGCTCGTGGTCAGAAGTCAGGCTCAAACCAGCTTGCATGCACTCGTCGACTGCCTTCTCACAACCCATACGCGAGAAGATGAAGAAAATGCCCGGCAAAAGGTCGCGATAGTCAAGCTCGTCGACCACTTCCCAGCGTTGCGGCCACGGGCGATGTGCTTGATGGTAGCCGCGAGTGCGCCCTGAGCGTGAGGAACCGTGCGAGTGGCGGCGATGCTGGTCGAAGTCACGACGCGCGCTCATATCATCCAGGCGGCGCAAGCGGGCGAGAAGCTGAGGGTTCACGCGCAAAGCAGCCGGTTTTGTGGGTTTTGTGCGCGAGCTGGTGGCGCGAGAGGAGGCTTGGCCGTTCCCTCGGCGGCGACCGTCCCGAGAGTCACCACCCTGAGGCTCACCATCACCGCGATCCTCACGGCTGGCCTCATCATACAAGTCAAACAGCTCCGGCGCACCACCACGGCCGGTCTGCACCATCACTGACTGCTCCAGCGGCACCGGGCGCGTCTCGGAAATAATCAAGCGCGTATGCCCACGCACCGACTCAATCCACGCGCCAAAATCCTCAATATTCGACACCGTTGCCGACAAACCCACAATTTTCACGCTCTGCGGCAGGTGAATAATCGACTCTTCCCACACCTGGCCGCGGAACTGATCACCCAAAAAGTGAATCTCATCGAAAACCACATACCGCAAAGCAGTCAGCGTCACAGAATTTTCGTAGAGCATATTGCGCAACACTTCGGTGGTCATCACCACAATGTTGGCTTCCGAATTGATAGAAATATCGCCGGTGAGCAAGCCCACATTTTCTCGGCCATACTGCGCCACCAGATCGTGATATTTCTGGTTACTCAGCGCCTTAATCGGCGTGGTATAGAAAGCCTTCAAGTTACGCTGCTGGGCCAAATAGACGGCAAAATCCGCAATCACCGTCTTTCCCGCACCGGTCGGCGCAGCAACAAGAACGTTATCCCCCGCCTCCAAGGCCTGCAAAGCTTCGTTTTGAAAATCATCAAGAGGGAAGTCAAAACGCTGGGCAAACTGGTAGGCCAAGCTCTTCCTTTGCTCACGCTCTCGTTTCGCCGCCGCATAACGTTGGGCTGGCGTCAAATTCTCCTGATTAGCATCCGGCACAATTCCGCGGGCAAGCTGGCTGCCCACCCCCGCTACAGCCGTCGTATGCTTGCGATGATGGCTTCTCCTCGCCATACTTCCACTTTCCACCTAGAGATTATCACTGCACTTCATCACGCACGCGCCTGCTGCGCGCATCATTTCCGGGCTGAGCAACACCGCGCTCCTGCTCTCGCGCGGTGTTAAAAGCCGCCCAGCGGCCAAATCGCGTAGCGTGAACTGCGCGCACCCGAGCTTTATGGTTGAGCAGGTCAGTGTGTGCAGCCTGATAATCTTGAGCGACGTCAGAAACGCGACGAGCCAGGACGACAGGCTTCTCCTCACCGGGCTCAGGAGCCTCAGAAAAGCCCTTCACCTTCTCAGAAATCGTTGAAAATAGAGGCTTGAGGCCCGTGTAACCTTTGTAACCACGCCAAATGGCGAATGCAATACCCGCCACGAGCATGAGCAGGAGGAAAACGACGAGTCCAACCCACACTCCTACCCATGCTCCCACGCTCATCACATACCTGCTCTCGTAAATGGCTTATGGTCCGATTCCATGCGCGAACGGGCCGCAGCGCCACCGAACGGAGCTGCCGACGTCGTATGCGCGACATAGCTTTGAGCCTCTTGCTCACGCTTGAGCTTTTCCTGCTCGGCGCGTTCTTCCTCTTCTTCCTGACGATGCAGACCTTCAATCTCGCGCTGAGCACGTTCACGAATGGCAGCAGCAACATCAGACGGGCGAGTTTCCACCGTTTCGACGACGTTACCGTCCTTGTCCTCGCTGCTCTTCACCTCGTGACGCTCACCCTGGGAAACCGCAACAATATGGCGGGCGTGGGCGATGCAGAAAGCGACGAACCACGAGTCGGAGGTGATGCGCAAATGCACCTTGTCACCCTCATCCCACGGCTCGATAGTTGCCGAATGAAGGTCGTCAATGAAGGCGAGATTGTGAGAATCAGTGATGAAGCTCACGTCCGAGCCGTTCTTGAAGTTCCACTGGCGAAGCTCCGAGATCGGCGGAACAGGGATAATCTCTTCTTCTACCGGCTGGTCAACGACGGAAACTTCAGCGATGCGAGAGGCACGCAACGTCTTCCACTGCGGAGCCTTCGAACGCGAGTCGGCACGCTTGAAGGTTTCCAGCTTCTGCTTGAGCAGGTCACCGTGACGGCCGAGCACATTCCACACCACCACGTAGAAAGCGCCCTCGTCGATGAACGTGTCAACAGGCAGGAACCAGCGTTCCTTACGCTCACCCGCACCGTTGGTGTAGTAGCAGTGAATCGGGCATTTGCGGCGAATGGCCTCACGAATCTTACCCATCGAATCCGGTTCGAGCTCGTAACCGGTGAGTGCCAAAGTGGTCGGGTCACCATCGAGCTCGCCCTCAATATGAGGAAGAGCTGCCAACAGCCTCTCATACAGCGAGTCAGCTGCCTGACGCTGATCGTCTGGCAACATCGTCGACTTCGCCAAATAGCGGACCGAACCCACCAGCAAGCTCAAATACTGCGGGGTCAAGCCGGCCAAGCGGTCCAAGCCTAGAGAGTTGTCCGCGCGAACAACATCCTCTTCTTCGAGCAAATCCCAATCGATATCGAAGAACTGAGAGCCAGCAATCTCACCATCATCGGAAACAGTGGTGAGCGTGTTGACGTCCTTGCGGATCGTCTTCATCGCCTTTTCATGCTGATCCTTCGTATGGGTTGGGCCAATGAAACGATCAGCCAACTCTTCCACCGAATACTCAGCACCCGGATGAGCCGAAAGGAAGAGCATCAGGCGCAAACGACGGTCCACTTCCGAGCTCGACTGGCCCGAGCCAGAACCGCGACGGTGGGTAGGATGCAAGCTCGGCGGAACTTCGACCTCCGGCTTCAAAATACGTTCTTGCACAGCAACCGGCGTGGTACGTGAGGAATTATCGCAGGTTTCAAACTGGCTTGCTGCCTGCAAACGGCGAGCAAAAGAGTCACGAGCAGCCCGAGGGTTCAGAATTCGAACACCTGGATGCATGATCATGTAGAAGGCGAGGTCGTCAGAATCTTCATAAGCGACATCGACGGTTTCGTCGTCATCCTCAGCGCGCACGGTTGCGGTGAAACGATGTGTTTGCACAGCTTCAGCAAGCGAGGTCGGAATGGACTGTGTGCCGATGCTTGGTGCCAGTGCTGACAGGCCCAAAGTTGGCGAGTTAGCTGGCGAGGCGAAACGCGAGCGCTTCTTATCGGCCACATCGTCAGCATCCGACTTGAGTGACTTGGCCAGGAATGTTGCCGCGGCGAGAATAGGCATATCCTCTTCGTCGAAGTGCAAGCGCACCAAACCTTGGTCACCCAACCTCAGACGGTAGGATGCGAAGTCCTGGCCGTCAGACTTTGAAGAGTATTCGGGTTGGCGCGATTCGATTTCGATGCCTAAGTCGGCGAGTTTAGCGCGGTCACGCTGGAACTGCTTGGCGAATGCTGCCTTTGCTGCTTGGTCGGCGAGTTCACCGTAGGAGTCAGCGTAGGCCTTGACTCGTTGAGCAATCTGGCGAGAGGTCAGCCATTGTGGAAATGCCGACGACAAAACGACGAGCACGTCCAGCTCATGCTTGCCCCATTTATCCGAAAACCGGCGGCGACCATTGGAACCCTCAGTCATGTGTCCTCACGTCTCGTACGAAAAGGTGTGTTCCTTTATCAATAACTGACGACATTCTACCCTAAATTTCTGGATATTTCAGCGGTGAAATTGAACAAGGTGTCAAAACGTGAATTTGCCTCACATTTCGCTACCCTTCTCCCCTGGTCAAGTTCTGGCGGCACAATTGCCTCATGACTTCCGTACTCATAAC
>CASERW010000019.1 GCA_949290445.1 Aeriscardovia aeriphila | reverse complement strand
TCTCAGACTCTTCTCAAACTCTTCTCGAGCTTATTGTTTTTCGTGTGGGCACGTGTACCGATGGCAGGCGCTACTCCGGAGGCGCTGCTGGGAAACACATGGGCTTAAATACGAAAAAAGCCCGGATTAACCGGGCTCTTATAAAATCCGTTCAGCGGGTCTCGCGATGCAGAGTGTGCTTACCGCAACGTGGGCAGAACTTATTCAGTTCCAGGCGGTTTGGAGTGTTACGACGGTTCTTCGTCGTAATGTAGTTGCGCTCCTTGCACTCAGTGCAAGCAAGAGTGATGCCCGGACGAACATCGTTCTTAGCCATGTCAACACCTCTCGAATAAATGTTTGCGAGGAAAACCTCAGCTTTGTAGCGAGGGAGAGGCTCGAACTCTCGACCTTACGATTATGAGTCGTACGCTCTAGCCAGCTGAGCTACCTCGCCATGGAGCCCCGAGTGAGAATCGGACTCACGACCTCTTCCTTACCAAGGAAGTGCTCTACCACTGAGCCATCGGGGCGTGGCGGGTGTAGGATTTGAACCTACGAAGCACGACGGCGGCTGATTTACAGTCAGCTCCCTTTGACCACTTGGGAAACCCGCCCCACGCATTGTCATCAAGAGCTGTGCTCCATCAGGCAACTTGAACAGTTAACCACTTTAGGAGCAAATCCGCAACCCCCTTGCTTCAAGTTTTTCCTCTTCGGCGTTTCGCGTGACATAAAACCGCGTCATTCTGCGCTTTCTTGCGCAACACGCTTGCAACACGCGACAGCCCAATTTTGCCTTGCTCACCCTCGTATGCGCTTGACTAACTATTGAGCCTCGCCAAAGGTCAAACCCTTGCACACCTCAGTATAGCGCACGCCGTCCCCTCGCCTACTGTCAAGCTCACCTCAGCGTTTCTAGCGGAATGAAAGCCTTCTCTCATCTGTTAGAACATGTAGATATATACGCTTTACTCTGTGAAACACGTGCATTCTAATATGCCCACACCAAGCGTTTTTCTGAATACTCAGTCGTCACACGGAGGTTGACATGACACAGCCGAACTTCACCCCGCAGAACCCACGGGATTCCCAGAACCCCTACTCTCAGCCGAATCCTCAATTCGACCCAAACGACCAGAACTCTTCTTCACAAAGCGCCTACACCGACCCGAGCAACCCGTTTATGCGTAACGTCGCTGACGACCCGTTCTTCGCTTGGAACCCTGTTAATCTTGCTGCTCGCTTCCTCAAGGGCTTGCGCCGCGGCCTGATTGCGCTCGGCATCATCTTCACCCTGCTCGGCGTGGCGCTGCTCGTTTGGCCAGGAAAGTCCCTGATGGTCGCCACCAGCCTGCTTGCCGTCGCCTTTCTGATCCAAGGCGTGTCGGCAGTTGCTGGCGCGTTTAGTGCGAAGGGCACCCCAAGTTCGTGGCGCGTAATGACCGGCCTGGTGGGTTTCTTCTCGATCCTCGCCGCAGCAACCATGTTGCGTAATCTCGCCGGTTCGACCGGTTTCCTGATCTGGTTTACCGGCATCTTCGTCGGCATCTCCTGGATTATGACCGGCATCGCCCAAATCATCGAGTCTGCTGGCTTCCTGGGCAACGGCTGGACTATCTTCGCTGGCATCGTCTCCATCCTGGGCGGCCTGGCGCTGCTCTTCTGGCCAATTACCTCGACAGCAACGCTCATCATGCTGCTGGCCATCACGGTTCTTGTTGATGGCATTATTCTCTTGGTGCGTGGCCTGATGATGCCGAAGGCCTAACTCTCCTGCCACAAGCCCGCAATTGCCGCGGTCTGGCTTCTATGCCACTCTCGCTCGAATTGCATCACAATTGCTTGAGATTATCACCCTGCTTCAGCCCTCGCTTCCGCGAGGGCTTTTTCTTTAGACGAGTGACACCTACTGGCAAGTGGCATCACAGCCAGAAACAAAAAATGGGAACCCCGAAGGGTTCCCAGCTGCGGAAGAGGCGGGATTTGAACCCGCGGTAGCTTTCACTACGCACGCTTTCGAGGCGTGTTCCTTCGGCCGCTCGGACACTCTTCCATGTCTGCGCTTTGCTGATGAGCAACCTCAAGCTCGCCCCTCAGCCACAGACAAGATGACATTATGCCACGTTTGAACTCAACATGCCAGAAAGAGTGAAAACTTCTCATCCTCCACTTTGTGAATGGCTTCTATTCCCGTCCAGATTATCAGGAAGCTCTCGCCGCAACAATCCGCTCTCAGTGAGAGTTGGCAGCCTTGTCGGTCTGCAAAGCGGCGAGCATCTGCTGGTAGAAATCGTTGAAACCACCAGGGGTTGCCGCTGGCAACACGACCGTCTTCGCATTATTCGACTCTGCCAGCGAGCGCGTGACATCGAGGTACTGGTTGAACAACACCACCGTATTCACCGCGTCAATATTCATTCCCACTTCTTGCAGGCTCTTGATCTGGTCAACAATGCCGTTGGCAATCTCACGGCGATAATTAGCCTGGCCTTCACCCTGCAAGCGCGTCTTTTCTGCCTCGGCCTTTGCCTGCGTTTCAATCTGAATCTGCAAAGCTTCAGCACGCTGGCGGGTGGCTTCCTTCTCACGCTGGGCAGCGTTGATGGAATCCATCGAATCCTTCACCTGCTTCGACGGATCGATAGAAGTGATCAGCGTTTTCACCACTTCGAAGCCAAAGCGGGCCATCTCCTCGCCCACCGTCTTTTGCACGTCGAAGGCGACGTCGTCTTTCCTGGCAAAAGTATCATCCAAGCTCAGGTTCGGGATTGCCGAGCGCAGTGCATCCTCTAAGTAAGCCTGAAGCTGTGCCGAAGGGTCAGAAAGCTCGTAGTAAGCCTTCATCACATCCTGCGGGTTAATGCGGAACTGAGTATTCGCCACAATTTTGACGAAAACGTTATCCAAAGTCTTCGTTTCCAACTTCACATCGAGCTGGGAAACGCGCAAGCTCGAGCGGTGCGCAATGCGATCCACAAACAGTGGCCTCCAGTGGATGCCGGCAAAGCACACGCGGTGGAACTTACCGAAGCGCTCAATAATGACTGCAGACTGCTGCGACACCACGAACAAGCCGCACACAGCCCACAACGCAACCAGCGCAATCACAACAGCGAGATAAACCATCATGCTCCTTTACCTAACTTGTATTGCCTCCATTCTACCGACAGCTCATCCTCATTTTTGGCACGGCTGGACGAAGGAAAAAGCGCATGATGACGCGGTTTCTGTTAATCTTGAGCGCTGAAAATTGACGCAATTTTACTCGAGCGTTCGCTTAGCTCGGATGGACTGTGCACGCGACGCCAAAAGATTATCAGCAGGGTATGCAACATGCTCCAGAGTAAGGCCTCGAGGATCGATAGGCCCAGTTTGCCCCTCCCGAGATGGGCTTACCAGCTTCGAAGCAAACCATTCCACGCTCTTCTTTCCCTGCGCGACAACGACTTGCGCGCCAACTAGCGAGCGCACCATATTGTGAGCAAAGGCATCAGCGACGATAGTAAACTCCAGCAGACCACTGCCCAAGGCAAGGTCACCATTTTCGCGCGGCTCAACAGGCGTACGCTTCCACAAAGCCTTCTTCACCTCGCGAATTGTCGTACCGCCAGGGTTTGGGGTGGCAAAGGAGCCAAAATCTTTAAGGCCCGGGATTAACAGTGCGCACTGGTTGAGAATGTCGAGGTTCAGGGGCTTGGTGATGGGCAGAACACAGTGGCGCAACAGCGGGTCGGGACGGGAAAGCGTGTCAGCAATGCGGAACACGTAGGTGCGCTCTAGGGCCGAGAAGCGCGCGTCGAAACCTTCTGGAGCCTCACTGCAGGCCAGAAGAGTGATGTCTGCAGGCAGGACGTGACGTAAACGGTGCTCTAAAGCCTCCAGAGGGCTGCTCTTCATGTGTCCGAGCGCGCGGGAAAGAATTTCTTCAGGGATGTCAATGTGGCACACCTGAGCGCGTGCGTGGACACCGGTGTCGGTGCGGCCTGCCACGACGAGGAGAAGCGGGTCGTCACCCTGGGCTTCATTAATGCGCAGAATCATGCTCAGCGCTTTCTCCACCTCGCCTTGCACAGTACGCAGATGGGGCTGGCGAGCCCAGCCGTGAAAGTCTGTGCCGTCGTAGGCCAAGTCTAGGCGAATTCTCATAGCTCTCCTCTTCTTCAGCTGGTATCCCACTCAATTGATCTCACTCATGCGAGATCCTACAAGCTGATACTCCTGTGGTCCGGTATCCCGGTCAAACACGCTCCTACGCCTTCGAGTTCATTCTCAGAATACAAAAAGAGGACCGCTCCGAGGAACGGCCCTCTCATGTACTCCAGCTCAGCAGCTGTAAAACTGCCGAGATGGTGAGTCACTCACTGAGCTCACTCAGCGGACTCTTCCTTCTCTTCGCTCTCAGCTGGCTTCTCAGCCTCTGCTGGCTCCTCAGCCTCAGTTGCCTTCTCTTCTGGCTCCTCAGCTGGCTTGTCTGCAGCCTTAGCAGCAGACTCAGCTTCAGCAACAACAGCCTTCTTAGCAACTGGCTCGGTGACGAGCTCGATCACAGCCTGTGGAGCGTTATCGCCGCCACGGTTGCCGACCTTGGTGATGCGAGTGTAACCACCCTCGCGCTCCTTCATCTGCTCTGCAATCTCGGTGAAGAGCTTGTAGACGACGTCCTTATCGCGAAGAACGCGAAGAACGCGACGACGAGCTGCAAGGTCACCCTTCTTTGCGAAGGTGATGAGGCGCTCTGCCAGAGGACGAAGGCGCTTTGCCTTCTTCACAGTGGTGGTGATGTGGCCGTTGCGGAACAAGCTGGTAGCCATGTTGGCGAGCATGAGGCGCTCGTGTGCTGGGCTAGAAGCCAGGCGTGGGCCCTTCTTTGGTGTAGGCATTGTATCTCCTTATAGGTTCAGGCGGGCGGGCATTCGCCCAGCGACCTTCCTGAACTGTGTATCGTCTCTTCAGTCAACAAAAATGAGCGGTGGCAATCCCAGTTAACCCTTGTGGAACTGCCACCCGTTCATCACTCGTCGTCTGGAGTGTAATAGGTGCCTCCTGCGAGGCTGGTCGTATCGAAGCTACCCAATGCGGATTCCTTCAAGGAAAGGCCCATGGAAGCGAGCTTATCCTTGACCTCATCGATGGACTTCGAACCGAAGTTACGAATGTTGAGAAGGTCCTGCTCGGAGCGAGACACCAGCTCGCCCACAGTGTGGATACCTTCACGCTTGAGGCAGTTGTATGAACGCTGAGTCAAATTCAGCTCCTCAATCGGCTTCGCCAGCTGCGGATCATCCGACAGCTGTGCTGGAGCTGGACCAACCTCAATGCCTTCGGCCTGATCGTTCAATTCCTTGCACAAGCCGAAGAGCTCGACAAGGGTGGAGCCTGCAGAAGCAACTGCATCGCGAGGAGAGATTGCTTCCTTGGTTTCCACGTCGATAATCAAACGATCGAAATCGGTGCGCTGCTCAACTCGAGTTGCCTCGACCTTGTAGCTCACCTTGAGAACAGGAGAATAAATGGAATCAACCGGGATGCGGCCGATCTCATGGCTCTCCTGCCTGTTCATCTGTGCCGGAACGTAACCACGGCCACGCTCAACAGTGAATTCGATCTCGAGAGATCCATCCTCTGCCAAGGTTGCCAAGTGGAAGTCTGGGTTGCAGATCGTGACGCCCGCCGGAGGATTAATATCGCCGGCTGTGACCTCACCCTCACCAGACTTGCGCAGGTACATCACCACAGGCTCGTCGTACTCAGAGGTGAGAACGATGCCCTTGATGTTGAGAAGGAGTTCGGTAACGTCTTCCTTCACACCTGGCAAAGTGGTGAACTCGTGCAAAGCACCGGTGATGCGAACCGAAGTTACGGCAGCACCAGGGATAGAGCTCAGAAGGGTACGACGCAGGGAGTTACCGAGCGTGTAACCGAAACCTGGCTCCAACGGTTCCAGAGTGAACTGGGAGCGGCGGTCGCTGAGCTTCTTTTCCGTCAGTGTCGGACGCTGTGCAATCAGCACTTTTTCATCCTTTCAGCTCCAGCTGGTCGTGCACCAAACCAGCTTTCGCGGGTGGACTTTATTTCTGGACTAGCCCAGCGTCAGACGCGACGACGCTTAGGAGGACGAACTCCGTTGAATGCCTGCGGAGTGACGTCGGTGATAGAACCAACTTCGAGACCGGCGGACTGCAGAGAACGGATAGCGGTCTCACGACCGGAACCTGGACCCTTCACGAACACGTCGACCTTCTTAACGCCGTGCTCCTGAGCCTTGCGAGCCGCAGCCTCAGCAGCCATACCAGCTGCGAATGGCGTGGACTTGCGGGAACCCTTGAAACCGACGTCGCCACCGGAAGCCCAAGCAAGAACCTTGCCGGACTGGTCGGTGATAGAAACGATGGTGTTGTTAAAAGTGGACTTGATATGAGCCTGGCCCATCGGCACAGACTTGTGGACCTTGCGCTTCGTATTCTTACGAGCGGTGGCCTGCTTTGCTGCTGGCATTGCCCCTCTATTCCTAGTTGTTCAAGTATCTTCTCACGAAGAAGGTCACTTAGCCTTCTTCTTACCTGCGACAGTGCGCTTCGGACCCTTGCGGGTACGTGCGTTCGTCTTGGTACGCTGACCGCGCACAGGAAGATGCCTGCGGTGGCGAATGCCCTGATAGCAATTGATCTGGATCTTACGACGGATGTCAGCTTCGACTTCACGACGGAGGTCACCCTCGATCTTGAAGTTGCCCTCGAGGTAATCACGGAGAGCGATCAACTGGTCATCGGTCAGATCCTTGGTGCGAGTATCCGGATTAATACCGGTCGCGGCCAATGTCTGCTGCGCGCGAGTGCGGCCTACACCATAGATGTAGGTCAGAGCGATCTCAATGCGCTTGTCATTGGGAATATCAACTCCGGCAAGACGTGCCATTGCGATTCCTTCTGTTTAGCGGAGGTCGTGCGCCGAATCATCCACAATTGTGGCCCACCTTCGTGGCCCAAGCCTCCGTACTTGGGGTACGGCTTCACGGAAAGTTCCGGAGGAAGCTGCGATTCAGCACCTATTTATTTATTACCGTTGTGGTCTGAAGTCAGCCCTGACGCTGCTTGTGCCTCGGGTTGGTGCAGATCACCATGACACGGCCGTGACGACGAATAATGCGGCAGTGCTCGCAGATTCGCTTCACAGATGGCTTAACCTTCATGGTTTTCCTTTACTTGGAGTGACTAGGTCACTTATAGCGGTACGTGATCCGACCACGAGTCAGATCGTATGGGCTCATTTCAAGAGCAACTCGATCATTAGGAAGGATGCGAATGTAATTCTTACGCATCTTGCCCGAGATCGTGGCGAGCACGACGTGGTTGTTCTCCAGCTCGACACGGAACATTGCATTCGGCAATGCCTCCACGACCTTGCCTTCGACTTCAATCACACCGGCTTTTGCCATATGTTGTTGTCCTATCCTTGAACTTCACGTGCTTCTTATGAAAACACGCCAACTATATACAATACTAAAAATCCCCCACGACCCGCAAGGGCAGTGAGGGATTTCATAACTCAAACGCTTAGATTACCAAGGCTGAGAAAGGTTTTCAAGAGTCTTCCGGCGTGTCGCGCAACGGGAGAAGTGCGGTACTGATAATCTTCCTGGCTCCTCCCCTAGCCTCTACACGAGCACGTCAGCGAACTCAGCCGACCTCAGGCGCGGGAGTCAAGAGCCGCAACAATGGCCTCAGTAATGCTGGCGATCTCACCAACGCCGTTAACGCGCACCAGCAGGCCGCGCTGCTCATACGTAGCGAGCAGAGGTTCCGTCTGCTTGGCATACACATCCAAACGCTTAGCGATAGTCTCAGGAGTGTCGTCCTCGCGACCTTCCAATGCGGCGCGCTTTTTCATGCGCTCCATCAACACCTCATGGTCAGCGTCCAGAGCAATAGCAGCGTCGAGCTTCTGGCCAAACTGCTCAAGCATGCGGTCCAGCGCCTCAACCTGCTCGGCGTTGCGAGGGTAACCATCGAGAATCCAGCCACCCTGAGCATCATCCATCTTGAGACGATCCTCAACAATGCGATCCGTCACCTCATCAGGAACGAGCTGACCCTTGTTAATGTACTGGCCAGCCTCTTGACCCAGAGGGGTATTGTTCTTGAGGTTGTAACGGAAAATGTCGCCCGTGGAGATGTGTGGGATGCCGTAGTGCTCAGAAAGGCGAGCTGCCTGGGTACCTTTACCAACGCCCTGAGGGCCCATAATGAGAAGTCGCATAGTATTTCCTCATAACAAGTGGCTGAGCAGGATATCCCGCCCAGCCACGCAATCAGTATTTCTTGAGATTATCAGTTCTCTTCAATGAAGCCCTTGTAATCGAACTGCTCCACCTGTGCGGAAGCCTGACGCAAGGTATCCAAACCGACGCCGGCGATAATCAGAATGGTGGTGCCGCCGAATGGCAGGTTCGTGTTGATGTTGAGTGCGCGAACCAGAACCGTTGGGATCAGCGAAACGAAGAGCAAGTAGATAGCGCCCACCGTGTTCAAACGGTTGATGATGTAGCTCAGGTATGCGGCAGTCTGAGAGCCTGCGCGGATACCAGGAACGAAGCCACCGTACTCCTTCATGTCATCAGCAACCTCTTCTGGGTTGAAGGTGATGGAGGTGTAGAAGAAGGTGAAGAACACGATCATAACGGCGTACAGCACGATGTACCACGTCGTAGTGGATGCACCGAGGTTCGTGTTAATCCAATCAACCCAGCCATCGGTCTGCTTACCAAACTGAGCGATCAAGGTAGGGATTGCCAAGATGGAGGACGCGAAGATTGGTGGGATCACGCCGGACATATTGATCTTGAGTGGGATATAGGTGGAAGAGCCACCGTACATCTGACGGCCGATCATGCGGCGAGTGTACTGGACAGGGATTCGCCTCTGGCTCTGCTCGACGAAGACCACGAAGATCATGATGGTCAGCAGAACGATGAGGACGATGGCGAATGCGATCCACGAGTTGTCGGTGCCAACACTCCACAGACGAGGCAGGAAGCCCGAGCAGATGGAGGTGAAGATGAGCACCGACATACCCTGACCCAAGCCCTTATCTGTGATCAACTCAGCCATCCACATGACCAGGCCGGTACCGCCAGTCATGATGATGACCATCATGACGATGTTGCCCCAAGAGCCATCCGGGATGACGTCCTTGGTGCAGGCGTAGTTGAAGAGAGCGCCGGAGCGAGCGGTCACCAAGATGGTGGTGGACTGCAACAGTGCCAAGCCGATGGTGAGGTAACGGGTGTACTCCGTCATCTTTGCCTGGCCGGACTGGCCTTCCTTGTGCAGAGCTTCAAAGCGAGGGATGACCACGCGCAGAAGCTCGATGACAATGGATGCCGTGATGTACGGCATGATGCCCAGTGCGAAGATAGACAGCTGCAAGAGAGAGCCACCGGAGAAGAGGTTCACCAAGCCGACGAAGTTCTCGTTGGTTGCGGAGGCGACGCATGCGCGCACTGCCTTATAGTCCACACCTGGGGTCGGGATAAAGGAACCGATCCGGTAGATCAAAATGATGGCCAAGGTAAAGAGGATCTTATTCCTCAGCTCCTTGGTTTTAAAAGCCTGGATGAGCGTTCTCACAACTGCTCCTTACTTCTTCCTGCTCTGGGGCCCGGTGCCTCTCAGAACAGACAGGCAACCATACGTCATACTCGTCCCAGCATAGCAAAGCAAAAGCCAAACATGCGTTGTTTCTCGCATTTTTGATGCTTTTGAATTACTTGTTAGTGCAAATCTGATAAAAAAACCGCTCCGGCGGGGACACTGTCCTCGACCGGAACGGTTCTTTCACTAACCGGTCAGGCTATCTCACTCGGAGACAGAGCCGCCGGCCTTTTCGATCTTTTCAAGAGCGGCCTTAGAAGCCTTCATGCCCTTGAGCTCGAACTTAGCGGTAACGTCGCCTTCAGCGAGCACCTTTACGCCGTAACCGTCGCGCACTGCGTGCTTTGCGACGAGATCAGCCACGCTCACTTCGCCACCCTGTGGGAAGAGCTTCTGCAGCTGGTCAAGGTTAACCACCTGGAGCTCAACGCGGTTCGGGTTGCGGAAGCCACGAAGCTTTGGCAGGCGCATGTACAGCGGCAGCTGGCCGCCTTCGAAACCAGGACGAACCTGGTAACGTGCCTTGGTGCCCTTGGTACCACGACCGGAGGTCTTACCCTTGGAGCCTTCACCACGACCAACGCGAGTCTTAGCGGTCTTGGCACCTGGGGCTGGACGAAGGTCGTGCATCTGAAGGATGTCGACTTCCTTCTCTGCCATAATCAGTCAACCTCCTCAACGCGGACGAGATGACGAACTGCGTTCGCCTGGCCGCGGTTGGACGGAACATCCTCGAGAACCACGGACTGACCGATGCGGTGCAGACCCATGGAGTGGACGGAAGCCTTCTGACGCTTGTTCTCAGTAACGAGACCGTGAATCAGAGTGACCTTGATGTGCTTAGCCATCACTCACCATCCTTCTGAGCCTTGGCCTGAGCCTCTTCGCGAGCCTTGCGCTCCTCAGCGAGACCCTCTGCACGAGCGCGGAGGATTGCTGCTGGAACGACATCCTCGAGAGCGAGACCACGGCGAGCGGCAACCTCTTCTGGCTCCTCGAGCTGCTTCAATGCTGCGACAGTTGCGCGAACGATGTTGATAGCGTTGGAGGAACCCATGGACTTGGAGAGAATGTCGGTGACGCCAGCGCACTCTAGGACGGCGCGAACTGGACCACCAGCGATAACGCCGGTACCTGGTGCGGCTGGGCGCAGCATGACGGTACCTGCGGAATCGTGGCCAACCACTGGGTGGGTCACGGTACCACGAATGCGTGGGACGGTGAACATGTGCTTCTTGGCGTCCAACTCACCCTTGGCGATTGCGGCTGGAACCTCATGGCTCTTGCCGTAGCCAACGCCGACGGTGCCCTTGCCATCGCCCACCACAACGAGTGCGGTGAAGCTCATGGTGCGGCCGCCCTTATGGGTCTTGGACACACGGTTGATGGTCACGACGCGGTTGAGCAGCTCCTCGCGGTTCTCATTACGATCGCGGCGGGAACGGCGACCACGACGCTCACCACGACCACCGCGGCGATCGTTGTTACGATCGTTGTTCTGTGCGGAGGTGGCGTTCGTTTCTTCTGCCATCTTCGTTTCCTTAGTTTCCTGATCGCTCACAGCTTCAGACCTCCCTCGCGTGCGCCATCAGCGACAGCGGCAACGCGACCGTGGTACTGGTAGCCACCGCGGTCGAAGACAACAGCGGAAACGCCGGCCTTCTGAGCGCGCTGCGCCACAAGCTCGCCAACCTTCTTAGCAGCCTCAACCTTGGTGCCCTGGAAGTCAGCGAAATCAGCAGTGTTGGTAGAAGCAGAAGCCAAGGTAACGCCTTTGACGTCATCGATGACCTGAGCTTCCATGTGACGGTTGGAGCGGCGAACGACGAGACGTGGACGCTCTTCGGTGCCGAACACGTGCTTACGAACACGGTTGTGGCGGCGCAGACGAGCGACTGCACTTCCCTTACCGAAAATCTTGACGGTCATATCACTTACCAGCCTTTCCGGCCTTGCGACGGATGTACTCACCCACGTACTTCACGCCCTTGCCCTTATATGGTTCTGGTGCGCGCAGACGACGGATTTCAGCCGCAACCTCACCGACCTTCTGCTTGTCAATGCCGAGGACAGCAAGATGAGTTGCGTCCTTGACCTCGAAGCTGATGCCTTCTGGAGCAGGCACGTCGATGGTGTGAGAGTAACCGAGGGAGAAGGTCAGGGTGCTGCCCTTGAGGGCGACACGGTAACCAGTACCCACGATCTCGAGTTCCTTGCGGAAGCCGCGCTCAACACCCTCGATCTGAGAAGCGATGATGGAACGGGTCAGACCGTGCTTAGCAGAGGTTTCACCGGACTTGTTCAGTGGGGTAACGACGAGTTCGTTACCTTCCTGCTTGACGGAGATACCCTCTGGAATGACGAAGGAATCCTGTCCCTTTGGGCCCTTCACCGAAACGGTGGTTTCGGTGAGTGTCACTTCCACGTTAGAAGGAATGGTGATCGGGCGAGAACCAATATGCGATGCCATGTGCTTCTCTCCTCTCTCACCACACGTAAGCGACGATCTCGCCGCCCACACCCTGCTGGACGCATTCCTTCTGGGTCATCAAGCCAGCGCTGGTCGAGATGATGGCCACACCCAAGCCACCCAGTGGCATAGGAAGGCTATCCGACTTTGCGTAGCGACGAAGACCTGGCTTAGAAACGCGCTTGATACCCTGGATCGAGCGCTCGCCATGATCGCCGTACTTGAGGGAGAGAACCAGGTCCTTACCGACCTTGGCATCCTGAACCTCGAAGTCCTTGATGAAGCCCTCGCGCTTGAGGATCTGGGCGATATTCGCCTTGAACTTGGAATACGGCATAGAAACGGATTCGTGCTTTGCCGCATTCGCATTACGCAGACGCGTGAGCATATCTGCGATTGGATCTGTCATTGTCATTTGTGGGCTTATGCCCTTTCTCGCTGTGGTTTCCACTGCCTGTCGGACAGCAGACCTTCAGCGTCGATATTTCACCAACTAGACTTCGTGATGCCTGGGAGCTGACCCTGGTGGGCGAGCTCACGGAAGCACAGACGGCACAGGCCGAACTTGCGATACACAGAGTGCGGACGACCGCAACGCTGGCAGCGCGTGTAGGCGCGAACCGCATACTTCGGCTTGCGAGAAGCCTTTACCTTAAGCGATGTCCTTGCCATTTCACTGCTCCTTGAATGGGAAGCCGAGATCCTTGAGCAGGACGCGAGCTTCCTTATCGTCCTTGGTTGAGGTAACAACAGTGATGTCCATACCACGGCGACGATCGATGTTGTCTGGATCGATCTCCATGAAGACATCCTGCTCGGTCAAACCGAAGTTGTAGTTGCCCTGACCATCGAACTTGTTGCCATCGATACCGCGGAAATCGCGAATTCGTGGAAGAGCGAGGGTCAGAAGACGATCCAAGAACTCCCACATGCGGTCACCGCGAAGGGTCACGAAGGCACCAATGGCCTGCCCCTCACGCAGGTGGAACTGTGCAACGGACTTACGAGCGCGGGTCACCTTTGGCTTCTGACCAGTGATCTTGGTCAGATCGGCAACTGCACCTTCGATGAGCTTAGAATCGCGGGCAGCTTCACCCACACCCATGGAGACGACGACCTTCTCGATCTTCGGCACCTGCATTGGGTTTGCGTAGGTGAACTGCTTTTCCATCTCAGGGAGGATCTGCTCGCGGTAAACCTTCTTCAGGCGTGGCTCTTGATTATTTTCGCTCATGCCAGCTCCTTGCCAGACTTCTTGGCGACGCGCACGCGCACCGTCTTTGGCTTGCCGTCACGGACTTCGGTCTTCTCAACGACGCTGACGCGGGTTGGCTTACCGGTCTCTGGATCGACAACCATGACATTAGAGCGGTTAATTGGAGCCTCAGCGCTGACGATGCCAGACTGCTGACCCTCGAAGCGAGCACGCACATGCTTCTTGACAACCTGAACGCCCTCGACGACAACGCGGTCGTCATTGAGAACGCGCAGAACCTTGCCCTGCTTGCCCTTATCCTTGCCGCGGATGACCTGAACGAGGTCACCACTCTTGATCTTTGCTACCATCAGATCACCTCCGGGGCAAGGGAAACAATCTTCATGAACTTGTGGTCACGAAGCTCGCGGCCCACAGGTCCGAAGATACGAGTTCCGCGAGGATCGGTGCCGTTACCAAGAATCACGGCAGCGTTCTCGTCGAAACGAATATAGGAGCCGTCACGGCGACGGGTTCCCTGCTTGGTACGGACGACGACAGCCTTGACCACATCGCCCTTCTTCACGGCGCCGCCAGGGATTGCATCCTTGACGGTGGCGACGATCACGTCACCGATGCCCGCGTAGCGAACCTTCGAACCACCGAGCACGCGGATAGTCAGGATTTCCTTGGCACCCGTGTTGTCGGCGACACGAAGTCGCGACTCTTGTTGAATCATTGATTCTCCTTAGTCGAGCTGGTTCTTGGGGCTACACCCGCCTTGGCCGGTGTAGCCCCAAGCCTTGCCGAACTTATTACTTAGCGCGCTCGACGACCGAAACTAGACGCCAACGCTTGGTCTTGCTGAGCGGACGAGTTTCCATAATACTCACGGTGTCGCCAACATGAGCATCGTTGTTCTCGTCATGCGCCTTGACCGTGCTCGTCGTGCGAACAACCTTGCCATACAGTGGGTGGGTTGTGCGGTGCTCGAGCTCGACGGTGATGGTCTTATCCATCTTGTCAGAGACGACCACGCCACGACGGGTCTTGCGCGAGTTGCGCTCTTCCTGAGCCTCAGCCATTTTCACTCCTCAGTCTTCTTGGAGGAATCCTCAGCCTTGCCGGCCTTCTTGGAATCCTTCTTGTCGCTGTCGGACTTCTTCGACTCAGCTGGCTCGGTGGTGATACCAAGCTCACGCTCGCGAAGGACGGTGTACATCCTTGCGATGTCGTGCTTCACAGCACCGAGACGAGAGCTGTTGGTCAGCTGGCTCGTTGCAGCCTGGAAACGAAGGTTGAAGAGCTCCTCCTTGGACTTCTTGAGGGCTTCTTCAATCTCGGCGTTGGTCTTCTCGTTGAGAGCCTTGATCGAATACTCCTTGGTACCGAGAGCCATCAGTTCTCACCACCTTCACGTGCAATGATCCTGCACTTCATAGGAAGCTTATCGACTGCGCGGCGAAGTGCCTCGCGAGCCACGGTCTCCTGGACGCCACCAATCTCAAACAGGACACGGCCTGGCTTGATGTTGGCGACCCAGAACTCCGGAGCGCCCTTACCGGAACCCATTCGAGCTTCGGCTGGGTGCTTGGTGAGTGGACGGTCTGGGAACACGTCGATCCAGACGCGGCCACCACGCTTGATGTAACGGGTCATTGCAATACGGGCTGCCTCAATCTGACGGTTGGTCAGATAAGTTGGGGCAAGAGCCTGAATACCGAAATCACCGAAGGCGAGCTCGTTGCCGCCCTTGGACATACCACTACGGGTAGGACGGTGCTGCTTGCGGTACTTAACCCTCTTAGGAATAAGAGCCATGTGAACTCACTCCTTCGTTTCTGCCGGCGCAGCTGCCTTTGGGGCTGCTGCTGCCTTATTCTGGCGTGCATCGCGACGTGGTGCACGTGGACGGCGAGAGCCACCACGACGTGCGTTGCCACGACCACGGTTTGCCTGGGCAGCCTGCTGGGCTTCGAACTCAGTATCGGTCATGTCGCCCTTGTAGACCCACACCTTGACGCCGATGCGGCCATAGGTGGTACGAGCCTCAAAGAAGCCATAATCGATGAGAGCACGGAGAGTCTGCAGCGGGACGCGACCTTCGTGTGCATACTCTGCACGGGTCATGTCTGCGCCTCCGAGGCGGCCGCTCACCTTGATCTTGATGCCCTTAGCACCGGCGCGCATTGCGTCCTGCTGTGCCTTGCGCATTGCGCGACGGAAGGTCACGCGGTTGGTGAGCTGGTCAGCAATGGACTGTGCAACGAGCTGAGCATCGATCTCTGGGTTGTGAACCTCAAAGATGTTGAGCTGAACCTGCTTGCCAGTCATCTTCTGCAGCTTGGTACGAACGCGATCAGCTTCTGCGCCGCCACGGCCAATGATGATGCCTGGACGTGCGGTGTAGATGTCGACGCGAACGCGGTCACGCTGACGCTCGATGATGATGCGGGACACGCCTGCACGCTCGAGGTCAGCATTCAGTTCCTTACGGATGCGGTCGTCTTCGCCAACGAAATCGGCGTAACGCTCGCCCGGCTTGGTGGAGTCAGAGAACCACTTCGAACGGTGGGACTCGGTCACGCCAAGGCGGTAACCGAATGGATTAATCTTCTGTCCCATTATCGGTTTCCTTCCTCGTCCTTGGTGGAGACGGTGATGGTGATGTGGCTGGTCCTCTTCATGATGGACGCAGCACGGCCCTGAGCGCGAGCGCGGAAGCGCTTGAGGGTAACACCCTCGTCGACCATGGCCTCGGAGACCACCAGGTCGGCCTCACGGAAGGACTTGTTGGCGTTCTGAGCCTGCTGACGCGCATTGGCGACGGCAGAGTTCAGAGCCTTGAGCACCGGTTCGCTAGCGGACTGTGGTGCGAACTGGAGGATGACGCGGGCTTCGCTTGCCTTCTTGCCTCGGATGAGGTTGACGACGCGGCGAGCCTTGCGAGGCGTCACGCGGACGTGACGTGCAATTGCTTTAGCTTCCATGTGTCTCTAATCTCTTCCTCGCCTCAGCGGCGTGCCTTCTTGTCGTCCTTCACGTGGCCCTTGAAGGTACGTGTTGGAGCGAACTCACCGAGCTTGTGACCAACCATTGCCTCGGTCACATAAACCGGGACGTGACGGCGGCCGTCGTGAACGGCAAAGGTCAGACCGATGAAGTCTGGCGTGATCATCGAACGACGAGACCACGTCTTGATGACGTTCTTGCTGTCCTTCTCGTTTGCTTCGTCAACCTTCTTCTGAAGGGAGGCGTCGACGAAAGGACCCTTCTTGATGCTTCGATTAGTCATTTCTGGCGCTTTCCTTATTGACGATTCTTACCAGCAGGACGGCGGCGAATAATGAGCCTGTTCGAGGCCTTCTTTGGACGACGAGTACGAACTTCGCCCTTGCCCCATGGAGAACGTGGGTTCTTACCACCGCGGGTAGTACCACCATGTGGGTGGTCCACAGCGTTCATGGATTCACCACGGGTGATTGGACGATGGCCCTTCCAGCGTGCGCGACCTGCCTTACCGAGCTCCAGGTTGGCGTGATCGGAGTTGCCGACCTCACCAATGGTTGCGCGGCATGCTGCGAGCACGTTGCGAATTTCGCCAGATGGCATACGCAGCTGAGCATATGCGCCATCCTTAGCGACGAGCTGCACGGAAGCACCAGCGGAACGAGCGATCTTTGCGCCGCCCAGAGGACGGAGCTCGATTGCGTGAATCACGGTACCGGTTGGGATCTCGGAGAGTGGCAGGTTGTTACCTGGCTTGATATCAGCCTGTGCGCCAGTCTCGATCACATCGCCGACGTGAAGACCTTCTGGAGCAATGATGTAGCGCTTGTCGCCATCGGCATAGTGCAGGAGGGCGATGCGTGCGGTGCGGTTTGGATCATATTCGATCTCTGCAACGCGTGCTGGAACGCCGTCCTTATCCCAACGACGGAAGTCAATCACGCGGTACATGCGCTTGTGGCCACCACCGCGATGGCGGGAGGTCACACGACCGTAGGAGTTACGGCCGCCAGTGGCATGCAGCGGACGAACGAGCTTGCGCTCTGGACGGTTGCGCGTGATGTCGGAGAAATCCGACACCGAAGCGTTGCGGCGTCCTGCGCTCGTTGGCTTGTAAATACGGATAGCCATAATTTAGTACCTAACTTTCTCGGCTAGCCTTCAGTTGTTGTTGGTGCCAAAGACATCGATCTGCTGACCTTCAGCCAGCTTCACGATGGCACGCTTCTGGTCTGGTCGCTTGCCCCAGCCAGTGCGAGTGCGAACGCGCTTGCCCAGGCGGTGCAGAGTGTTGACCGAAACGACCTTAACCTTGAAGATCTCTTCAACAGCATGCTTGATCTCAACGCGGTTTGCGCTCGGGGCAACCTCGAACGTGTACTGACCGCGATCAGAGTTGGCATAGCTCTTCTCGGAGACGATTGGCCTGATGATGATATCGTGGGCTGCCTTGTTGACTGCCATTGAAATCAGTCCTCCTTCTGCTGCTCAGAGGTCTTCTGGCTGCGGAAGTCCAGGAATTCCTGGAGGGAAGCCTTGGTGAAGACGACATCCTCAGCAGTGACAACGTCATAGGTGTTGAGCTGGTCTGCAAACAGAACGTGAACGAATGGCAGATTGCGCACGGAGAGCCAGCCGTTGAGGTCTTGACGATCCACGACAACAGTGGTGAAACGGTTGTCGACGACTGGGGTGAGTGCTGCAAGTGCAGCCTTGGTGCTTGGCTTCTCAGCGGAGAGAGCCTCAACCACGTGCACGCGGCCAGCGTTTGCGCGATCAGAAAGCATGTAGCGAAGTGCTGCAGCCTTCATCTTCTTTGGAGTGCGCTGAGAGTAATCACGAGGCACGGGACCAAAGACGATTGCGCCACCAGTCCACTGTGGAGAACGAGTGGAACCCTGACGAGCACGACCAGTACCCTTCTGCTTCCATGGCTTCTTACCGCCACCGGAGACGGTGGAACGGTTCTTGACGGCGTGAGTGCCCTGACGTGCAGCGGCCATCTGTGCCATCACAACCTGGTGGATCAGAGGGACATGATTAGCAATCTCCTCGTGGGAGATGCCGAAATATTCTTCAGGAGCGGCAACAGTTCCGTTCTCAGAACCGTTGACGTCCGTGAGCTTCAGAGAGACATCTGCCATTTTCAGGCTCCCTTCACAGCGGTGCGAACCAGAACGATGGAACCCTTAGCACCTGGCAGAGCGCCCTTGATAGCGATGAGTCCCTGTTCCTTATCGATCATGACGACCTGCAGGTTCTGCACGGTGCGACGTGCGTTGCCCATACGGCCAGCCATGCGCTTACCGCGAAGAATGCGGCTTGGAGTTGCGCATGCGCCGACAGAACCTGGACGACGTTCGTTCTTGTGAGAACCGTGAGTGCGGCGATAGGACTTGAAGCCCCAACGCTTGATGGTGCCAGCGAAGCCCTTACCCTTGGTGGTGCCAGTGACATCCACTTCGGAGCCGAGTTCGAAGGTATCAACAGCAACTTCGTCGCCGACCTTGTAGTCCTCGGTATCGAGGGTGCGGAACTCAACGAGATGACGACGTGGGGTCACGCCTGCCTTCTCGAAGTGACCGCGCAGAGGCTTGGACACACGCTGTGGATCAACAGCACCGAAGCCGAGCTGGACGGCGTCATAACCGTCAGCACCGTCAGCAGTCTTCACAGCGGTAACAACGTTGGTGGAAACATCAACAAGAGTCACTGGGACGAAGAAACCCTGCTCATCCCACACCTGGGACATGCCGAGCTTCTTGCCGAGGAGAGCCTTGCGAACCTTCTTTTCTGCGTTTGCCATATGTCAGCCTCCCTCAGAGCTTGATCTCGATGTTGACATCAGCAGGCAGATCAATGCCCATCAGGGAGTCAACAGCCTTCGGGGTAGGATCGATGATATCGATGAGGCGCTTGTGAGTCCTCATCTCGAAATGCTCGCGCGAATCCTTGTACTTGTGAGGAGAACGAATCACGACGTACACGTTCTTCTCAGTTGGCAGCGGAACCGGGCCAACAACCGTTGCTCCCGCGTTCTGGACCGTCTCGACGATCTTCTTCGCCGACTGGTCAATGACCTCATGGTCATAGGACTTAAGCCTGATGCGGATCTTCTGTCCCGCCATTGCCGTACGCCCTTTCCTAATCGTTATATGTACACAGTCTGTTCCCATGGCATTCCGGCACGGCGCAAATAGTCCGTAGACACATGAGTGCGTACCGACCATACCGAACCGCGGCCGATACGCTCGCTATTCAAGTTCAAATATGCGAGCCATGAAACAGGCAACTTTTCTATGAAACCATAGGGTTTTGCCGAGCGCAACCCGGGAGTGTCGCGGCGAGAGACTCCCCCAGCACCTCGCTTGAGGAAGGCGCTTTCGTCGTCACTGCCGGACCCCATGGAACTCACAGTGCTCTCTAGATTACGCATACCTGAGGACTAAACCTAAAGCGCGCCATTGCAACGCTCGCCGATGGCGATATCCGGGCGTGTCGCGCCCCATTTTTGTCCCCACCTCACATTCCCCGCCCAAATTTCGACATACCGCCCCGCCGCCCGTCTGCGAACGTTATCATTGACACTATGAAGCTCCCCGCATTACATCGTTATGCCACCCGTCCGGGCGTCTTTCTCACGGATGACGGTGGCGCAGACGCCGTCGTCTGGTCCGACACCGCAGAAGGCCTCTGGCTCTCCGTCATTGAAGAGGTAGGCCAGCCTTCCGTTTTCGCCGACATCTCCTTGGAATATGGTGAAGACGTTGATTCTGAGGCTTTCTTTGACGCTGCTCGGCGCAACCCTGTGGTCAGCCGCACTATCCACGACGTTCACGAAACCCTCTTCCAAATGCAGGGGCCAAATTATGGCAAGTGGATGGTTCATATTCCTCATGTGTGGGAGGGCATGCGCTACGGCTACCGTGCTGATGGCCCGTGGCGCCCGCAGGAAGGCCTACAATTTAACCCTCTCAAGTTCCTCATCGACCCTTGTGCTAAGGGCTTAGAGGGCGAAACTCACTATGGTCCCGAACTTTTCGCTGGGCTTGCTACATCGACCCCTGATGGTTCAGTAGCAAGTAACCCTTATGCTGCTCGCAGCGAGCTGGATTCAATTGGTTACGTTCCTTACTCTGTTTTCCTCACGTCTCATGGCACGAATTCTGAGGATGAGACGCGCGAGCCTACTCTTGACCATCCGCATATCCCGTGGGCACGCACTATTATTTACGAGCTGCACGTCAAGGGTTTCACTGCTCAAGCTCCGTGGCTGCCTCAGCATTTGAGGGGTACTTATGCCGGCCTTGCCCACCCTCAGACTATCGCTTACTTGAAGGGTCTGGGCATTACCTCTGTTGAGTTGCTGCCGATTTTAGCCAGCCAGACCGAGCCTGGTATTGCTGCTCGCGGTATGCATAATTATTGGGGTTATTCTCCGCTCAACTTCTTCTCCCCTAACCCGGCCTATGCGACGAAGGAGCATCAGCGTTTGGGTGCGAAGGCGGTGCGTCAAGAAGTTATTGATATGGTTCGCGCTTTGCATCAGGCTGGCCTTGAGGTCATTTTGGATGTTGTTTATAACCATTCGTGCGAGGGCTCTCAGGATGGTTACTCTCTGTCGTGGCGAGGGCTGAATGGCTTTAGTTACTACCGTCGTAACCCTGATATTCCGTCTCAGTTGATTGACACGACGGGTACTGGTAACACTTTTAACTTCCTCAATACGGAGGTGATCAATCTTGCCGTCGACTCCCTTCGTTATTGGGCTAAGACTATCGGTGTGGATGGTTTCCGCTTCGATTTAGCTGTTTCTCTGGCTCGCCTGGAGTACGATTTCACCCCGCATCACCCCTTCTTGTACGCGATTCGCGCGGATAAGTTGCTGGGCAATTTGAAGTTGATTATGGAGCCATGGGATACCGGTGGCGGCGGTTGGCGTACTGGCAAGTTCAATATGCCGTTCTCGGAGTGGAATGACCATTTCCGCGATTCGACTCGTCGCTTCTGGTTGACCGATCAGGCTCGTTTGCGCAATAACTGGCCTGCTGAGATTGGCATGCAGGAGATTGCCACCCGCTTGTGCGGCTCGTCGGATCTGTTTGCGTCGGAGCCTGGCCGTGGCGCTGCTGCTTCTGTCAATTTCTTGACGGCTCACGATGGCTTTACTCTTGCCGATCTGACTCGTTACGATCACAAACATAACGAGGCCAATGGCGAGAACAATATGGATGGTGCTTCGGCTAATTTCTCTGATAACTTCGGCGTTGAGGGCACTACTCAAGATTCTCAGATCGGTTTACTGCGCCAGCGCGCTGCTATGGGCATGATTGGTCAGCTTTTGATGAGCTTGGGCACTCCGATGCTGCAGGCTGGTGATGAGTTTGGCCGCACTCAGGAGGGCAATAACAACGCTTATTGTCAGGATTCTCCTGTGTCGTGGTTGGATTGGTCATGGCTCACTTTGGGTACAGAAGCCTGGCAAACTCAGCGTTTCCGCGCCACTCGTAAGTTGTTGCATCTGCGTCAGCGCCTGGACCAGTTCCACCATCATGCTTTCTTTACGAAGACGACGAAGCTGGGCCTTCTCTCCCCTTCTCAATGGGTGGATTGGTATATTGCCAACGGTGAGCATCCCAGCGATAGCGATTGGTTCAACACCCAGCAACGTTCGTTTGTGATGCGTCTGCGCTCTGATAATCTCAGTGATGTTTTGGTTGTTATTAATGGCGACCAGATTACCAGAGACTTTTTACTCCCCCACGATTGCGGTTGGGAGTTGCTGTGGACCTCGCAGAATATTCATCTGACGCCGGCAGAGGGTTCCCAGGAGAGGGTTGATGAGCCGACGAGCTGGCCTTACTCGACGGGTGGGGACGCACTGCCGAGCCAGACGAGCCTTGACGCCTTCCATTTCGACAAGGAGAGCACGACTGACGAGGAGGAGATGTACCTCGTGTCGACGACGATTCGCGCCGCGCAGGAGGTTGATGAGCAGGAGCAGACTGACGAGGAGGAGATGTACCTCGTGTCGACGACGATTCGCGCCGCGCAGGAGGTTGATGAGCAGGAGCATCAGCTCAATGTGGCCAATCCGGGTGAACATGTGGCAATTCCTGGGTTCACCATTAGCTTGTGGCTGCAGCGCTAACCGCTCGGCTTGTCTAGTCACTTCATCTGAGCTTGTCCGGTAGCTTCCCCTTCAGCTTTTCGGTCACTCCCCTGGCGCTCACCATTGTTTAAGATTGTCACCACGGGAGTGATCGAGGAGCGCTGTACATGAAAAAGCCTTCCTTCTTTATTCCACTGCGAATTATTAGCTCAGCGTGAATAAGCGGGAAGGCTTCTGTGCTTTCTGGAAGAGACTCAGCAGCCTAAGAAAAATGACTACTTCATCTCTCTCACTTCTGACAAGGAAACAGTTTCTGGCAGCTGATCCGAATCAGAGATCATAAAACGAGAGAAATTAACTTCTTCTTCGTTCTTTTCTCTGTTGAAACTCGTACTTTCAATTGTTGAGAGCGTAGTGAATTCGTTTACTTTACTCAGCGAATAAATCCTTTCCAAGGAAGATCCCTTGCATCACCCGTATACATTTCATGGAGGAATAACAGTACAACCTCATTTTTCTTTATAATCATTGGGTCGTCTCTACCGTCTTGATTGATGGTAATCTCCTCCCCTGCTTTCTTATCACCCTTGAGTGAATCCATAATGCGGAATTTGCTCAACGTGACATGCGTACCAGGAGCAGCAACATCCTCTTCAACTTTTTGACTCGTCACAATTCCAGCAACAATATGCGAGCTATCATCTGCCATTTCTTGCATGGAAGAATACAGCTTCACTCTTGAAAATTGGAAGTGCGATGCCTCCTGCGATATACCGATTCTTGGTTTCACAATTTCTTGTTTGGCTGCAGATGGGCCGCACGCCGAAAGGCTGGCACACATCATAGCTGAGAGAGCAACAGCAATAGCTTGAATAAGCACATCCTTTTTCATGATTGCCTTCTCGCTAACTCCAATAATTGTCAGAGCCCGAAGGCTAAACCGCACGGGTCATAAAGAGGCGTGTTAGAGAAGCTGGAATAAGCCACGCTGCTTATTTGATCTGAGTATACACCTTCTTATGTAAAGAGGTGAACATGGTGAGAGAAATCGTGCTGGGGTACCCCAGGGAGATTATCACGCTGAGAAAAACTCCCGCAACAAAAAAATGGCTTCCAGACGAGTCTGGAAGCCATTCGCATAATGCGCATAGCCAATCGGCCATGCAGGAACTGCGTAAATCAGCGCTTGGAGAACTGTGGAGCGCGGCGAGCCTTGTGCAGACCAGCCTTCTTGCGCTCGACCACGCGAGCGTCACGAGTCAAGAAGCCATGCTTCTTGAGGGTGGCGCGGTTGTTGTCGCGATCGATTGCGTTGAGAGCGCGAGCCACGCCCAGGCGGATTGCGCCAGCCTGGCCGGAGATGCCGCCGCCGTCAACGAGAACGATGACGTCGAACTTGCCCTCGAGCTTCAACAGAACGATTGGAGCGTTCACTTCACGCTGAGCGAGCAGGCTTGGGAAGTACTCCTCAAGGCTGCGACCATTGATCGTCCACTTGCCAGTGCCTGGAACGAGGCGCACACGGGCGACGGCCTCCTTGCGGCGGCCAGTGCCATAACCAGGAGCAACGATGGAGGTACCAGTACCTGCACCAGCGTTGGTTTCAGAAGTGTAAACGGCTTGATCCTCAGAGTTCAGCTCTGGAGCAGCCATGTTGGTGTTTTCTGCCATTTCCATGATCCTTTCCTTGACCGAACTCACTTAGCCTGCTGGTTGATCTTAGCGATCTCCAGCTTTACTGGCTTCTGTGCCTGATATGGATAGTCCTCGCCCGGGAAGACGCGCAGACGCTTAAGCTGAACCGCAGAGAGCTTGTTCTTTGGCATCATGCCCTTAACAGCACTCTTGATGACGCGCTCTGGATCCTTATCACGAAGCTCGGAGTAGGAAGCATGGCGCAGACCACCTGGGAAACCAGAGTGGTGGTACAGGTTCTTGGAGCCCTTGTTACCAGTGGTGACGAACTTGCTGGCGTTGATCACAACGACGAAATCGCCGGAATCAGCGTGTGGAGCATAAGTTGGCTTCGTCTTACCACGAAGGACGTTAGCAATCTGGCTTGCAAGGCGACCGAGCACAACATCAGATGCATCGACGATGTACCAGTTGTGGGTCAGATCCTGCGGCTTTGGTGAAAATGTCTTCACGATTGGACCTTTTCTCTATTGTGTTTCTGCAGCCGTATCACTCCTAGTTGCATCAGAATGACGTACTGCCTTTCCGTGGGTTCCCTGAAGTCCGCGCAGCGAGTGGGAAGGCGCTTTCAGCTGGACCCGAGGAAACACAACGTTGCCGATTATAGAGCAACCCCTCCCCTGTTTCAACGCTTCAGCTGAGCTTCATTCCACGGCACAAACTCGCGTTCGTTTCACTGAAAACATAAGTATTTCTCAACCTCGCATCCACAGGCCTGTAAACCCGAAAAATGCAGTGTCAGAACATAAAAATGGGGTTCGTGCAACAGCACAAACCCCACAGCGTAGCTCGATGATCCAGCGTAGCTCGATGATCCAGCGCAGCTCGATGATCCAGTGGAGCCCCATCACATTATGCCCCCAAAGATTCAGCAAAGCCGAATGATCGGGTCCAGCCCAGTGATTGAGCGCAGCCTGATAATCTTAAGGCTTACTGGTTCATGACGCGAGCCAAGCTTTGAACGCGAGGAAGCGAGAAGAGGTCCTCAGCGTAAACCGGGTTGAGCTGGCCATCAGCCAGAGGAACACGCCAGTTCGGGTACTCATTATTCGTGCCAGGCTGGTTTTGTGTACGCCTCTCGCCAACAGCGTCGACAATAGCAGCATTCAACAGCTTCGACGGGGAAGCCTTGATAACCTTATGCATTGCCTCGATAATGTCTTGCTCGTGATGAGCCTCGTCATCAGCAGCAGACTGATCCAAGAAGCCACCAGAAACCAAGAAGCTCAGCAAAGCTTTGTGCTCCTTGACCATCTCAGCCTTAAAGCTCTCCACAGGCTCAGTCAACAAGCCCAGCTCTTCACGAATCTTGACCTGCTCATAGTTGAGGTAGCCAGCCGTTGGAGGAAGGTCATGCGTTGTCACCGAAGTGATTGCCATCTCGCGGTACGTCTTCGGATCGACAAAGTTACCATTGCCATCCTTAGAGAACCACTCGATAACCGAGCCCAACAAGCCATGCTTCTTGAGCTCTGTAGCGACGTAATCAGGAACGACACCCAAGTCCTCGCCCACGATCACGCCATGAGCACGAGTGGCCTCAATAGCCAAAATGCCGAGCATCACGTTGTAATCGTAGTGAACGTAGGTGCCGTACTTGGCCGTGCGACCTGCAGGAACCCACCACAAGCGGAACAAGCCCAGAATATGGTCGATTCGCAGAGCGCCAGCACCCTGGAACATCTGGTGAATCAGATCGGAGTATGCCTGGTAACCCGAATCCTCCAAATAGTTCGGGTTGAATGGAGGCTGAGACCAATCCTGACCCTGCTGGTTGTAGAAATCTGGCGGGGCACCCACAGAGACGTTCTTAGCAAAGCGCTCTGGGTGGCCCCACACGTCAGCACCCAGCGGGTGGACACCAACGGCCATATCCATCATCAAACCAATGCGCATGCCAGCAGCTTGAGAAGCATGCTGAGCTGCCGCCAGCTGATCAGTGGCAACCCATTGCAGCCAGCGGTAGAAATCGAAGGTTTCCTGGTGAGAAGCAATGAGCTCCTTGACCTCAGGCGATGTGATGGAATACCGGCGAATCCAGGAATCTGGAGTATCTTGAGGCTCACCCCACATGTCGAAGCACACGCACCACGTAGCATAAGCATCGAGCTCCGAGCCCTGCTGAGCCAAGAACTTCTCGTAAGCCTGCTGACGAGCTTCTGAACGAGGAGCACGGTAGATGCGCCACAGAGCTGGCATCTTTGCCGTCCACATGGCGTCACGATCGATCTTGGTCACGTCGTCGTTGAGTGCAGCAACGCTGGCGTGGAGCTTTTCCACTTCAGCGCGGTCTGCGGCCGAGAGGCTCTCGTACTCAGGAACGTCTTCTGGGCGAATATACGTGACGTTGATGAAACGGCGAGAGTCAGGAAGGTATGGCGATGGAGTCAGAGGAGCGACAGGCTCACCAGCATGCAGAGGGTTGACGAGCATGTAGTCAGCGTGAGTCTTTTGGGCAGCATCGCGCAGCAACAGAGCGAGATCAGCAAAGTCGCCAACGCCCCACGAGGTGTGGGAACGGACCGAGTAGAGCTGAGCCATCCAACCCCACATTTGGCCGTTCACCAAACCAGGGAGCAGTGGAACGCGCTCTGGGGCGACGATCAGGCGGGAAGTTGCGCTCTGCTCGCCGCAAGTAACGGTGAGCGTGTGGTAGCCCAGCGGGACGTCTGCTGGAATGACCACAGAGGAGGAGACGTAGAAGGCATCCTCGTATGGGTAGGCGGCGCTGCCATCTCCATCGCTGACAGTGAGCTTACCAGCATAGGTGCTGCCGTCTTCCAAAGTGAGCGTAACAACAGGGATCTCGTTGGCATCATGGTTGATGTACACACGAGATTCCTGGCCGAAAGTGGCCAAGCTGGTACCTGAAACCAGACGGATGCGCTTCTTTGCGCTCGTCTGCTTCAGTGATTCAGAAATCGCCTCAGGGCTGGATGCATCGACACCTAAAGCCTCGAGAACGCGCACGAGAACGTCGTCGTCGATCTCATGGAATTCACCCAATTGACCAATGTACGACGTTGCTACATTGTTTAAGCGAGCCAGTTTGATGAGCGGACGTGCGAGGCGCTCCTGGCTTTCTGTCATTTCTGCCATACTTCAACGATACATGAAAATAACCGCCGTGGGAGCTTTTCGAAACTTAAATTGCATTAGTTTTCATAATCGTGGACTTATTGCAATTTAAGCTCTTTTGATTACGTTACCTGCCGGTTACTGACATCGTTTTCATAGGCCCGCTTCAAACAAGCCGCTTTCCCCTGGTCACTCTTGCCCCTTGCTGAAGATTATCAGCGCGCCACCCGCCACCCGCAGCTCTGAATCCGCGGCTACGCGCTCTCGTCCGCACTCCTCAGCCCAATCGGCCCGCGCCCCGGCACCGACTGCACTGGTAACGGCGTCACCACCTTCTCAGTCGCGCCCTTCTCCAGACGCCTCTTCACCGCCCTGCGCACATCCTCCTCAGGGTCATTCTTCAAGCTTTCCACCAGCTCGCGCGGCGACGTCGGATTGAGCGCAACCGCGTGACGCACCATCGTCGCCAAAATCGTCGGCCCCTTGGCATCCTCACCCAAGCCCTGCTGAGCCAAATATTCCAACGCTTCCACCGAGGTGTTCGCATCCTGCGCACCCTCAAGCCTCATTTTCCACGACGTCTGGGGGTTGAGAAGCGCCGCCGTTCGCACCCGCTGCTCGGGGTCCTTGGTCAGCTGACCCACCAGCCAGTTCTTATCGTTGGCATTGGCGGCCACAGCTTCACGTACTCGAGGGTCGGGGTCAGAGGAAAGCTTAACCAAAACGTTAGGGAAGGGCATTTCTTGGCCAAGGTAAATCCTGTCCTCAACCGGCGTCGTCAAATTTCCCGCAACAGCCTCCAACAGTGCGGTGGCGCGCGAGAAGGCTGACTGGTCGGAGCGTTGAGGCAGCGGCTGGCGAGCAATTTCATGCAAAGCTTGGGCATCGTGCGAGTGGCGAATCCGCTCGTAGGCTTGCGTCAGCGTCTCGTAATTCTCGTCTACTGGCTTGCTTTCTGCCATGCTCCCCTCCCCTTACTCAGTATTTCTCAAGATTATCAGTCCGCCTTCTTCACCGGCACTTGCGTTGGCTCACTCATGAGCTGAACCGGCGTAACAGCACCTGCAAAGCTGTCGCGGATTCGAGTACGAAAAGTGTCAATCTGGAGCGGGTCGAGGCCTACCAGCGACTCGACGTTTTCACCCCAGTTTCGCGAAATTACCGTGGCGTCGAGGCTGTTGAGAATGTGGTCGAGGTCCTTTTGCTGCGAGTAGTTCACCGTGAGCTCAAAGCGCGCTTGCAAGGCGAGTTGGGCTTGAGGCACGGCATCGAGAGCTTGCGCGGCGGTCGACGAGTAGGCGCGAACCAAGCCGCCAGCTCCCAGCAAAATCCCACCAAAATAGCGAGTAACTGTACACACGACGTCGCTGAGGCCTTTCTTGCGGATGATGTCAAGAATTTGGCGTCCAGCAGTTCCTTGCGGCTCACCGTCGTCGCTCATCCGTTCCATTCCTGAACCGGCAGAAAGCACGGCAGCATGCGTCACATGGCGAGCGGCAGGGTTTGCCTGGCGGATTTGTGCGACGAACTCGTCTACTTCCTGCGCGGTTTCTACATGCTTGATGTGGCCGAGGAATACGGATTTGCGGTCTTCATAGCGTGAAAATTCGAATTCGCTGGCAGCCTGGGCGATGGCTTGCTTGTCCGCCGAGGCTAAAGCTGCCTGAAGTTTGTCACTGCCCGGCGTGACGACGGTGATGAGCCCTGCGTGGTAGCCAGCTGGTGTGTAATCTGCCGCGTAGTCTGTCGTGTCAGCAGCGCTCTGAGTTGGCACACTGGCGGCGGGGTTTGCACCGGCCGCAGAGGCGCTTGGTACTTTGCTCGCGTTATTCGTGTTGCCGGCTGTAGTTACGCTTTGCTTCGCGCTACTGGCTTTATTTGCCTTATTTTTGTGGCCCATCTCCCCTCCTCACTTGTTTCCAGCCTACGGCCGGTGTGCGATGAAGCAACACGCCGCGGACAGAGAAATTGAACGAATAACCAGCTGCAAAAAGGTTAAAAAGTACCTCGCTCGAACTATAATGACACGCCGTTGAGCCCTTGCAATTGCTCACTTCCTCATTTTGGCAGTTGCATCCTTTCTGGATATCTGTATATTTATCTCTTGGTTGTTTTCACACCAGGCCCGTTAGCTCAGTTGGTTAGAGCGCCGCCCTGTCACGGCGGAGGTCGACGGTTCAAGTCCGTTACGGGTCGCTTTCAGTTTTCTAATCTTTTAGGAAGCTGTTTTGGCTCTGTAGCTCAGTTGGTAGAGCGTACGACTGAAAATCGTGAGGTCAACGGATCGACACCGTTCGGAGCCACCACGAAGCCTTGGGTTCGCCCAAGGCTTTTTGCGTATCTGGCCCGTCTGACACTGAGGCCGCCACCGCACACAGCAACAGCGGCCTGCAGCAGTAGCCAGCTACCATAACGACCGGCCGCAACCACTCTCCTACTTCGCTTGGCTCTTCAGCGTGCGCAGAACAGTACGCAACTTGGCACGCAGCGCTTTGGCCTGAACTAAGGCCGCATAGAAATGCGAACGAACAGGCAGATCTCGTGCCGGAGCAATAGTGGTAATCTCAGGCGCAAATTTCGTTTTGAACTGGTTGAGCGTGTTGAGCTGCGGGCAGAACGGCGAACCAATGCCCATCATGTCGAGAGTGTCATAACCCTGCCGGCCCAGGTCGCAGAAAGCGTAGTAGAACAGCTTGTCCGGTGCACGCAACTTGCGAACGGCCGTACTCATGCATCCGTAGTAGTACACCGCCTGATTATCATTGAGCGTCATCAAGCACCAATTCGACACCACCCCGTCAATTCGGCCTACGTACAGCCGGGCGTGCTCGGGGCCCAATTCACGCAACATCGAAGCATAGGTGCTGGCCGGAGCAGGAGTGAAACCATCGCGCTGAGCGGTATCCACCATCACCCCGTAATACTCGTCAAAGCTCCGAAGAGCCCGCTGCGTCTCATCCGCGCACTCAGCTGGGCTTTCACGCAACGCTTTGCGAACGTTTGCACGCCCACGGCTCGGCATGCGCCTCAAAATTTCCTCATCGCTACCATGCAAGTCAACCACGACTGTCGAATCATACGCAATAGTGGAAAGAACAGGGCTCGTCAGGGTTGCATTCCACGCTGCTAATCTCACAAAAACCACGGACTTATCGCGGCTATGAACAAATCTGCGCAGCGCGGCGAAAGCCTGCGTTTCCCGCTGCTCGTCGGGCTTATTAACCCAGCATGGCCCATGAAGCACGTTGAGGTACGTGTAGCCGTGCGTATGGTATGCAATGGCGAGGGCGTAGGCGAGGAACTGCTCATCCTCATAGATTCCCAGCCATCCCCACGGCTCGCGGCCTTCGATGCTCGCCTGGTAGCACGCCCAAGCTGGCGTCTGCTCGATCGGGCTGACCATGTGGTGTTCGTCGTGCAAGGCGCGAACCTGTTCTTCTGTCAACTCATCAACGCGGAGCATGTGCCCCTCCCTCTCGGTGGAATTAATTGTTCAAAAATTACCGTGGCGCGTCACTACTTCACTGCCAGCGCCGTCCAGCGCGCGTTCTTGTGCTGCTGCAGCTCGTGGGCGCGGTGAGCACTCAACGGCATGTTGTACTGGTTCCAGCCTTTTTGCGAGATGATCGGCTGCGACTTCTTGCCGCGGCTCAGTTGCCCGACGACGAGGGCCACATGGTCCTTGTTTTCTCCGCCATTCCACGCAGCGTAGATGAGCGAGCCGGGCTTCAAACCGGCCATCTGCTCCATGCTCTTGCCATCCGCTTCTCCGGCTTGGACGTAGTGGCCAGATTTGGAGAGCATGTACGCGAAGTTGGCATTAGCGAGAGTCCAGGTTCGGGTCGCTTTCACCCCAAGGGTGAGCCACAGCCCGTCGCTCCAGGCATCCGGATTCTTCACGTCGAGTTTGAGCGAGTTGGCGCGCTTCAGCCCTCCGGCCGCGAGGGCTTGGGAGACGAAGTTCGCGCAATTGTCGTTGCCGTAATAGGGGTACTTTTGGTTGAGCACTTCGCCCGGGTAGCGTCCGCCGCGCACTTCTGCATCGTCGACGCTTTCTGCTCCCACTCGCGCCCAGTTTTCCGCATATTCTACGGCTCGTCCCGGGTTAAAGCCGCTGGCTGAGGTGGCACTTGAGCTTGCTGGTTTGGCTGCATCGCCGTCTTCTTGCGGCAGTGTGGCGAGCATGGTGGTGGCTGTCGGCGCAGCAGAGGGTGACACTACCTCATCCTTGTTCACACTGAGATTGCCAATCCCATTTTCAGCTTTCATGCTCAAGCGATGCATTTGCGATGTTGAGGTGACAAGCAGGTCCTTTTTCACACCATTAATGGTGATCGTCGTACCTTCCTGCGGCGTATATTCCACGACACTCGTCTGGTAGGTCAGTACTTCGTAGCCGCTCGGCTTTTTGGTGAAGGAAGCAACTACTTGGTTAACTGTTGCCTGTTGGGGCTTAAGGTATTCGTTTTCTGTTAATCCTGTAGCGTTCAAGATTGCCAGTTTGCTCACATCATCTGTGACTGCACCGACTGCGGCTTCTGCGTCCGCATCTTCTTGCGGTTTGAGAATAGCTTGCCTGATGCGGCTGGAATAGTCTGACAGCGCATTTTCCACGGACTTAGGTGTGCGCGGGTCTGCTGCGAAAGTGTGATGAGAGTTGCGAAATCGGATGACGTAAGCGGCGGTGACGATGAGGGCGATGATGATGACGAGGGTGACGATGAGGCCACCGAATCGGCCGCGCTTGTGTTTTTTGGCGGGCTCGTTGGGGCGTAAGTAATCTTCTGAGCGTTGCGAGTAGTTAGGTCCTACCATGTTTCTCTCCCCTATCGGCTGAGCACTGCACTTGCCGTAGCCTCTTTGCTACTCATGTGCATCTCAGAAGATCATTCAGGATACTACTTACATAGTAATACCTCCACGGCACACTGTGGTAACACAGCATGCCGTGGAGGCATTTCCCAATTATTCGTTATTACTCGCGCACGCTGTCGTCCTTGCGAGTCAACTCCCATGCGGCACCTGCGAAAGTGAGAAGAGCCGAACCGAGCAGGACGAACACCCACCAACCGAGGCCTGTTTGTGGCATAGCACCCATCCATGGCTTGGCAGGAAGCACACCGGCATCGATGTGCTCTTTATCCTTCTGTTCTGTGGTCAAGGTGATGATAGCTGTATCCATTCCGTACGTGTCCTTATCGAAGGAGACGTCAGAATCATCCGAGCTCATATCAGTTGTCGGGTTGCTATCATTCACATCGCTTTGGGTGAATGGTGAGCGTGGTACTTCGCTGAACTGAACACGGTATGTGGCCAGTTCGAGGTCAGTGAAACTGTATGCACCGTTTTCGTCGGTGATGGTTTCATAACCGGGGATGCGGTTTCCGTTGGAGTCGAGCAAGTACACCTTAATTCCTGGCACAACAGGCTCGTTAGGGTCGCGCTTGCCATCCTTGTTGTTATCTCTCCACATCACACCAGAAATGGAGCCCAGCACTGGCGTGACAGAAGAGTGAGGAATGACCAAGCCCACTTGGTCGCAGGAGTCTTCTCCTGAGAGTGCGAAGGAGTGCTCTGCTGTGGCATCATCCGTGCCTGTCATGCAGGTTTTATTACCTGTGATGTCGAGCGTGGTGGTGTCCAGCTTGGATACGTCAGGCACGCTTGGTGTGCTTGCCTTTTCGTTGATAGCGTGTGGCACACCTTGCGTGACTTCGCCATCCGTGGTGACAGAGTATGGAGTTTTATCCGAAGTGAAGAAGGCTTGGTTGAACACGCGCTGGTCTTCATTGCGTCGGATCATCTCACCGGTGATGTGGAAGACGAGCTGGCCGCCTGCAGGAACTTCTTGCAGAGGGTTGTATGTTCGTTCTACATAACTACCCTTATCCACTGTCGATACAGGGTCGATGCTCTGAGCAGATGGGTCTGCTGGTGGTTGAGCAGTGAAATCGAATGGAATTGCCGCGAAGGTCATCTTTGTTACTGGGTCGGTAGTCGTCTTACCGTCGCCCAACTGCCCGTTGGCATCGTTTCCGAAGCCAGCAATAGCTGTCGTTTCATCGACTTTGCCGTCCACGAGGGCAGTGATATAGCCAATGTCAGCCGCAGGGAAGTTGCTTTGGACGGGAGCATTACTCGAATCCGTCCAACCGTGCAATTCTGAACGCTTTGATGACACCGCAGCCATCTGCGGATTCAAGGAAGCATCCACCAGCTTCACTGGGCTCGTCTGCAATTGACCATTCGCAGATTCTCCGAGCTGACCGCTCTTATTGCCGCCCCATGCGTAAAGGGATCCATCTGCTGCCAAAGCAACAGTGTTGGAATCACCTCCCCACATCTCGGTTGGCTTCAGAGCAGACACCGAATCAGACTTCTGGTAGGTGTTGTTGAGCCAACGTGCAGTAGTCGAGCCATTCTTATAACCCAAGCCTAACTGGCCGAAATCGTTACGTCCTGCAACATAGACATTTCCATCAATGCCGGTAATGAAGGTACTGTTCTCTGATGCAGCGATATCCTTGGCGAGGCCAACTGCAAAGGTCAAACGGGCTGGAGGATAGTTACCTGCAGCCGTAGAAGACCTACCCTGTTCGCCCCACAGCTCTCCACCAAAGCCGTAGACTTCACCGTTAGTACCCAATGCAAGGGCGAATCGGTCACCAGTAACGACCTTGCTGAACGTTACGTTTGAAGGGAGATTACCAATACCATCCTTCTTGGCGTTGCAGTTAGAGTCACAGGTCTGCACTGGTGCGATAGGAACAACCCAACTTGTAGGGATTTTGGATTGGCCTGCAGCAAAGCCCCAGTTCCAACCCCAGCTCCACAGCTTGCCTTCTTGGTCGATGACAATAGTGGTAGCGTAGCGTGATGAAACGGAAGCGACTTTGATTGGCTGTCCACTCGTCGTCTTCAGCTCATTGCCTTGAGGGTCTTTGAAATCCACCAAGCGAGGGGAAGTAATCTCCCACAAACCGGAATTCAATGATGGCTTACCGTTATATGCTCCGCCTGTCGACTTGAGGAGAGCCTGTGGGTTACCTGTCACCTGCCAGCGGTCATTCAAACCCCAGCCCCACAAACGACCTTGGGAATCAACAGCCATGGTGTGGTCTTCGCCAGCTTCCACCTGAACGAACTTCAAGCTTGGATCGTTATTCACCGTGATCTGCTTCGGCGTGGTACGGCTTACATTCGTGCCATCACCCAACTGGTAGTGCGAGTTATCGCCCCACGTCCAAATATGGCCTTGCTGGTCGAGTGCCACGGTGTGGTTATAACCATTAGACACGGAAGTGAAGGACATCGGTTTCGGCGAGCTTGTGTGTGTACCGACAGTTACCTGAACGCGAGTGACGTCCTTGGACATGCGGTCAGTCATCACCGAGCTCGTAGGAAGTGGTTCCGTACCCGGGTTGTTGACGACAACGTCCCAGGCTACGTGGCAACGCTCGTCTGTACACGTGAACTGCTGGGTCGTCTTATCAAGAGTCACCTTCGGGTCAGGCTTGATGTAGCCAAAGTCCACCTTGGTAACATCCTGCGCAGCAGGAAGAGCAATCGTTCCCGAGTTGTCAGGTAGCGTTTGGTCCAGCACCTTCTTGTACGTGCGGGTTCGCTCAACGTCCTTCTGCTGGTTGTAGTAGGTATTTACCAGTGTTTGAACGCCAGTGTCGGTAACGGTACCGTCGTGACGTTCAACGGTGACAAGGTAGTTGCCAGAATGCAAGTTGGTGAACTTGTAGAAGCCTTGTTCATCAGTTTTCTGGATGGCATATGGCTTATCGGAAAGCTTGCTGCCTTCCTTGTCGACCATCCACAGGCTGACGTTCACGCCTTCAATGCGCTCTTCCTTCTTACCGATGGTGGTGCTGCGGTCTTGATCCCACCACACGGTACCGGAAAGTGTTCCTGCAACAGTGGTGACCACTGCTGGGAATGGAACAGTCGGAGCCTGCTTATCCGGTGGAATCTCTTGGGTGAAGCGCGACTTACCAATCCACGCGACGTACTTATCGTTCGCCTGGTTGGTGTCAGTAATCTCAAGGTTGAAGCTACCGTGAGCGGCTGCAATGCCCAGTGATGTTCCATCGGTAGGGTCAGTCGTATCAGTAAAGGTGCTGACAACACGTATTGCGGTAACCTTACGCTGGTCTTCAGGGAGCTTCTGCAGTTCATCCCACGTCATCCACTTGTAGTCAGCAGGGTCTTCACTGTAGATGTTATCGACCGCATAGGCGAACTCAGTTGGAGTGGAGTCATCTTGTTCCAGAGTTACTGGAGAGGAGAACTTCCACCCGCCGTGATACTGGCTGTAGCCGCTCTCATAACTATTCCATGTTCCGTCAAGGCCTTGGCAGTCCGTGGCATCCTGCTCATCGGAAGAGCAGCCTTTACCGCGCATAGCCTTATCAGTGTCGGAGGCAGGCAAACGAATAACCGTGGTCGATGTACCTTCACGGCCAGTACCGCGAGCGGCGATGTTGAATTCGTAGCCGATTTGATCGCGCACTTCGACCTGAGGCTTAATAGCGTCCAGCGCTGCACCTTGTGCCCAGTTCGAACCGATCTGCAGCTGTGCGTTACGCGCCACAGGAGTGGTCGTCTTAGCAGGAACAGAACCATTAGCATCGGTATCGACAGTGAGAACAGCATTAGCCATAATCAAGCCCGCGGCACGGTTTCCAATATCCGTGTAGAACTCGATTTTAGGTAGTGTGGCATCACCGTGAATATCCACGGTTGGGGTGAACTTGCCATCCTCGGTGTTAGGAGTGAGAACGATGTACTTCTGGCCATCGACCTCTTCCACACGCAAGTTCCACGGCCCCTTGTACATGCGAGGCGACAGCATGCCGTCAGGAAGCGGAATGCGAATCTCTGGCTTGACCGCTGTACCAGAAAGCATGATGCCCTTGACAACCGGCGTCAAAGTAAAGTGCGCCAAATCACCCGGAAGTGCATTACCCGCATCACGCTTCGTTCCGTTAGGGCTTTCCGCTTCGAGTTCGATTTCAAGGTCAGCTGTAGGGTCACGTGGCTGGGTGACGTTGTAGTAGTTGTCGTTGGTGCTGCGCATTTCACTTGGCTGATCGCTGCCTTCGTGCTGCGAATACCATGTCGACTGCATGTAGTCAGCAACTTCACCATCACCCGTGGCCAACTGGTCTGGGTGGTCAGGGTCATGAGGGAGGCCCGCGCGTGCGACGAAGCTTGCTGTAATACGCCCGTAGTTGTAGTTAACTTTGTCGCCCTTAATGACAAAGCGGATACCCACAATAGACTTATCTCTTTGAGCTGGAGGATTCAGAGTCCAATTATCTCCCACTGAACGCCATTGAAGATTACCAGTTGGAGTAATAGCAGGGTCTGTTGTGGTGTAGTAGACGTCATAATCTTCGCCGCGAGTCAGCGTAGTTTCGAAAGATTTCCAATCAGGGTGAAGACTAGTTTGGTCATATTTTTGAACAACCTTGAGTTGGTCAACATCGCCGTCCCAGAACTGCTCATCTTTGCGCCAGAAGTCCTCCAGAACAATGGGCTGACCAGCAACCGGATGGTAGTAGGCAGTGTCATAGGCAAGGCGAATGCGGACCTGCGTATTTTGCGATACGACATCTGAGCCATCGCCGGTATGAGCAGAAACAGACCTTTCCTGTTGTGCTTTATCGAAATCCTGATTTGCAGGATCAAAGACGGTACGACCCCATGTCCACGGACGAGTAATATCCTTGCCACCTGGCGAAGGAGATGGCGATGGACGGGTCATATTCGCACGCGACCAGTCGTTATTCGGGTAAGGATAGCCCTTCTGCGAATTGATCTCGTCATTACGAGTGTTGTAATCCTTCGGCTGGTTCAGACCAGGCTCAGTGCCGGTACTCATATTGAGCAATGCTTGAGCGGAGCCATCATCAGAAGAGAAGCTCTTCTTGTCGGGGAGAATCTGAATGTCGAAAGACTTCGTCTGATTTTCTTTCCAATCATCTCCCATGATGGTATTGGGAGCTGTCCAGATGAGCTGTGCGTCACCGTGGATTTTCGGCAGCGTCAAGGTATCACCAGTACGGGGAACATCCACTACTTCTTCGTGAGTGCTTCCATCAGCGTCGGTGACAGTATGCTTCAGCTGCCAGGTGACCTCCTGAGGGAATGTGGCTACATTTACTGTTCCCCACCATGCTCCCGAGGTGGATGCACCATGTGTCGACCAGCCCGGGTAGCTCAATGGTTCAACGACCAAGTCGAAGTAGCCTGTAGAATCACCATTTTCACTCATCCACGTGCGGCGCTCTGAAGAGGAATTGGAATAGTTGCGGATTGTCACATCAGCTGCAGGAGCGGACACCACCGTCACCGGGGAGGTTTCATTGACAATCTGCTGACCAGCAAGAACCCAGTTACCATCATGGTCTTGCTCGACTCGCTCAATAGTGAGCACAGCACGCTGATCCGGCACAACGCGACCACCGGTGTCCTTTGCCTTCAAGTACACTTCACGGGTGAGAGATTCCACAGCGCCGGTAGGAACGATAAAGATGCAGGAACCATCGTCTTGCTTAATTGCCTGAACTTGAGAGCCAGAGAAGCAGAAAGCGTTTGAGCCTTCCAAATATGGCGCATTATCAAAAGTCCAGCGTACACGAACAGCACGCTTCTTGGACGCAGTGAACGCGAGCTTCAGGTTGTAGCTCACCACATCGCCAGAGGAAACAACTCCATCATGTGGACCGTTATCTCCCACTTCAAAGCCATTCTCAGAGTTGATGAAGCTCTGGTTTGTTGTTCCGAAGCCTGTCCCGTCGGAATTCTTCACTAAGCCTGCCGTCACATACGCTGGTGTCTGTTCAGCTGCTTGGGCATGCTTCAAGATTGGCAGGATTGCTGGAACGATTCCTGAAGCCATTCCTACAATCATGACTACACTGAGCAGAACAGCAATAATGGCGTTTACACGATGACGCATCGACGTACGATTCGCATAGGGCTGAATATACTTCTTCATGACGCCCTTCCTCTCTTGTGAATCAAATGTCGATGAATTCACAGAAATTCTTCCCTCAAGCTCTCTTATTTTTATTATACGCTGCCATGTGCTGTGCTGGGAGTGAACGAGCAGAACGCTTCTTTCTCTTATTGATAATCAACAAAACAAAGAGGATAAATAACAGCCAAACTACAACAACACCAGCGATAAGCCAGTATTCTGGATGATCTTGTGGAACAGTTTTCGGGTCAGGTGCAGGATCAGGAATTTTCACTCTCTGACCTGTAACGAGCATACGTTTATTGTTGACGCCATACGGGGTACATGTGAGGAGTGTAACTTGGTCTTTTCCCGCTTCGATGGCGAAGTG